>NZ_JAVREK010000014.1:0-131190 GCF_031845375.1 Streptomonospora wellingtoniae
GTGCGGGCCGCCCGATCCCCGCCCGCCGGTTCCGGCCGGCTCGACCGGCCGCTACTCCGGCTTCGCCTCCGCGAACGCGCGGTGTCCGGCGATCCGGGAGCGGAGGCGCTCCAGCTGCTCGGCCACGCGCACCGGTGCGGTGCCTCCCTTGGCCGAACGCGACGCCAGCGACCCGGCGACGGTGAGGACCTCGCGGACCCCGGGATCCAGGTGCGGCGAGATGCCGGCGAGGTCGGCGTCGGTGAGGTCGGGAAGGTCGACGCCCCGCTCCTCGCACACGCGGACGCAGGCTCCCGCGATCTCGTGCGCCTCGCGGAAGGGGACCCGCTTGCGCACCAGCCACTCGGCGATGTCGGTGGCCAGAGAGAACCCCTGCGGGGCCAGCTCCGCCATCCGCTCACCGTTGAACCGCAGGGTGGCGACCATGCCGGTGAAGGCCGGCAGCAGCAGGGTCAGGGTGTCGACCGTGTCGAAGACGGGCTCCTTGTCCTCCTGCAGGTCGCGGTTGTAGGCCAGCGGAAGCCCCTTGAGGGTGCCCAGCAGCCCGGCCAGGTCGCCGATGAGGCGGCCGGACTTGCCGCGGGCCAGTTCGGCGACGTCGGGGTTCTTCTTCTGCGGCATGATCGAGGAGCCGGTGGAGAACGCGTCGTCCAGGACCGCGAAGGAGAACTCCTTGGTGGCCCACAGGATGATCTCCTCGGCCAGCCGCGACAGGTCGACGCCGGTCATCGCCCCGACGAACGCGAACTCCGCCACGACGTCGCGCGCGGCGGTGCCGTCGATGGAGTTCTCGGCCGAATCGGGGAAGCCGAGCTCGGCGGCGACCGCCTCGGGGTCCAGGCCAAGCGACGAGCCCGCCAGCGCGCCCGACCCGTAGGCCGAGACGGCGGCACGGCCGTCCCAGTCGCGCAGCCGCTCCACGTCGCGCAGCAGCGGCCAGGCGTGCGCGAGCAGGTGATGGGCCAGCAGCACCGGCTGGGCGTGCTGCAGGTGCGTGCGGCCGGACATGGGCACGGCGATGTTGGCCGCGGCCTGGTCGGCCAGCGCCGAAGCGAGGTCGAGCAGCTCACCGGCGACGGCGCGCGCCTGCTCGCGCAGGTACATCCGCACCATGGTGGCGATCTGGTCGTTGCGCGAGCGCCCGGCGCGCAGCCGCCCGCCCAGCTCGGGGCCCACGCGTTCGATGAAGCCGCGCTCCAGGGCGGTGTGCACGTCCTCGTCGGCCAGTACGGGGGTGAAGGATCCCGAGGCCACGTCGGTCTCCAGCCGGTCCAGGCCCTCCAGCATCGCCGCCAGTTCGCCGCCGGTGAGCAGTCCTGCGGTGTGCAGCACGCGCGCGTGCGCGCGCGAGCCGGCGATGTCGTGGCGGGCGAGGCGCCAGTCGAAGTGGGTGCTGAGGGAGAGACGGGCGAGCGCCTCGGAGGGGCCGCCGGCGAAGCGGCCGCCCCACAGGCGGGTGACCTCGGTGTCGCTCTCGTTGGCCACGGTCGGGGTCCTTTGCGTTCTGTCGTGGGGTCGGCCGGTTCCGGGCGCGCGCGCCCGGAACCGGGTGCAGCCCGGAACCCGGACTGCGGGGATCGACGGGGGCGTGAGCGGGAGGCCGCGCGGTGCAGGCCCTGCGGGCTCACCCCTGGCGGCGGTCCCGCAGGTTGGCGATCTTGGCGGGCATGCTCCAGACGTCGATGAAGCCGCGCGCCATGGACTGGTCGTAGGTGTCCCCGGTGTCGTAGGTGGCGAGGTCGTAGTCGTAGAGCGAGGAGTCGCTGCGCCGCCCGGTGACCACGGCCCGGCCGCCGTGCAGCACCATCCGGATGTCGCCGGTGACCTGCTGGTTGGCCTGGGCGATGAACCCGTCGAGGGCCTCCTTGAGCGGGGAGAACCACAGGCCGTCGTAGACCAGCTCACCCCAGCGCTGGTCGACGCCCCGCTTGAACCGGGCCAGCTCGCGCTCGACGGTGACGCTCTCCAGCTCCTGGTGGGCGGCGATGAGCGCGACCGCACCGGGCGCCTCGTAGACCTCGCGGCTCTTGATGCCCACGAGCCGGTCCTCGACCATGTCGATGCGGCCCACGCCCTGTGCGCCGGCGCGCCGGTTCATCTCCTCGATGACCTGCAGCGGGGAGAGCTCCTTGCCGTCGATGGCGGTCGGAATCCCGGCGGTGAAGGTGATGACCAGCTCGTCGGGCTCGCGCTGCTCGGCGGGGTTGTCGGTGTAGGCGTAGACGTCCTCGATGGGCCCGTTCCAGATGTCCTCCAGGAACCCGGTCTCGACTGCGCGGCCGAAGAGGTTCTGGTCGATGGAGTAGGGCGACTTCTTGGAGACGTCGATGGGCAGGCCCTTCTCCTCGGCGAAGGCGATGGCCTTGTCCCGGGTCATGCCGGAGTCGCGCACGGGCGCGACCACCTTGAGCTCGGGGAACAGCGCCGCCAGGCCGGCCTCGAAGCGCACCTGGTCGTTGCCCTTGCCGGTGCAGCCGTGGGAGACCATCGTGGCGTTGTGGTAGCGCGCGGCCTCGGCCAGGTGCTTGACGATCAGCGGCCGCGACAGCGCCGAGACCAGCGGGTAGCGGTCCATGTAGAGCGCGTTCGCCTGCAGGGCGGGGACACAGTACTGCCCGGCGAACTCGTCCTTGGCGTCGGCGACGACTGCTTCGACCGCCCCGCAGTCGAGGGCCCGCTGGCGGACCACGTCCAGGTCCTCGCCGCCCTGGCCGCAGTCGATGGCCACGGCGACCACCTCGGCCCCGGTCTCTTCGGCGATCCAGCCGATGGCGACGGAGGTGTCCAGGCCCCCCGAGTACGCGAGTACGACCCGCTCGGTCATGTCCTTCTCCCTGCTTGTTGCTTGTACGTTCTCGGCTGCGTCGCGGCCGCGGCCGCCCCCGGTCGGCCGGTGCCCCTCAGGGGCGCCGGTCGGCCAGCCGCAGCAGCGCCGATGCCAGTTCCTCGCCGCCCCCGGGGTCGCGGGAGATCACCAGGATGGTGTCGTCTCCGGCGATGGTGCCGAGGATGGCGTGGAAGTCGGTGTGGTCGATGGCCGAGGCCAGGTACTGGGCGGCGCCCGGCGGTGTGCGGACGACGACCATGTTGGCCGAGGCCTCGGCCGAGACCAGGAGGTCCTCGGCCAGGCGGGTCAGGCGGGCGTTGGAGACGCGCTCCAGGCCGAGCGCGTCGGGCCGGGCCCGCTGGAGCCGCTCGCCGCCTTCCCCGGGCAGCACGTAGATGAGTTCTCCGTCGACGGTGCGCAGCTTGACCGCTCCGAGCTCATCCAGGTCGCGCGAGAGCGTGGCCTGGGTGACCTGCACGCCGCTCTCGGCCAGCAGCCGCGCCAGGTCCGCTTGGGAGCGGACGTCGTGGCGGGTGAGGACCTCGCTGATGCGGGCGTGGCGGGCGGTCTTGGTCATGGGGGCCGAGCCGGCGCCGTCGACGGTCATCGTCGGTCGCTCTCCCTGCCCGCTGCCGGCGCGGTGCTCCCGGCGAGCAGAAAGTGCAGGAGCGCCTTCTGGGCGTGGCGGCGGTTCTCGGCCTGGTCCCACACGGCGCTGTTGGGGCCGTCGATGACCGAGGCCGCGATCTCCTCGCCGCGGTGGGCGGGCAGGCAGTGCAGCACGATCGCGCCGGGCGCGGCGGCGGCGAGGGCCTGCTCGTCGACGGCGTAGTCGCGGAAGGGAGCGGCACGCTGCTCAGCCTGGTCCTCTTGCCCCATCGAGGTCCAAACGTCGGTGGCCAGCACGTCGGCTCCCGCGGCGGCCGCGGCGGCGTCGCCGGTGACGGTGATCGACGCGCCGGTGCGGCGGGCGATGTCCTCGGCTCGGGAGAGGACGTCGGCCTCGGGCCGGTAGCCGTCGGGCGCGGCGATGCGCACGTGCATGCCCGCGAGCGCGCATCCCAGGAGGTAGGAGTGGGCCATGTTGTTGGCGCCGTCGCCGAAGTAGGTCAGCGTGGTACCGGCGAGGTTGCCCTTGCGCTCGCGCACGGTCTGCAGGTCGGCGAGGATCTGGCAGGGGTGGTAGGTGTCGGTGAGGGCGTTGACGACGGGGACGCCGCCGGCCGAGGCCATGGTCTCCAGCCGCACCTGGGCGAAGGTGCGCCACACGACCGCCGCGACCTGGCGCTCCAGCACGCGGGCGGTGTCCTCGACCGGCTCGCCGCGGCCGAGCTGACTGCCCTGGGCGTCGATGACCAGCGGGTGGCCGCCCAGCTCGGAGACGCCTACCGCGAAGGACACCCGCGTGCGGGTCGAGGGCTTGTCGAACAGCAGGGCGACGGTGCGCGGGCCTTCCAGCGGCCGGTAGGCGTAGGGGTCCTTCTTCATGGCGTCGGCCAGGTCGAGGACGGCGGCCTGCTCGGCGGACGTGAGGTCGTCGTCGCGCAGGAAGTGCCGTACCTGCCGGGGGGACGGGGTGGTCAACGTGCCTCCTCGAGGATGGCGGGCAGAGCCGAGGTGAACTCCAGGACCTCGTCGCGGGAGATCGTCAGCGGGGGCGCGATCCGCACCACGTCGGGCGCGAGCGCGTTGACGAGGAAGCCGTGTGCGGCGGCCGAGGCTTGGACGGCGGCTGCGGCGGGCGCGCTCAGCACCAGGGCGCGCCACAGACCGCTGCCGCGGACGCCCGCGAGCAGCGGGTGGTCGATCGCTGCAGCCTCGCGCTCCAGCAGGGTGCCGAGCTCGGCGGCGGAAGCCAGCAGGTTCTCGTTCTCGACCGTGTCGAGCACCGCCAGGGCGGCGGCGCAGGCGACGGGGTTGCCGCCGAAGGTGGAGCCGTGGTCGCCTTTGGCGAAGGCGGTGGCCAAGGGCCCGAAGCCCACGCACGCGCCGATGGGCAGCCCGCCGCCGAGCCCTTTGGCGAGCGTGAGCACGTCGGGGGTGACGCCGTGGGCCTGGTGGGCGAACCAGTGGCCGGTGCGGCCGATGCCGCTCTGGATCTCGTCGAGGACGAAGGCGGCGCCCGCATCGTCGCAGGCGCGGCGGATCTCGGCGAGGTAGCCCTCGGGCGCGGGCACCACGCCTGCCTCGCCCTGGACCGGTTCGACGAAGACGGCGGCGCAGGTGGCGTCGACGGCCGTGCGCAGGGCGTCGGCGTCGCCGTAGGGCACGAAGACCACGTCGGTGCCGTAGGGGCCGAAGGGGTCGCGGATTGCGGCCTTGCCGGTGACGGAGAGCGCGCCGAGGGTGCGGCCGTGGAAGCTGTTGTCGGTGGCCACGATCCGGGTGCGGCCCTCGCCCGCGGCGCGCTTGACGAGCTTGAGCGCCGCCTCGTTCGCCTCGGTTCCGGAGTTGGCGAAGAACACGCGCACGTCGCCGTCGCCCTCGCCGCCGAGGAGCGCGACGAGGCGTTCGGCGAGCTCGACCTCGCGCTCGTGCAGGAACAGGTTGCTGGTGTGGGCGACGGCGGCGGCCTGGTCGGCCACCGCGGCCACCAGCGCCGGGTGGCCGTGGCCGAGTGCGGAGACGGCGATACCGGCGATGAGGTCCAGGTAGGCCTTGCCGTCGGCGTCGTAGACGCGGGAGCCCTCGCCGCGGGCGATCGCCACGGGCGGGGTGCCGTAGTTGGGCATCAGCGCCGCGTCGAAGCGGGCCTGGAGGTCGGTCGTGGCGCTCATTCGTCGCTGCCCTCGAAGATGTCCACGGGTTCGGTGGGCTCGTCGGCCTCGGCGACGACCATGGTGCCGATGCCCTCGTTGGTGAAGATCTCCAGCAGCATGGAGTCGGGGGTGCGCCCGTCGAGAACGTGGGCCTGGGGAACGCCGCCGCGCACGGCCTTCAGGCACGCCTCCATCTTCGGCACCATGCCCGAGGACAGCTCGGGCAGCATGGTCTCCAGCTCTCCTGCGGTGAGCCTGCTGATCAGTTCCTCGCAGGCCGGATAGTCGGCGTAGAGGCCCTCGACGTCGGTGAGGACGACGAGCTTGGCGGCGTCGAGCTCCACGGCGAGCGCTGCGGCGGCGGTGTCGGCGTTGACGTTGAAGACGCCCTCGTCGGCGCGGGCGACGCTGGAGACGATCGGGATCCGCCCGTCGTCGAGCAGGGTGCGCACGACGCCCGGCTGGACGTCGACGACCTCGCCGACCTGGCCGAGGTCGACCGGGGCGCCGTCGATCCAGGCGGACTTGCGCTCGGCGGTGAACAGGTGGGCGTCCTCGCCGGAGATGCCGACCGCGAAGGGACCGTGTGCGTTGACGAGCCCGACGATGTCGCGGTTGACCTGGCCGACTAGCACCATGCGGACGACGTCCATGGTCTCGGGCGTGGTGACGCGCAGCCCGGCGGCGAAGGTGCTGGTGACGCCGAGGCGGTCCAGGTGCGCACTGATCTGCGGGCCGCCGCCGTGCACCACGACGGGGCGCAGTCCGGCGTAGCGCAGGAACACGATGTTCTCGGCGAAGCGCTCGCGCAGCGCGGGGTCGGTCATGGCGTTGCCGCCGTACTTGACCACGACGGTCCTGCCGTGGAACCGGCTCAGCCAGGGAAGGGCTTCGATCAGCGTGTTGGCCTTGTCCAGTGCCTGTTTGCGAGAGTTCATCGGATTCGCGGTGCCGGCCCCCGCCCTGCGGGGCCCGGGTGCACCGTTCTTCCCTCCCTTCCAACGTGTTCGGCCGGAGTCGCCGCCCGGCGGCCGGGCGGGTGCTGTCAGGAGCTGTAGGCGGAGTTCTCGTGCACGTAGCCGGTGGTCAGGTCGTTGGTCCACACAGTGGCGGCCTCGCTGCCGGCCGCCAGGTCGACCGTGACGGTGACGTCGCGGCCGCTGAGGTCGACCTTGCTGCGGTCGTCGCCGACTGCGCCGCGGCGGCACACCCAGACCCCGTTGACGGCGAGGTTGACCTCGTCGGGTTCGAAGGCCGCCTGGGTGGTGCCCACGGCGGCCAGCGCCCGGCCCCAGTTGGGGTCCTCGCCGTAGACGGCGCACTTGAACAGGTTGCTGCGGGCCACGGCGCGGGCGGCCTCGACGGCGTCGTCCTCGCTGGCCGCCCCCACGACCTCGACCGCGATGGACTTGGTGGAGCCTTCGGCGTCGGCGACGAGTTGGCGGGCCAGGTCGTCGCAGACCTCGGTGAGCAGCGCGCCGAACTCGGCTTCGTCGGGGGAGGTGCCCGAGGCACCGCTGGCCATGAGCACGACGGTGTCGTTGGTGGAGGCGCAGCCGTCGCTGTCGACCCGGTCGAAGGTGCGGCGCGTCGCGGCGCGCAGCAGGCTGTCGCACTGGGCGGCGGTGAGGTCGGCGTCGGTGGTGACAACGCAGAGCATGGTCGCCAGCGCGGGCGCGAGCATTCCGGCGCCCTTGGCCATGCCGCCGATGGTGTACCCGCCGCCGCGCTTGAACGAGATCTTGGCGACGGAGTCGGTGGTGCGGATGGCGTCGGCGGCGTCGGGCCCGCCGTCGCGCGCGGCCGATTCGACGGCCCGGCCGGCGCCGTCGAGCAGTGCGGGCATGGGCAGCCGCTCACCGATCAGGCCGGTGGAGCAGACGAGGATCTCCCCGGCGGAGTCGTCCATGGCGTCCGCGACGTGCTCGGCGGTGGCATGGGCGTCCTGGAATCCGGCCGGCCCGGTGCAGGCGTTGGCTCCGCCGGCGTTGAGCACGACGGCGCGCACGCGCCCGCCCGCGGCGACCTGCTGCGACCACAGGACGGGGGCGGCCTTGACGCGGTTGCGCGTGAAGACCGCCGCGGCGGCGCGGGAGGGACCGTCGTTGACGACGACGGCGACGTCGCGTGCGCCGTCGGGCTTGAGCCCGGCGCTGACGCCGGCGGCGCGGAACCCGTTGGGTGCGGTGACGCTCACAGTGGGCCTTTCACGATTCGAAGGCGGGGGTCCTAGGGCGCGACGCCGGCGACGGGGAGCCCGCCGGCCTCGGGCAGTCCCAGGGCGATGTTGGCGCTTTGCAGGGCACCGCCGGCGGTGCCCTTGGTGAGGTTGTCCAGCGCGGCGACGGCGACCATGCGCTCGGCTCCCGGGTCGACGGCGACCTGGACGAGCGCGGTGTTGGCGCCCAGCGTCATGGCGGTGGCGGGCCAGGTGCCCTCGGGCAGCAGGTGCACGAAGGGCTCGTCGGCGTAGCGCTCGCGGTAGGCGGCGGCGATCCCTTCGGCGGTGGCTCCGGGCCGCAGAGGGGCGGTGCAGGTGGCCAGGATGCCGCGGGCCATGGGCGCGAGCACCGGTGTGAAGGAGACCCGCACCGGCACGCCGGCTGCCTGCGTCAGGTTCTGCACGATCTCGGGCGTGTGGCGGTGCGTGCCGCCGACGCCGTAAGGGCTGGCCGATCCCATGACCTCGCTGCCGACCAGGTGCGGCTTGGGCGCCTTGCCGGCCCCGGAAGTCCCGGTGACCGAGACGACGACGGCCTCGGGCTCGGCCAGGCCCGCGGCCAGCGCCGGGAAGAGGGCGAGCGTGGCAGTGGTGACGTGGCAGCCGGGGACGGCGACGCGGCGGGTGCCGGCCAGCGCCTCGCGCGCACCGGGAAGCTCGGGCAGCCCGTAAGGCCAGGCGCCGGCGTGCGGGGTGCCGTAGTAGTGCTCCCAGGCCCGTGCGTCGGTGAGGCGGAAGTCGGCGCCGCAGTCGACCACGAGGACCTCGGGGCCCAGCTGCTCTGCGATCGCGGCGGACTGGCCGTGCGGGAGGGCCAGGTAGACGACGTCGTGTCCGGCGAGCGCCTCGGCCGTGGTCTCCGCCAGCACCCGGTCGGCCAGCGGGAGCAGGTGCGGCTGGTGCTCACCGAGTCTGCTGCCGGCGCTGCTCCCGGCCGTGAGCGTCCCGACCTCCATCTCGGGGTGGGCCAGAAGCAGGCGCAGCAGCTCCCCGCCGGCGTAGCCGCTGGCTCCGGCGACGGCCGCGGTGTATCCCATACTCGCTCCCCGTGGTGCGCCCCTCCGCAATCTTTGAACCATATTGCATCACGATGCAAGTTTATGCAACCGAGGTGGACGGAGACCGCCGGCGCCGGATCCGCTGCCGCCGGGCTATTCCCGTCCCGCTAGCCGGCCGGCGATGCCGGCCAGGCGGGAGGTGCGCGAGACCCGGTCGGACTCGCGGCGGTCGGCGCCCCGGTAGAGGCCGTAGACCAGGCGGGTGCCGACCCAGCGCACCGGCTCGGGTTCCCAGCCGCGCACGCGCCGGCCGACCCAGGGAAGCTGCGTGAGTTCGGTGCGCTCCCCCAGCACCAGGTCGCGCAGCGTGCGCCCGGCCAGGTTGCTCGTGGTGACGCCGCTGCCGACGTAGCCGCCGGCCCAGCCGAGGCCGGTCTCGGGGTCGAGGTCGACGCTGGGGCACCAGTCGCGGGGCACGCCCAGCACGCCCGACCAGGCGTGGGCGATGGGCACCTCCGCTGCGACCGGGAACAGCCGCGCCAGCACGCGCCACAGCTCGGCGATGGTCTGGGGCGGTGTGGCGCCGTTGGAGTCGCGGGCCGAACCGAACCTGTAGGGGACTCCGCGGCCGCCGATGGCGATACGGCCGTCGGCGGTGCGCTGGGCGTAGCAGTAGGCGTGGGCCGTGTCGCCCAGGACCTCCGGGCGCTCCCAGCCGATGTGGCGCCACATCACCTCGGAGAGCGGCTCGGTCGCGATCATCGAACTGTTCATGGGCAGCCACTGGCGGCGCTGGCCGTGCAGGCCGGCGGTGAAGCCTTCGGTGGCGCGGATGACGTGGTCGGCGCGCACGGTTCCGGCGGGGGTCACGGCGCACGGCCGCTCCCCGCCGGTGCGCGAGCGGATCTCGGATACCGCGGTGTCCTCGAAGACGTCCACGCCCAGCGCCTCGGCGGCCGCGGCCAGCCCGATCACCAGCTTGGCCGGATGCACGCGCGCGGCGTGCGGGCTGTAGGCCGCCGCCACCGCGCCGTCGACCTGCAGGCGCGGCTCGCCGCGCGGGTCGAGCAGGTGGAGGTCCTCGGGCCAGTAGCCCCACTCGTGCAGCTCGGCGACCTCTTCCTGGAGGCGGGCCTTCTGCGCCGGGTTGGTCGCCACCAGGCGCATGCCGCCCTTGACGATGTCGGCGTCGACACCCTCCTGCTCGGCGACCGAGACCACTTCGTCGACCGAGGCCATCATGGCGCGCTGGAGGGCGACCACGGCCCCCTTGCCGTGGGTGGCGGCGTAGCGCCGCTTGGAGCCGGCGAACTCGGCCGAGAGCCAGCCGCCGTTGCGGCCCGAGGCGCCGAACCCGGCGAACTCGCGCTCCAGCACGGCCACGCGCAGGTCCGGGCGGGCCTTCTTGAGGTAGTAGGCGGTCCACAGACCCGTGTAGCCGGCGCCCACGATGCATACGTCGTAGTCGGCGCCGCCGGGCAGGGCGGGGCGCCGCGCAGGGAGGCCGACGTCGCGGAACCAGTAGGAGACCCCGCCGTTGCGGAACCCCGGCGAGCGGGGCACGGCGCGCATCTCGGCGGCGGTGGCGAACGGTGTCATATTGCGGCCCCCGGCTGGTCGGTCGTGCTGCTGCAACGGCCGACCAGACTACCGGGGCGCGGTCGCGCGCTCGGGCCCGGACCTGGACTCGGCGCCGCGGTGGCCGCTCGCGGTTCGCTGCGGGCCCCGTTCAGCCCGTGCGGGAGCTGTCGCGCAGGATGCGGGCGAGCTCGCCGAGTCGGCGCAGGCCGTCCTCGCCGAGAGGGCCGAGGACGTGCTCGCGCAGCAGCACGACGTGCTGGGCGCGGGCCTTGTCGGCGAATTCGCGGCCGGCGGGCGTGAGCTCGGCGTAGACGACGCGCCGGTCGTCGGGGCACGAGGCGCGCACCAGGTAGCCCTGGCGCTCCAGGCGGTCGGCCAGCTTGGTGAATCCGCCGCTGCTGAGACTGACCTCGCGGGCCAGCGCACTCATGGGCAACCGGTTGCCGGGGGAGCGCTGGAGCCGGATCAGGACCTCGAACCAGGGACCGGACATGTCGCCGCCGCTGGGGTCGACTCCGCGGAGCAGCAGCGGCGAGGTCTCACTGTGCGCCTCGACCAGCAGCCCCCAGGCCGTGATGACCTCGTCGTCGCTCATGGCGCCGCCGGTACCGGAGTCCGCGTTCCCGCTCACGTGTTCGGCCCCGCTTTCATCGACCTCCTAGCGACTACGTTGTTTATATTATCCAAGCGCAACATCTTGCTTGTCAGACGAATAGGCCGAGCGCCCGCGCGGCACCGGGACCGCACAGCGGCGGGGGCGCCGCGGCGGATGCGCGGCGCCCCCGGCCCGGCCGGTGGGTCACTGGTGGCGCTCGGCCACGGCGTCCAGTGCGGAGCGGAGCGTGGAGACCAGGTGGTCGGTCTGCTCCCAGGTGATGATCAGCGGCGGCGAGATCAGCAGGGAGTGCGGGATCGCCCGCAGGATGACACCGCGGGCCCGCGCCTCGGCGAACACCTCGGCCGTGGTGATTCCGCGCTCGCCCAGCGCCTCCTCGGTGAGCTGCACCGCGGCCATGACCCCGGTGCCCGAGCGCACCTCGGCGACCAGCGGGTGGTCGGCCAGCGTGCGGACCGCGCCGTCGAGCTGGGTCTCGACCTCCAAGGCGACGGTGAACAGGTCCTCGCGCTCCAGGATGTCCAGGTTGGCCGAAGCGGCCGCGCTGCAGGCCGGGTGGCCGGCGTAGGTGGTCCCGTGGTGGAACGGGTTGCCCGAGCAGTTCCAGAACGGCTCGGCGATCTCGCCGCTGACGATCACACCACCCAGAGGCTGGTAGCCGCTGCTTACGCCCTTGGCGAAGACGATCATGTCGGGGAGCACGCCGTAGCGCTCGATGCCGAACCAGTTGCCCATGCGCGCGAAGGCGCAGATCACGCTGTCGACGACGAAGAGCACGCCGTGGCGCCGGCAGACCTCGGAGACGCCGGTGAAGTACTCGGTGTCGACGGCGTAGACCCCGCCCGCGCCGATGACGGGCTCGGCGAAGAACGCGGCCACGTTCTCCGGCCCGACGCGAAGGATCTCCTCCTCCAGTGCGCGCACGGAGTCGTGGGGCACCACGGAGGCGTCCTCGACCATGGGGCCGAAGCCGGTGCGGAAGCGGTCCATGCCGATGATGCCGGTGCCGATGCCGTGCAGGCCGTGGTAGCCGCCGGTACGGCTGATCAGGTGCCGCTTGGCCGAGCGCCCCCGGGTGTCCCAGTAGCGGCGGGCCAGCTTGGCCGCCGTCTCAATGGACTCCCCGCCGCCGCAGGTGAGGATCACTCGCGGATCGACCACGGGGGCGTGGGAGGCCAGGCGCTCACTCAGCTCCAGCGCGGGCCGGTTGGCGAAGTCGCCGTAGACGGTGAACGCATCGAGAGTGGTCAGCTGCCGGTGGACGGCGTCGGCGATCTCGCGGCGGCCGTGTCCGACGTTGCTGTACCAAAGGCTCGCGGTGCCGTCGAGGAACCGGTCGCCGTTGTCGTCCCAGAGCCAGGCCCCTTCGGCCCGCTCGACGACGAACTTGGGCCCCTGGGAGACCTTGTTCATATCGCTGAAGGTGTGCCAGAAGCGGCTGGGTTCCAGCCGCTCCATCGGTGTACGCGCGTACGAAACCACTGTTTCGGTCATATAGCGACCTCCGAGCCGAGCTGTGCGTGCATACACGCAAACGCCGATTGGAACAGCTCTTCCGCGAGTACCCCGGGGCCCCCGGATCGCGGCAGGTGACTGCAGGTTAAGTTCTCGGAGCGGCCCGGTTCAAGAGACGAAACAAAGAATAATCCCCGCATTAACCGGCAGCATTCATCCTACCTTTGACCTTACAACCTTAAATGCCATTTGACCTGCGACGATGAGGGGAAAATTCTTCTAAGAAAACGTCTTCGGCCCCGCCCCTCCGATGTTTCGCAGAGGCGGGGCCGACAAGCGGATCGCGGGGCGCCGGGCCGCGGCCGCTCAGGCGCGCAATGCCGCTCCGGTCCGCTCCGCCGCCGCCGCCACCGCGGCGTCGCGCGCGCCGGCGATCTCTTCGGCCTCCAGGGTGCGGTCGGGGGCGCGGAAGCGCAGCGTATACGCCAGCGAGCGGCGGCCCTCGCCCACTTGCTCGCCGGTGTAGACGTCGAACAGCCGCACGTCCTCCAGCAGGTCGCCGGCGCCCGCCCGCAGCGCGCCCTCGACGTCGGCGGCCGGAACACCCTCCTCGACCACGAGGGCGACGTCCTGCAGCGCCACCGGGTAGCCCGACACCCGCGGAGCGGTCGCCGGTCCCCCGGCCTCCTCGACGGCGTCGAGGTCGATCTCCACGGCGACGGTGCGCTCCGGGAGCCCGTAGGCCGCCACGGCGCGGGGGTGCAGCTCGCCGGCGTGGCCGGCGAGGCGCTCCTCGCCGCCGATGCGCACGTACAGCGCCGCACACCGGCCCGGATGCCAGGGCGCGTACTGCGCCGCCCGCACGACCAGCTCGGCGTTGGCCGAACGGGCCACCTCACGCGCCGTCTCGATCGCGTCAGCCCAGGTCACCGGGCTTCCTGGACCGCGCCACCCGCCGGGCTCGCGGTCGCCCGCAAGGACCGCGCCCACGCGCCGCGGCTGGTCGGGCAGGGCCCGGGCCAGCGACTCGCGCTCCTCGGGAGTCGGCCCGCGGTCGACACGCAGCATGGGCGCGCGCTCGGGCGCGCCGGGCCGCGGGATGTAGACCAGCGCGGTCTCGAAGAGCGCGACGTCGTTGAAGCCGCGCCCCACGTTGCGCACCAGGGTCTTCAGCAGCCCCGGCAGGAGTGTCGTGCGCAGCAGCGGCTCGTCCTCGCTGAGCGGGTTGGACAGCCGCAGCGCGTCGCGGCGGGCGTCGTCGGCGGGGACCTGCAGCCCGTCGAGGTCGCGCTCGCCCGTGAACGGGTAGGTCAGCACCTCGGTGAAGCCCGTGGCAGCCAGCCGCCGGCCCACGGAGCGGCGCAGCCGCTGGCCCGCGGTCAGCCCCCGACCCGCCGGAGCACGCGGCCGGATGGACGGGATGTTGTCGTAGCCCTCGATGCGGACGACCTCTTCGGCGAGGTCGTTGGGGTCGGTCAGATCAGGCCGCCAGGTCGGCGGGGTGACACGCAGGCCGTCCGCGTCCTCCTCCTCGACGGTGCAGCCGACCTGCTCCAGCCGCCGCACCACCCGCTCGCGCCCGTAGGCCACACCGGCCACGCGGTCGGGGTGGTCGGCGGCGATCGCGACGGGCCGCGGCCCGGAGGCCGGCCGCTCGGCGTGGGTGAGCCCGCCGGGGGCACCGCCGCCGAGACGGCGCAGCAGCTCGACCGCGCGGGCCGATGCGGGCAGGGGAAGCTCCCGGTCGACGCCCCGCTCGAAGCGGCGCGAGGCCTCCGAGTGCAGCGCGTGGCGGCGGCCCATGCGGGCGGTCCCCGGCGCCGAGAAGTGGGCGGCCTCCACCACCAGCTCCGTGGAGGTCTCGTCGACCTCGCTGTTGAGGCCGCCCATCGTCCCGGCGATGGAGATCGGCCCCGACTCGTCGGTGATGAGGATGTCGTCCGGGTCGAGGTCGCGGACGACGTGGTCCAGGGTCTCCAGCCGCTCCCCCTCCTGCGCGCGGCGCACCACGACCGTGCCGGTCAGCTTGGTGCGGTCGAAAGCGTGCAGCGGCTGCCCCAGCTCCCACATCACGTAGTTGGTGACGTCCACGGCCAGCGAGACCGACCGGATGCCCACCAGCCCCAGTCGGCGCTTGATCCACAGCGGAGTGGGCGCCGCGGGGTCGAATCCGCTGAGGTCGCGAAGCACGAAGCGGTCGCAGGCCTCGCCGTCGGCGATCTCGGCCGGGTAGCCGGTGCCGGGCGTCCCCGCGGCCTCGACGTCGGCCGGGTCGCGGAAGGCCGTGCCGTAGGCGGTGGCGGCCTCGCGGGCCACCCCGCGCATCGACAGTGCGTAGCCGCGGTCGGGCGTGACCGCGATGTCGAGCACGTCCTCGCGCAGGCCCAGCAGGCCGTAGGCGTCCTCGCCGGGCTCGGCGCCGCCGTCGGGCAGCACGACGATTCCGGTGTGGTCCTCCCACAGCTCCAGCTCCGCGGCCGAGCAGATCATGCCCTCGGAGAGCCTGCCGTAGGTCTTGCGCGAGCTGATGGCGAACCCGCCGGGCAGCACGGCGCCGGGCAGGGCGACCACGACCAGGTCGCCCTCGCCGAAGTTGCGCGCGCCGCAGACGATGTTCTGCGGCTCGCCCGTGCCGTTGGCCGCGCCGACGTCGACCCGGCAGTAGCGGATGGGCTTCTTGAACCCGGTGAGCTCCTCGATCGACAACACGCGTCCGACCGCGATGGGTCCGCTGATGTCGGCGCCGACGCTGTCGACGGTCTCGACCTCCAGTCCCAGGCCCACGAGCGCGGCCGCGAGGTCCCGGGCGGTCACGCCCTCGGGCAGGTCGGCATAGTCCCTTAGCCAGGAAACGGGGACGCGCATCAGATCTCCATCCCGAACGCCGAGGTGAACCGGACGTCGCCCTCGACCATGTCTCGCATGTCCTCCACTCCGCGGGCGAACATCAGTGCCCGCTCCACGCCCAGGCCGAAGGCCCAGCCGCTGTATCGGTCGGTGTCCACGCCCGCCGCCGTCAGCACCCGCGGGTTGACCACTCCGCAGCCGCCGACCTCGATCCAGCCCTCGGAGGAGCACGTGCGGCAGGGGTTGGCGGGATCGCCCACCGAGGCGCCCCGGCACACGAAGCACTCCATGTCGACCTCGGCGGAGGGCTCGGTGAAGGGGAAGTAGGAAGGCCGGAAGCGGGTACCCAGGCCGCTGCCGAACATGTTCTCGACGAAGGCGTCGATGGCCCCGCGCAGGTGGCCCATCGTGATCCCCTCGTCCACGACCAGGCCCTCCAGCTGGTGGAAGACGGGCGTGTGCGTGGCGTCCAGCTCGTCGGTGCGGAAGGTCTTGCCGGGGGCGACCACGTAGACCGGGAGGTCGCGCTCCAGCAGCGCGCGCACCTGCACCGGCGAGGTGTGGGTGCGCAGCACCAGGCCGGACTCGCCGCCGGCGGGCGACTCCACGAAGAAGGTGTCCTGCATCGTGCGGGCCGGATGGTCGGGCAGGAAGTTGAGCGCGTCGAAGTTGAACCACTCCGCCTCGACCTCGGGGCCCTCGACCATCTCGAAGCCCATGCCGACGAAGATGTCGGCCATGCGCTCGGCGACGGTGGCCACCGGGTGCCGCCCGCCCTGCGGCAGGCGGCCGGTGGGCAGGGTGACGTCGACCGCCTCCTCGACGAGGACGCGGGCGTCGCGCTCCTCCTCCAGCTCCGCTTGGCGCTGCTTCACCGCCTCCCCGACATCGCGCCGGGCGCCGCCGACCCGCTTGCCGGCCTCCGCTCGGGCGGAGGGAGGGAGCGCGCCGATCTCGCGGTTGGCCAGCGCCAGCGGGGAGCGGTCGCCGGCGTGGGCCAGGCGCGCCCGCTTGAGCTCCTCAAGCGTGGCGGCCGCCGCGACGGCCTGCAGCGCCTCGTCGCGCATCCGCGCGACCTCGTCGGGATGCAGGGGGGTCACTTCGACCGGATCGTACTGGTTATTGGGTGCAGACATGGATGTTCGCCTCGCCGCCCGCGCCCGCATGGGCGGGGCGGCCGTCACGGCCCAGCGCTTCGCATGGGCTCAAGCCGACAGGGACCTGGGAAGAAAACCGCCCGCCGCGGCCGCTACCGGGTGCGCTTACGCGAACTCGGGGGTGCCGGCGGGCACGGTAAATCGGAACTCGGCACCGCCGCTGGGCGCGCGGCCGACTGTGATCTCGCCGCCGTGGGCCTCGATGAGCCCCTTGACTATGAACAGCCCCAGACCGGTGCCGCCGCGGCGCCGCGTGCGCCAGAACCGCCGGAAGACACGCGGAACGGCGTCGGGAGCGATCCCCTTGCCTTCGTCGCGTACCGACACAACGGCTCCGTCCTCGTACGGCTCGATCACAATGGTGACAGTACCAGCGCCGTGCCGTACACCGTTTTCCAGCAGGTTCGCCATGATCTGGCCGATCTTGTCGGCGTCGAGCCAGAGCTCGGGCAGCGGCGAGCGGACCTCCAGCCGGTAGCGGTCGGCGGGTTCGCCGGCGGCCACCCGGCCGGCGATCAGCGTGCGCGCGAGCTCGGGGAGGTCGACGACCTGCTTGCGGACCTCTACCCGGCCGGACTCGATGCGCGAGACGCTCAGCAGCTCGGTGATCAGCCGGGTCACGCGGTCGGCGTCGGCGTTGACCGTCTCCAGCATGAACATCTTCTGCTTGTCGGTGAGCCGGTCCCACTTGCCCAGCAGGGTGGCGGTGAAGCCCTTCACGCTGGTCAGCGGCGAGCGCAGTTCATGGGCGACGGTGGAGACCAGGTCGGCGCGGCTGCGTTCGCCGCGAGCGCGGTGCGAGGCGTCGCGCAGCGTGACGACCAGTCGTGTGAGCTCCCCGCCGGGGTTGCCGCGGATGTAGCGCGCGGCCACCAGGATCTCGCGCCCGTCGACCAGGAACAGCGGGCGCTCGGGCTGGCGCGTGCGGGTGCGCAGGCCCCCGAAGGGGTCGCTGCACTTCCACCAGTCGCGGCCGTCGGCGTCGTGCAGGGGGAGGACGTCGCGGAAGTCGCGGCCGAGGGCGTCCTGGGGCGCGATGCGGGAGAGGCGCTGGGCCATGCGGTTGAACGTGACCACGCGGCCCTCGCCGTCGGCGACGACGAGGCCGTCGGGAAGGTCCTCGGCCGAGAGCCCGGACACCGCGCACGGCGCGCCCGAGCCGCCGAGCTCCCCTGGTTGGTCGCCGCCCACGACCGCCTCCCCACGCCCTGATGTGACTGCCCGCCGGGGATCATTACCCGCAGTCTCCGCCCGCTACGCTCCGGGGACAGTCGACCCCTGACCCACGACGGCCGGGCGGTTCCGCCGCGCTGCGCCGGCGACCCGTAGATGAGAGCTTGAGCGTATCGGCAACAAGGGGGATGCGGGCAACCCGCCGAACGCGGCAAAACCTGGGCATACGCCGGGATCACCGGCGCGGGGGCGTCTCACCAGGGGCCTTGGACCCGAAAAGCCCGACTACCCGTACCGCGGGTGGCTACGCTTCCGCCGCATAGCGCCGTGCGGTCGCCGGGGCCGCGGCGTTGGCGCGCTGCTGGCGCGCAGTGGTGTACAGGCACACCGCCGCGGCGGTAGCCAGATTAAGGCTTTCCGCCGCGCCGTAAATGGGTACGGCGACCGCGCCGTCGGTGAGCCCGACGGTCTCCTCGGGCAGGCCCCAGGCCTCGTTCCCGAAGACCCAGCACACCGGCCCGTCGAGCTCGCCGGCGTCAGCGGCCTCGTGCAGATCGCGCTCCCCGCCGCCGTCGGCCGCGAACACGCGGGAGCCGGCGCCGCGCAGGCGGCCCAGAACGTCGGCGGCGGGAACGTCCACGACGACGGGCAGGTGGAACAGGCTGCCGGCCGATGCGCGCACGCACTTGCCGTTGTAGGGGTCGACCGAGGCGTCGGTGAAGACGACCGCGTCGGCGCCGGCGGCATCGGCGGTGCGAACCACGGTCCCGGCGTTGCCCGGGTCGCGCACGTGCGAGAGCACGACGACCAGACGGGTCGGGCCGAGCCCGCTCAGCGGCACATCGACGAAGTCGCACACCGCCAGCAGGCCCTGAGGGGTGACCGTCTGCGCCAGCTCGGTCATCACCTCGAGGGTCACCCGGTGGACGGCCGCACCGCGCGCGCCGGCGGCCCCGATCAGCTCGGGGTGGCGCTGCGCGGCCTCGGCGGTGGTGAACAGCTCGTGTACCCGCCCCGGCGCGGCCAGCGCCTCCCGTACCGCCTGCGGTCCTTCGGCCAGGAACCGGCGCTCACGGCGCCGGAACGCACGCTTGGCGAGCCGACGAGCCCCCTTGATGCGGGGAGACCTGGCGCTTGTGAACTCGTGGCTCGCCATCGCGTCGTGCTGTGAGCCCGGTCAGGCCGCGGTCTTCTGCTGCACGTCGCCGGGCAGCGCGTTCTTCGCGGTCTCGACGAGGGAGACGAAGGCCGCTTCGTCGTTCACGGCCATCTCAGCGAGCATGCGGCGGTCGACCTCGATGCCGGCGAGCTTGAGACCCTGCATGAACCGGTTGTAGGTGAGGCCGTTGGCGCGGGCGCCGGCGTTGATGCGCTGGATCCACAGCTTGCGGAACTGCCCCTTGCGATCCTTGCGGTCGCGGTAGGAGTAGGTCATCGAGTGGAGCATCTGCTCCTTGGCCTTGCGGTACAGGCGCGAACGCTGCCCGCGGTAGCCGCTGGCCCGCTCGAGAACGACCCGGCGCTTCTTCTTGGCGTTGAGAGCCCGCTTCACGCGTGCCACAGTGACTCCCTAATGGGTTGGCGTCGGTATCCGCCGCGCGGCCCCCGCAGTCGGCGCAGGCGCGCGGTGGCCCCGCCGGACGGACCGGCCGGACGGATCGGACGGAATGGAACTCAGCCGCTAGCCGAGCAGCTTCTTGATCTTCTTCGTGTCGGCGGGGGCGAGCTCGATCTCGCCGCTGATGCGGCGGGTGCGCTTGCTCGGCTTGTGTTCGAGCAGGTGGTTCTTGTTGGCACGGCGGCGCATGATCTTGCCCGAGCCGGTCACCCGGAAGCGCTTGGAGGCTCCGCTGTGGGATTTGTTCTTCGGCATAGTCGCCGTCGTCTCCTACTCAGTTCTCGGTGCTCACCCGTGCCCGCCGGTCCCCGGCTGCACGACTGCGCACGGCGTTTCGGCACACCGCGGTGCGCCTCCGCCTCTCCCCGCGGGTTCGACGGCGGCACACCGCGCTGCATCAACGTACCGGGGCGCTGGGCGCCCGGCCCGCCGGAGCTCAGGTCCCCTGGCCGGCCTGCTCCTCCTGGCGCGGCTCGCGCCGCGGCTTGGCGGCGCCGGCGCGCGCTTCGGCCTTGTGCTCGGAGCGGCGCTTGTGCGGTCCGAGCACCATGACCATGTTGCGGCCGTCCTGCTTGGGCTGCGACTCGACCGCCCCGAGATCCGCGACGTCGTCGGCCAGCCGGGCGAGGAGCCGGCGCCCCAGCTCCGGCCGGGACTGCTCGCGGCCGCGGAACATGATCGTCACCTTGACCTTGTCCCCGCCCTTGAGGAACCGCTCGACGTGACCCTTCTTGGTCTCGTAGTCGTGCGGGTCGATCTTCGGACGGAGCTTGATCTCCTTGATGATCGTGTTCGACTGGTTCTTGCGCGACTCGCGCGCCTTGACCGCGGACTCGTACTTGTACTTGCCGTAGTCCATCAGCTTCGCGACCGGCGGGCGGGCCGTAGGCGCTACCTCAACGAGGTCGAGCTGGGCTTCTTCGGCGAGGCGCAGCGCGTCCTGAACGGGCACGATGCCGACCTGTTCGCCGTTCGGTCCGACGAGTCGGACCTCGGCCACCCTGATGCGGTCATTGATGCGGGGCTCAGCGCTGATGGGACCCCTCCCTAGCATTGTCGTGGATCTTGTGGGGGGTCACCCGGCCCTGAACGGAACCGAAAAGCGAAAACCCCGCCGGCGGTGTGCAAGCGGGGTGATCCACCGAAGCGCGTCCGCCGGCGAACGGTTCCACCGTCGCCGCGACGCGCCGCCGCCAATACCGGCGGCGCCGAACGGCGCACCGTGTGCGCCGCCGACCGGGACCCGGACGGGTGTGCCCCGCCGGGTGGGAGGATCCGCCTCCGCTTACGTGTGTCCGATGCGATGAGCACCGGATCAGGTCAGGCACAATCATACCAGCAGTTCCGCTGCGCTCGGCCACGAGCGCCGGGTGACACCTGCAGTCTGCACTAGACTGCTGCGTTCAACATCCGCGGTGTGTGCGCCTATTCCCTCCCGTCACCCACCGCCACCCTTGATCGAAGCGCTACGCGCCCCCACACACTGTCACCCACCGCCACCCTTGATCGAAGCGCTACGCGCCCCTCAGCCGTTCCGGCGGTCGAGCTCGGCCCGACCCGCGGTGCGCATCGCCTCGACCGGGGCGCACTCGGCGCCGGTCATCAACTCCACCTGGCGTGCCGCCTGGTGCAGCAGCATCGCGAAGCCGCCGACGACGGTACGCCCGGCCTCCTGCGCCGCCGCGGCCAACGCCGTGGGCCACGGGGTGTAGACGACGTCGAACACGACCGCACCGCACCCGGCGACCGCGCCGGCGTAGGCGTCGCCAGCTCCGCTGGGCAGCGTGGAGACGACCACGTCCACGCCGAGGAAGTCGTCGATCCGGACCAGCGGCGCGACCGAGAGCCGCACACCCATGCGCTCGGCCGCGTCGACCGTGCCCGCGGCCCGCGCCGGCTCGCGTGCGAGGAGGGCGATCCCGCCGTCGGCGGCGGCACCGAGATCGCGCAGCGCGGCCACCGCCGAGGCGGCCGTCGCTCCGCCGCCCAGCACCGCAGCCGAGGCCACCCGCTCCACGCCCGCTTCGCGCAGCGCCGCGGCGATCCCGTGGACGTCGGTGTTGAAGGCGCCGGACCGCCCGCCGCCCAAGACGAGGGTGTTCGCGCCGCCGACCTCGCGTGCGACGGTTTCGGCCTCATCGGCGAGCCGCAGCGCCTCGCGCTTGAGCGGCATCGTCAGGCTGAGCCCCGCCCAGCTGTCGTCGCAGCCCTTGAGGAAGCCGCCCAGCTCCGCTTCCGTGCACTCGCGGCGCTCGTAGGACCACTCCCCGGCCAGGCCCAACGCGGTGTAGGCGGCCGTGTGCAGCACCGGCGACAGCGAGTGGCCCACCGGAGAGCCCAGCACCGCCGCCCGCATCACGCGTCACCCCGGTTCTGCTCGAACTCCTGCTTGAGCTGCACGAACTCGTCGTAGGTCTCGGCGAACTCGGTCACACCGTTCTCGGGATCGGTGGCCACGAAGTAGCGCCAGTCGCCCTCGGCCGGGTTCAACGCCGCGTTGATGGCGTCCTTGCCCGGACTGACGATGGGCCCCTGCGGCAGGCCCTTGCGGCCGTAGGTGGCGTACTCGCTGCCGCTGCTTTCGCACTCCGCGACCTGGGCGCTGGTCAGCGCGATCCCGTACTCGCCGAGGACGTAGAAGCAGGTGCTGTCCATGCCCAGCTCCATGCCCTGCTGCAGCCGGTTGTAGACGACTCGGGCGACCTTGGACATGTCCTCGACCGACCCCGATTCCGCCTGGACGACGGCGGCCACCGACATGGCCTCGTTGGGCGTCAGGTTGAGCTCCTCCGCCTTCTTCTCCAGCTTCACCTCGCCGGCCACCGTGTGGAACCGGTCGACCATGCGCTTGAGCAACGCGGTGGCGTCGGCGTCGGCGGGCATGTCGTACGTGTCCGGGAAGAGGTAGCCCTCGGCCCCGTACTCGGCGTAGTCGGGCAGGCCCAGCTTGTCCCCGTTCTCGTAGGCCGCGCGCAGCTCCTTCATCGGGATGTCGGTCTTCTTGGAGATCAGGGTCAGGATCTCCTCGGAGCGCAGGCCCTCCTTGAAGGTGACGTGGGCCCGGATGCGTGTGGCCGGGTCCGTCAGCATGGCCACCGCCGCCTCACCGCTCATCCGCTCGCGGAGGCGGTACGTGCCGGGCGCGACGCTGCCTTCCGAGGCGTTCAGCGCGTTGAGGAACGCCTGGGAACTGGCCACGACTCCCTTATCGGCCAGGTTCCGGGCGATGGAACTGCCCGAGGAGCCTTCGGCGACCTCGACTCGCACGGAGCCGCTGCCCTTGCCCTCGTAGTCGGGCGGGAACACGTACGCGCGGCCCACGTAGCCGCCCGCCCCCAATACGGCGACCAGGACGACGCAGAGCAGGATCACCGGACCTTTCCTGGAACGGCGGTTGCGCTGCTTGGCCGGGCGCCCCTTGCGGCCGCGCCCTCCGCCGGCGCGGGCTCCGCGCCGAGGACGGCGGCCGTCATCGCCGTCATCGCCGTCGGAGGGCTCGGGCGAGTCGTCCGCGGAGGCGGCGCGGCGCCGCCTCCGGCCGCCGGTATCCTCCGGCGAAGCCTCACGGCCCCGGCGTCGCCGGGGTCCGCGCCCGCGCGGTGCGGGCTCCTCGGCCTCCTCGCGGTCCTGCGCCGCGCCGGAGGGCGCCTCGACGGGCTCGCCGCCGACCGGGACGCCGTCCGGGCGGCCCCGGGTCTCGCGCCGGGAGCGGCCGCGGCGGGGCGCGGGCGCCTCGTCTTCGGCGGGAGCCGGCGGGGTGCTCGCGGCAGTGTCGTCCCTCCGGCGCCGACGGCCGCCGCGCGGTTCGTCGCCGTAGGGATCTCCGGAACCCGCGCCCGACTCGTCCACGGCGGGGAACGAACCGGACTCCGGCGAGCGCCGCCGGCGGCCCGGGCGGCCTTCGTCGGCGCCCTGGGTGTCCTCGGAGCCTTCGGCACCCCGCTCGGGCACGGTCGGGAACGCCCCGGTGTCGCCGGAGCGCCGGCGGCGTCCGCCGCGACCCTCGTCACGGGGGTCGTCGTCGCGCGGGCGCTTGCGGCGCACCGGCACGGCGTCGAAGTCCAGGGTGCGCGGCGGCGCGGGCCGGAAATCGTCGTCGGCGTCGCCGGACTCGGGCCGGCTCCAGGCGAGGTGTTCCTCGGCTTCGTCCGCGGAGCGGGACCGGCGGCGGCGCGGTGCGCCGCCGTCGGGCGGCAGGGTGGAGTGCGGTCCGGTGGCCGGCCCCGCGTCGGCCGGGTCGCGGTGCCGGCGGCCGCGGGGTTGGGCGGCCTGCACGTCCTCCCAGCGCGGCGGACGCCGGTCGGTGTCGTAGTCGGGACCGCCGGGCGCCTCGCCCTGGTGCGGCCAGGGATCGGTGCGCGGTTCGGCGACCCGTCCGGCGCGCGCCTGGGTCGAGCGCCGCGGATCGGTGCGCGGGTCGGCGTAGGGGGCGGGCCCCTGCGGTCCGGCGGCGGGGCGCCCGCCGCGGCCGTCGTCGAGCGGGTCGGTGTCCGGCGCCCGGCGGCGGCCGCGGCGGCCCCGGTCGTGGTCGCCGCCGTCGTAGGGGGTGCGGTCGCTCATGCGCCGCTCCCCACGGTCTCGCCGGGGGGGGTTCCGGTCTGGCGCTCGGCGTCCAGGGCACTCTGCAGTAGTACGACCGCCGCGGCCTGGTCGACGACCGAGCGCCGAGCCTTGCCTCCGCGGGCGCCGCGCCGACTGTAGGAAGCACCGGCGCGCAGCTGCTCCTGCGCGGTGACCGTGGTCATGCGCTCGTCCACCAATCGCACCGGCACAGGCGCGAGCCTGCGCGCCAGCGCTTCGGCGAAGGAGCGCGCCCGCCGCGCCGAGGGCCCCGCCTCGCCGGAGAGCGAGGCGGGATAGCCGACGACGACCTCTCGGGCCTCGTGTTCGAGTACGAGCTCGGCGATCCGGTCGAGGTCGCCGTCTCCGCGGCGGACGGTCTCGACGGGGGTCGCGAGCATGCCGCTGGGATCGCTGAGTGCAACCCCGATCCTGGTACTACCGGGATCCACCGCGATGCGCACACCGTGCCTCAAGAATCGGGCTCCCCCATGCGGGGACAGGGCAGTGCGCCCGGGGGCGCGCTGGGGAGGGTCCTGCTCAACTCGGGGTGTCCTTTCTGCCCGTGGGGGGCGGGTCAGGAGGTTTCGGCGACCCGATTCTCGACGGCGCGCAGGGCGTCGTCGACGGCCGAGGGGTCGCTTCCGCCTCCCTGCGCCAGGTCGGGCTTGCCGCCGCCTCCGCCACCGAGGGCGCGGGCGGCAGGGCCGACAAGGTCGCCGGCTTTGAGGCCGCTCTCCCGCCCTCGCTTGTTCACCGCGACCACGACGACCGGGCGGTCCTCGGGGACGGCGGCGAGAGCGACGACGGCGGGGCGGTTCTCGCCGAGGCGCTGGCGCACGTCGGAGGCAAGCCGGCGGAGGTCGTCGGCGGTCGTGCCGTCGGGTGCGCGGTGGGCGACCAGCAGCGTGTCGCCGTGCGGACGGGCGCTCTCGGCAAGCTCGCCCGCCTGCTGGAGCACCTGGGCGGCCCGCAGGCGCTCGATCTCCCTCTCGGCGCCGCGCAGCCGGGTGACGATGGAGTCGATGCGCTCGGGCAGCTCCTCGCGCGGAGTCTTGAGCTGCTCGGAAAGCTGTCCGACCAGCAGCGACTCCGTGGAGAGGCGGCGGAACGCGTCGATGCCGACCGCGGCCTCGACACGGCGCACGCCCGAGCCGACCGAGGACTCCCCCAGCAGCTTGACAACGCCCAGCTGCCCGGTGGCGGCGACGTGTGTGCCGCCGCACAGCTCGCGGGAGTAGTCGCTCATCTCGACCACGCGGACGCGGTCGCCGTACTTCTCGCCGAACATCGCCAGTGCGCCCATGGACAGCGCCTCGTCCAGCGAGGTCGTGAAGTCGCGCACCTGGATGTCGCCGGCCAGGACCGTGTTGACCTCGTCTTCGACCTCGCTGAGCTCCGCTGTGCCCAGCGGCTTGCTCGCGGTGAAGTCGAAGCGCAGCCGACCCGGCCGGTTCTCCGAGCCGGCCTGCCCGGCCGAGGGGCCCAGGGCGTTGCGCAGCGCTGAGTGGATCAGGTGGGTGGCCGAGTGCGACCGGGAGACCGAGCCGCGGCGGCCGGTGTCGATGGCGGCCTCGACACGGTCGTCCAGCGCGACGGTGCCTTCGCGCACGGTCCCGCGGTGCACGAACAGGCCGGGAACGGGCTTCTGCACGTCCTCGACGTCGACGGTGCCGCGGCCGGGCGCGGCGACGGTGCCCTTGTCGGCGAGCTGGCCGCCGCTCTCGGCGTAGAAGGGGGTGCGGTCCAGCACGAGCTCGACCGCGTCGCCGGCCGAGGCGGCGCCGACGGACTCGCCGTCCACGATCAGGCCCAGCACGCGGGACTCGGACTCGTGGTCGGTGTAACCGAGGAAGTCGGTGGCGCCGGCGTTCTCCAGCAGCCGCCCGTAGACGCTGACGTCGGCGTTGCCGAGCTTCTTGGCCTTGGCGTCGCGCTTGGCGGTCTCGCGCTGCTCGGTCATGAGCGTGCGGAAGGTCTCCTCGTCGACGCCCAGGCCCTGCTCGGCGGCCATCTCCAGGGTGAGGTCGATGGGGAAGCCGTAGGTGTCGTGCAGCTGGAACGCGTCGGCGCCGGAGATCTCCGCCGAACCGCCGCCGCGCGTGCGCTCGGCGGCGCGGGCGAACAGCGCCGTGCCCGACCGCAGTGTGTCCGAGAAGTTCTTCTCCTCGGTCTCGACGACCTCGTGGATGCGGTCGGCGTTCGCGCGCAACTCCGGGTAGATGGCCTCCATGGCGGCGATGGCGGTCTCGGTCAGGCCGTGCAGGTAGGAGGCGTCGGTGCCGGAGAGCAGGCGCAGGTTGCGGATCGACCGGCGCAGGATGCGGCGCAGGACGTAGCCGGCCTTCTCGTTGCCGGGCCGGACGCCGTCGGAGACGAGCATGGTGGCGCTGCGGACGTGGTCGGCGACGACGCGCAGCATGACGTCGGAGCGCTCATCGGCGCCGTAGGCGACGCCGGTGCGCTCCGAGGCGTCGCGCAGGATGCGGCCCAGGGTGTCGGTCTCGTAGATGTTGTCGACGCCCTGCAGCACGGTCGCCAGGCGCTCCAGGCCCATGCCGGTGTCGATGTTCTTGCGGGGCAGGTCGCCGAGGATCGGGAAGTCCTTCTTGGCGCCGCCCTCGCCGCGCTCGTACTGCATGAACACGAGGTTCCAGACCTCGACGTAGCGGTCCTCGTCGGCGGCCGGGCCGCCCTCGGCGCCGTATTCGGGGCCGCGGTCGTAGAAGATCTCCGAGCACGGACCGCAGGGGCCGGGAACTCCCATGGACCAGTAGTTCTCCTCGACGCCGAAGCGCTGGATGCGCTCGGGGGGCACGCCGACCTTTTCGCGCCAGATCGTCTCGGCCTCGTCGTCGTCGAGGTAGACGGTCACCCACAGCCGGTCGGGGTCGATGCCGAAGCCGCCGTCGGGGACGGGCTTGGTCATCAGCTCCCAGGCCAGCGGGATGGCCTTCTCCTTGAAGTAGTCGCCGAAGGAGAAGTTGCCGAGCATCTGGAAGAAGGTCGCGTGCCGCGAGGTCTTGCCGACCTCTTCGATGTCGATGGTGCGGATGCACTTCTGCACGCTGGCCGCGCGGTCGTAGGGCGCCGTGCGCTGGCCGAGGAAGTACGGCTTGAACGGCACCATTCCTGCCGCGACGAACAGCAGCGTGGGGTCGTCGGCGACCAGGCTGGCCGACGGCACCGCGGTGTGTCCGTTCTCCTCGAAGAATGCGAGGAAGCGGCGGGCGATCTCTGCCGTCTCCATCAGGTGCCGTCCTTCATGTCGGGGGCGTCGATTGCGCCGCGGGGTCGGGTGGATCGGCCCGGAGGGGCGCCGGGCAGCGCAGGACGTCCGCCTTCGCTGTCGTAGCGGCTCTGCAGCTCGGCCTCACGCTGCCGCATGGCGTCGTGGACGTCCTCGTTGAACTCGCGGAGGGCGGCGCGGTAGTCGGCGACCTGGTCCTCGACGCGGCCGGCGATTCCCGCCGGGCTCCACGCACGGGCCGTGCGGTTGAGCTTGTGCACAACATACCCGCCGAGCGCGGCACCTGCGACAAGATAGAGCATCCGGCGGATCATCGGCGCGCCTTCCTGCGTCGGCCGCGTACCAGCGCCAGGGCCCGGCGCTGGCCGAGCACCCTCCGCACGCCGTACGAGAACGAGGCCGCCTTGACCAGCGGGCCGGCGACCACCGAGCGCGTCAGCGCGGTGACGGTCGAGACGTCCTCGGTGGCGGTGGCCACGTTGGCGGTGATCTCCTCGACCCGGTCGAGGGAGGCTCCCGTGCGTTCGACGGTGCCGGCGACGTCGTCGAGCATGGGCCGGGCGCGCTCGCCGAACTCCGCGACGACCTTGGTGGTCTCCGACAGCAGACGGGTGAGCTTGACGAGTACCACGCACATGAACGCGACCAGCACCGTCCAGACCACCGCCGCGATGAGCGCTGCTACGTCTCCTGCGGTCAGCATGCGGGACTCCGTTGGAAATCGGGGTGGCGGAATCTCCATCGGCGGCATTCAGGGGGGTTGCCCGGCCCGCCGCGTCGGCGGCGGAGGCCGCATCGGCGCCTCCGGTTGGCACCGGGCCGACGGAATGCGGAGATCCGAATATGCCGACCCTACCGCGTTCGGCGCCGGTGTGCCCGCGTGCGGCCGGTGTGTGGCGTCCGACGCGCGCCAGCGCGTCGGATGTCCCGCGTCGACGAAATTCCCCAGATGTCGCAGAATCAGGGCATCGATTCCCGCAACGCCGCCCGACGGCGCGAGATGGCCTGACCCCCGTGCAGACAGGATGCCCATGAGCCGCCCTTCCGAGCGCGAGATCACCGTTCTGGTACCGCCGCATCTCGACCCTCTCGCACCCGGAGACCCGGATTCGGTCGGACCCTATGTGCTCATCGGCCGCCTCGGCGCCGGCGGCACCGGAACGGTCTTCGCCGCGATCGACGCCAACGAGGCCAGCGGCGATCTGATGGCGGTGAAGGTGCTGCACCCCTGGTCGGCAGAGGAGCCGGAGGACCGCGCGCGCCTTCGGGAGCGGCTCGCTGCGCTGGCGGAGGTAGACGGGCGAACCTACGTGCCGCCGGTCGGCTTCGACGTCGGGGCCCGGCAGCCGTGGCTGGCCATGCCCTACGTGTCGGGCCTGCCGCTGGACGGCTTCGTGGGCGACCACGGCCCGCTGGGCCGGGGCCGTCTCATCGCCCTGGCGGCTGCACTGGGCGAGGTCCTGTCGGCGCTGCACATCAAGCAGGTCGCCCACGGCGATCTCACGCCCGACAACGTGCTGCTGAGCGGCCGAGGCCCGCGCGTGCTGGACTGCGCGCTACCGGGCGAGGGCGAGCTGCTGCGCCGCAACGCAGCACCGTGGACCGCTCCCGAGCGGCTGGACGGCGGCGAGCCCTCCTCGCCCGCCGACATCTTCTCCTGGGCGGCGATCGCCGTGTTCGCCGCGACCGGCAGGCCCCCGGTCGCGGAGGAGGGCGCCCCTGCGTCGGCCACACCGTGGCTGGAAGGCGTACCTGCGGAGATGCGCCCGATCGTGCGCCGCGCGCTCTCGGAGGACCCCCGCGACCGGCCCACGGTGCGCGAGGTGCTGGGGTCGACCATCGCCGCGTGGGAGGCCATCAGCGGCTCGGACGCGGCGCCGGTGCAGGGAACGGCGGTCACCCAGGTCCTCTCGCGGGAGTGGCGGGGCGTCGTGGAGCCGGACCGGCTGCCGCGGCTGGTGCGTCTGGGCACCGACCGCGGCCGCTCCGCCGGACGCGGTCTGCTGATCGCCGGAGGCTCGGTGATTGCGCTGGCGCTGATCGGCGGCGGCGGATTCGCGGCTTTCGCCGCGGCCAACGGGCTCCTGCCCGGACCGGCCGAACCCGAGGCGTCGCCCTCGCCCTCGCCTTCGCCGTCCGCCTCGGTCGGCGGCCCGGAAGGACCGACGATCGTGCGGTTCGATCCGGCCGAGCAGGAGAACCCGGCGGACGGTCCGTGGGTGTACACGCAGGTGGAGCGCCGCCCTTCGGCGCCGGCCACACCTGCGGCCACCCTGGCTCCGGACGCCTGGAGCGAGCAGTGGCAGCCGGTCGGCGATGACGCCGAGCAGCAGGCTCTCATCACCGAGGAGACCGAGGTGCTCTGCGCCCGGTTCTGCGTTCCGGGTCCGGGCTACGTCGAGGACGACCGCGGCACCTTCCCGGTGGAGGGCCAGGACTTCATCGACTACCTCGCCTGGGGCGGTCCGGTGGTCGCGGAGGTCGAGTTCGCCGAGCCCGGGGACGAGGGCGGCGACGGGCCGCGCGAGCTCACCCGCATCGTCGAGGTCTATCCCACGCCGCCGGATTAGGGCCCGTGTTCGTGCTGCGGCCGCGCGGCGACCATCGCCACAGCACCGTTGATCTTGTAGCCATCGTCACTGGAAATCGTTTTACATCACGATAGCTACAAGATCGACGGGGTTCGGGCGCTGCTGCGGCGGCCGGTCTCACCGCTCGCCGGGCCCGCCCGCCTCGCCGCGCAATACGCCCCTGATGCGCTGCAGGACCTCGCCGATCCTGCGCTCGGCGCCGTGGGTGGTCGGGGTGTAGTACTCGCGGCCCGCGAGTGCGTCGGGGACGTACTGCTGGGCCGCGACCCCGCCGGGGTGGTCGTGGGCGTACTTGTAGCCGGCGCCGTGGCCGAGCTCGCGGGCGCCCTTGTAGTGGGCGTCGCGCAGATGCGCGGGCACGGGGCCGGCGCGCCCCTGGCGCACGTCGGCGATCGCGGTGTCGATCGCGCTGATCACGGCGTTGGACTTGGGCGCCAGGGCGATGTGCACCACCGCCTGGGCGAGGTTGATCCGCGCCTCGGGCAGGCCGATCAGCTCCACCGCCTGTGCGGCGGCGACCGCGGCCTGCAGGGCCGTGGGGTCGGCCAGGCCCACGTCCTCGCTGGCGTGCACCACGACGCGGCGGGCGATGAAGCGGGGGTCCTCGCCGGCCTCGATCATCCGGGCCAGGTAGTGCAGGGCGGCGTCGGGGTCGCTGCCGCGCATGCTCTTGATGAAGGCGCTGATGACGTCGTAGTGCTGGTCGCCGGTGCGGTCGTAGCGCACGGCGTGGCGGTCGACGGCGCGCTCGATGTCGGCGGCGCTGATCTCCGTGCGGTCGCCGGCGACCAGTGCGGCGGCCTCCAGATAGGTCAGCGCGCGGCGCGCGTCGCCCCCGGCGAGGCGCACGAGGTGGTCGGCGGCGTCGCCGGCCAGCGTGTAGCGCCCGCCCAGGCCGCGCTCGTCGCGCAGGGCGGCGTCGACGACACCGCGCACGTCCTCGTCGGTCAGCGACTCCAGGCTCAGCAGCAGCGAGCGCGACAGCAGCGGGCTGATCACGGAGAAGAACGGGTTCTCGGTGGTGGCGCCGATGAAGCTGACCCAGCGGTTCTCCACGGCGGGCAGCAGGGCGTCCTGCTGGGTCTTGCTGAAGCGGTGCACCTCGTCGACGAACAGCAGTGTGCGGGTGCCGCGCATGCCCATCTGGCGGCGGGCGTCCTCGATGACGGCGCGGACGTCCTTGACCCCGGCGCTGACGGCCGACAGCTCCACGAACCGGCGCTGAGTGACCCGGCTGACGACGGTGGCCAAGGTCGTCTTGCCGGTGCCGGGCGGGCCCCACAGAAAGAGCGACATCGGTGCGTCGTCCTCGACCAGGCGGCGCAGCGGGCTGCCCTCGCCCAGCAGGTGGGCCTGGCCCGCGACCTCGTCCAGGGTGCGCGGGCGCATGCGTACGGCGAGCGGCTCCTGGCCGCGCTGCGCTTCGGCGCCGGCGTCGTCGAACAGTGTTTCGGACACGCTTCCCAGCCTAAGCGAGCACGCCGGGCGGCCGCAGCGCGCGGGCGGGCCGGTGTGCTCAGCCGGGGCCGTTCATCCGCACGATGAGCAGGGCGATGTCGTCGCCGCGCCCGGCCGGGGTGAGGCCGATGAGGGAGGCCGCGGCGCCTTCGACGTCCTCGGCGCGGCCGCGCAGGTTCTCGCCGACGATGCGCAGCCCTTCGTCCATGGGCATCCCCGAGCTCTCCACGAGCCCGTCGGAGCACATCAGCAGCGTGTCCCCGGCCCGCAGCCGGCGGGTGGTCACCGGGTACTTGCTGTCGGAGTCGACGCCCACCGGCGGGCCGGTTTCGGGTTCCCACAGGTCGTAGGAGTCGGCGGTGGCGATGACGGCGGGCGGCTGGCCGGCCCATGCGGCCTGCATCTCCCCGTTGTCGAGGTCGAGCACGAGGTAGCCGCAGGTGGCGAAGACGATCTCGCCGGTCTCGGAGAGGAGGCGGTTGGTCTCGGCGACCACGGCGCCCGGGTCGACCTGGTTGCTGGCGTAGGCGCGGAAGGCCACGCGGATCTGGCCCATGGCGGCCGCGGCCTCGACGCCGTGGCCCTGGACGTCTCCCACGACCAGGCCGACGCGGCGCCCGGGCAGGCGGATGACGTCGTAGAAGTCGCCGCACACCCGCCAGCCGGCGCGGGCCGGCAGGTAGCGCACGGCGATGCCGAGCTCGTCGAACCGGGCGATCTGGGGCGGCAGCATGCGGCGCTGGATGGCGTCGGCGAGCTGGAGCTCCTCCTGCTGGCGGCGCACGCGCTGCAAGGCCTGGCCGGCCAGCCCGGCGAGGGTGAGCATGAGGGCCCGCTCGTCGGGTGTGGCGTGGTGGGGTTCCCCCCAGGAGACCTGCCAGACGCCCAGCGCCACGCGGCGGTCACCGAAGATGGGGATGGTCGCCCACGACTGGGCGCTGGTGCGGTGCAGGAACTCGGCGACGGCGGGGAAGCGCTCGAGGATCTCGGCGCGGCTCTCGAAGAACCGGGGCTGGCGGTCGGAGACGACGGCGCCGACGGGGTGGGCGATGTCGGACGCGTCGTGCTCCTCGGCCAGGCCCATGGGGCCGGCGTCGTCCTCCGGCGGAGCCGGAGAGGGGCGCAGGCTGCCCTCCTCGACGAGCATGACCGCGGCGCCCGCTCCGCCGAAGATCGGCGCGAACTCGTCGGTGAGCAGCCCGGTGACCTCTTCGACGGTGGTCGCTGAGACGAGTTTGGCGGCGAGGTCGGTGACCTGGCGCCCCTGGGCGGCCTCGATGCGGCGGCGGTCGGCCAGGCGGCGGATGAGCTGGACGTGCTCGGTGACGTCGTCGATGGTGCCGACGAGGCGGGGATGGTCGCCGGGTATGTAGCGGGCGCGGGCGTGCAGCGAGCGCTCGTCGCCGAGGTGGTCGAACATGCGGAAGCGCTGCTCGTAGTCGCGTCCCTGATGGGAGGCCTCGATGGCGTCGCGGACGCGGGCGATGTCGTCGCGGTGGACGCGGGCGAGAAGCTCGTCCAGCCCGCGGGCGTCGCCCGCCAGCAGCCGACCCAGCGGCGAGGGGCCGAACAGCTCCTGGAGCCGGCCGGAGCGCAGGTCGAGCGTCCACAGTGCGGTGTCGGCGTTCTCGGTGCGCAGCTCGCTGATGACGCGGAGGGTCTCCTCCTCGCGCAGCGGTTCGCGGAACACGACGACGACGCCCGCGGGCTTGCCGTCGGACGCGGTCGCGGGCAGCGCGCGGGCTTCGGCGACGATGCGGTGGGACGCCCCGCCGTAGTCCGCCGAGACGAGGGCGCGCTGGTGGACCGGTGCGCCGCCGAGCGCGGCCCGGTGCAGCTTCCACGCCGACTCGGGGTCGGCACGGTCGCACACCTCGGGCCAGGGCCGGCCGAGGACCTCGTCCTGCGTCCGCCCGGTGAACTCGGTGAACGCGTGGTTGGCGAGCGTGACGCCGCCCGCGCGATCGGCCACGACCATGGCGGCCGGGGCCGTGCCGAATCCGACGCCGGCCCGCTGAAGCTGTTCACCCCCGGACATCGCCGAAGCACCGGCGACGCCGTCGGTAGAGCCGGTTGCACCGTTCACGAATAGATCATCCCTGTATCGTCACAGACGTCCTTTTCGCGCAATTGCGCGCTCCTCCCGGGGACATCCGATTCGGCTCAGTCTAGCCAGATCACCGCCCGTCCGTGCAGGTGAAGGATGGCTTGCCCGAGGTGTACCCTGCACCCCTTTTACTCCTGCGATCCTGCGCACCATTCGGCACACGGGAATACAAAAAACAACACGAGCGCCAGGAATGCCAACGAATCACACGGCCCCACCCCGTGACATTCGGCGAATCGTTACGCTCGCGTGACCATCGCCGCATATCTGCGTAAAGTCCGCCTCCAGCCTAAACCACTGATCACCACGCGCTTCGCGCCACGGGACCGCGAGGAAAGACCGGCCTAAAATTCGGTCATGCGTGAACCATCAACACGAACCGGGCCCGTCCTCGGGAGCGCACTCATCGTCCGCAACTGGACCTGCCGCCTCTGCACCTACAGCAACCCCGACAGCGAGGACATCTGCTGCCAGCGCTGCGGCGCCGCGAAGAAGTAGAGCGCCGCCGCGCACATTAGCGCACCCCGCGGACCCCCGGAAAGCCCTGCACACACTGCTCGGACGGCGTGTCCCGGTGCAGGGTCGCACCCGGCCGTGCCGCCCCGGCCCCCGAAGAACGGCCCGTTGCCCGCACCCGTCGGCCGTCCAGCGCGCGGCGCCCCCGCACGATCTCCCGCACCGTTCGGCCTCCTGCGCGACGGCGCGCGGTACCGGGACCCACGAACGGCCGGCGGTGCGGACCCCCGCCTTCCCCGAACGGCGCCGCGCCGGATGCGCGCGACGGCGGGACCGCGTCGGCTCTGCGCGAAGCGCCCGGGGACGCGCGGGTCCCCGGGCGGATGATCGTCTAGCCGGCGCCGGTCAGACCCCGTCCTCCTCGGGGACGAAGTCCACGCCCGCCTCTTCCCGCTGGTCGGGCGTGATCTGTGTGGGCGCCCCGGTGAGCGGGTCGCCGCCGGAAGCGGTCTTGGGGAAGGCGATGACCTCGCGGATCGATTCCGCGCTGGTCAGGTGCGCGATGATCCGGTCCCAGCCGAAGGCGATGCCGCCGTGCGGCGGAGGGCCGAACTGGAAGGCGTCCAGCAGGAATCCGAACTTCGACTCGGCCGACTCCTTGCTGATACCGAGCGCCTCGAATACGCGCTGCTGCATTTCGCCGCGGTGGATACGGATCGACCCGCCACCGATCTCGCTGCCGTTGCAGACCATGTCGTAGGCGTAGGCCAGGGCGTTGGCGGGGTCCTGGTCGAAGGTGTCCGCCCACTCCGGCTTCGGCGCGGTGAAGGGGTGGTGCACCGGAGTCCAGCCGCCGTCGCCGTCCTCCTCGAACATGGGCGCGTCCACGATCCACAGGAAGGACCACTGCGACGTGTCGATCAGACCCAGCCGGTTGCCGATCTCCAATCGGGCCGCACCGAGCAGTTCCTGGGAGGGCCGCCGAGCGCCGGCGGCGAAGAAGACGGCGTCGCCCGGAGCCGCGCCCACGGCCTCGGCCAGCCCGGCCCGTTCGGTCTCGGAGAGGTTCTTGGCGACCGGGCCGCCCAGCGATCCGTCCTCCTGGACGAGCACGTAGGCCAGGCCCTTGGCGCCGCGCGCCTTGGCCCAGTCCTGCCAGCCGTCCAGCTCCTTGCGGGTCTGCGAGGCACCGCCGGGCATGACCACAGCGCCGACGTAGGGAGCCTGGAACACGCGGAAGGAGGTGTCGGCGAAGAACACCGTCAGCTCCGTCAGCTCCCGACCGAACCGCAGGTCGGGCTTGTCGGAGCCGAAGCGGGCCATCGCCTCGAAGAAGGGCATGCGCGGCAGCGGCGTAGGGACGTCGTAACCCAGCACGTCGCGCCACAGTCGCACGACGAGGTCCTCGGCGACGCCGATGACGTCGTCCTGGTCGACGAAGCTCATCTCCAGGTCGATCTGGGTGAACTCGGGCTGCCGGTCGGCCCGGAAGTCCTCATCGCGGAAGCACCGGGCGATCTGGTAATAGCGCTCCATGCCGCCGACCATCAGCAGCTGCTTGAACAGCTGCGGCGACTGCGGCAGCGCGTACCAGTGGCCGGGCTGCAGGCGCACCGGCACCAGGAAGTCGCGCGCGCCCTCGGGAGTCGAGCGGGTCAGGTAAGGGGTCTCGACGTTGACGAACCCGTGGTCGCGCATCACGTCGTGCACGACGTAGCCCGCCTGGGAGCGCACCCGCAGTGCCGAGGCCGTCTCCGGTCGGCGCATGTCCAGATAGCGGTAGCGCAGGCGCGTCTCCTCCGAGATCTCCTGGGAACCGTCGAGCGGGAAGGGCAGCGGGGCCGACTCGCTGAGGACCTCGATCTCGTCGGCGACGACCTCGACCCCGCCGGTGGCGATCTCGGGGTTCTCGTTGCCCTCGGGACGCACCCGGACCCTGCCGGTGACCTTGATGCAGTACTCGGCGCGCAGGTCGTGGGCCAGGTCGTCCTCGCGGACGACCACCTGGACGACGCCCGAGGCTTCGCGGAGGTCGAGGAAGACGACGCCGCCGTGGTCGCGCCGGCGGGCGACCCACCCGGCCAGGACGACGGTCGCGTCTGCATGCTCGGCGCGTAGGGCGCCGGCGTCATGCGTGCGGATCAACGGAGTTCTCCTTCAGGTGTCTCAGGTACCTACTCATCTTGCCTGACCTGCGTGCCGGTTCGGCCCTGCTGCCGGCCGGCGCAGCCGGGGCCCGTGGGGTCGGTCGGCCGGTGCCGCGGTCGGTGCGGAGCAGGCGGGGTCGGTGTCCGACGTGCCCACCGGTGGCGGCCCGCGGGTGCGGGCTGCTGATCCCGCGCGCCGACCGGGGCGATCGGCGCAGCGCACATCGGTCGCGGGCAGGTCAGCGCCCCGGGATATCTCCGAGGAACGGATTGGTCGCGCGCTCACGGGCGATGGTGGTCTGCGGCCCGTGGCCGGGGCGGACGCCGGTGGTGTCGGCCCAGTCGCTGCAGACGCGCTCCAGGCTGCGCATGATCTCGCCGTGGTCGCCGCCGGGGAAGTCCGTGCGGCCGATGGAGCCGGCGAAGAGGAGGTCGCCGGTGAACAGGATCGGCTCCGCGCCGCCGGGTGCCAGGCCGTAGCACACCGATCCGGGCGTGTGGCCGGGTACGTGCTCGACGCGAAGCTCCATGCCGGCGAGCGCGAGGGTCTCGCCGCCGGCGAGCTCGCGCAGGTCGTCGGGCTCCTCCAGGCCGACCTGGCCCAGCAGCGCCGAAAGCTGGGCGGCCAGGGCGGGGTCGAGCCCTTTGGCGGGGTCGGTCAGCAGCGGCCGGTCGGCGGCGTGCACGTAGACGGGGACGCCGTGGTCGCGTGCGACCTCGGTCGCCGACCAGACGTGGTCGAAGTGGCCGTGGGTCAGCAGTACCGCCGCGGGCGTCAGCCCGTGCTCGGCCAAGAGGGCGGAGAGCTGCCCGGCGGCGTCCTGGCCGGGGTCGACGACCACGCACTCCGCTCCCCGATCCGCGGCCGCGGCGACCACGTAGCAGTTCGCGGCGAGCGGCCCGGCTGGGAATGCGGAGATGAACACGGTGAGCGCTGACTTCCTCTCGAACGTCCTGCCTGGCGGGCGCGGAGGGCGGCCGCCGAACCGCGTCCCCGCCAAACCGAGCCTACCGAGGCGCGGGCCCAGCGGCGACCGGGTTGCGCCCTCCCGGGCGCACGTATAGCGCCGTCACATCACCATTCGATCACCGCCAGACTCACGACTCTTTGCCAAACGGCCCGTCAGTGTCATATTGGTCGCGTCGCACCCGTCCGGTGTGTCCGGACGGCATGCCTCGATACGGCTCAGGCCGTTGATGTGCGACGACGCTGACAGGAGGCGGACGATATCCGGTGGGGTGTGCGGATATCGTGCTTAGTCACGGCGGTTCACACCGGCTCTCATCCAGCCGCCGCCGGACCACCCGGACCTGGCGCGCAGCGCCGGGCTCATGACTGCTGGAGGACACGGTGAGCACGGACCCCTGGGGCCGCGTTGACGACGACGGCACGGTCTACGTGCGCACGAGCGAGGGCGAGCGCGTCGTCGGATCGTGGCAGGCGGGCGCGCCCGAGGAGGCCCTCGCGTTCTTCCGCCGCAAGTACGACGCCCTGGTGACCGAGGTCGACCTGCTGGAGAAGCGGCTGCGCACCACCGACCTGTCGGCTTCGCAGGCGCTGTCGAGCGTGGAGAAGCTGCGTACCGCGGTGCGCGAGGCGAACGCCGTCGGCGACCTCGACGCGCTCTCGCGGCGCCTGGACGCGCTGACCGGGCAGGCCGAGGAGCGCAGGGTCGAGCAGAAGCAGGCCCAGGAGCAGGCCCGCACCGAGGCCCGCGAGGTCAAGGAGCGCATCGTCGCCGAAGCCGAGCGCGTGGCGGCCGAGACCACGCACTGGAAGTCCGGCGGCGAGCGGATGCGGCAGCTGATCGACGAGTGGAAGGCCGCGCCGCGCACCGACCGGCCTACCGAGCAGGCGCTGTGGAAGCGCATGTCGGCCGCACGCAACTCCTTCTCCAAGCGCCGCAAGGCCTACTTCGCCGGGCTGGACCAGCAGCGCGAGCAGGTCCGCCAGGACAAGGAGGTCATCGTCGCCGAGGCGGAGTCGCTGGCCGACTCGACCGACTGGGGCGGCACCGCTGCGCGATACCGCGACCTGATGCAGCAGTGGAAGGCCAGCGGGCGGGCCGACCGCGCCAGCGAGGACAAGCTGTGGGCCCGGTTCAAGGCGGCCCAGGACCGGTTCTTCCAAGCGCGCAACGCCGCCTTCGCCGAGCGCGACGCCGAACTGCGCGTCAACGCCGACGCCAAGGAGCGGATCCTCGAGGACGCGCGCAGCGAGCTGGCCGAGATCTCCGACCCGCGGGCCGCCCGCGCCCGGCTGCGCGACTTCCAGGAGGCCTGGGAGGAGGCGGGACCGCTGCCGCGCGACCAGCGCGACCGGCTGGAGGGCGCCTTCCGCAAGATCGAGGACGAGGTTCGCCGCTCCGAGGACCACGAATGGCAGCGCACCAACCCCGAGGGGCGTGCGCGCGCCGAGTCCACCGCCAGTCGGCTGCGCGACTCGATCGCCCAGCTCGAAAAGGACCTGGAGCACGCGAAGGCGCGGGGCAACGAGCGACGGGTCCGCGAGGTCGAGGAGGCGCTCGGCGCCCGCCGGTCCTGGCTGGACGAGGCCGAGAAGGCGCTGGACGAGATGAGCTGAGCCGGCGAGGCCGGCGGCCGCTCCGCGGGGCCCCGCGCTCGCCTCGGAGCGGTCGGCGGCCGGGCTCAGCGCTTGGCGACGGTGAGTACCACGGCGGAGTCCTCCAGCGCCTCCAGCGAGGCCTCCTCCCGCGGCATCACCAGCAAGTCGTTGGTTCTGGCCTCCCAGCTGTCGCCGCCGGCCTTGAGGCGCACGCGTCCGCGCAGCACCAGCACCGTCGACTCGCCGGGGTTGGGGTGCTCGGAGAGGGCGTTGCCCTTGGTCAGCGCGATGAGGGTCTGGCGCAGAGTCTGCTCGTGCCCGCCGTAGAAGGTCTCGGAGCTGCGGCCGGCCGAGGCCGCCGCCGCGGTCTCCATGTGCTTGCGTGCCAGGGCGTCCAGCGACAACTTGTTCATGCCTGCAGTCTGACCGCTGGACGGCGGCTCACACGCCGCGAATCGCCGCGCGTGCCCCGGGACCGGCGGCGCGCCGCGTCGGCGGGGTGTCAGTTCTTCATCCGGTAGACGTCGTAGACGCCGTCCACGCCGCGCACGGCCTTGAGGACGTGGCCGAGGTGGGTGGGGTCGGCCATCTCGAAGGTGAACCGGCTCAGCGCGACACGGTCGCGGCTGGTCTGCACGGTGGCCGAGAGGATGTTGACGTGCTGGTCGGAGAGCACGCGGGTGATGTCGGACAGCAGCCGCGAGCGGTCCAGCGCCTCGACCTGCAGCGCGACCAGGAACATCGAGTCCTCTGTGGGCTGCCAGTCGACGTCGACCATCCGGGCGCGGTCCAGCGCACGCGTGTTGACGCAGTCGCTGCGGTGCACGGACACGCCGTTTCCGCGGGTCACGAAGCCGACGATGCTGTCGCCGGGCACGGGGGTACAGCATTTGGACAGCCGCACCCACACGTCGGCGTCGCCCTCGACGACCACGCCGGGGTTGCCGGCCGGGCGCGACCGCGGCCGCGAGCGCGTGGGCAGTGAGGACTCGGCGATGTCCTCTTCGGCGCTCTCGATGCCGCCCATGGACTCGACGAGCTTCTGCACGACGTTCTGCGGGCCGATGCGGCCCTCGCCGACGGCGGCGTAGAGCGAGTCGACGTCGCCGTAGCGCAGGTCGCGCGCCAGGGCGATCAGCGCCTCGCCGCTGAACAGCCGCTTTATCGGCAGCTCCTGCTTGCGCATGACCCGGGCGATGGCGTCCTTGCCCTGCTCGATCGCCTGCTCGCGGCGCTCCTTGGTGAACCACTGCCTGATCTTGTTGCGCGCGCGTGCGCTCTTGACCAGCTGCAGCCAGTCGCGGCTGGGGCCGGCGTCGCTCGCCTTGGAGGTCAGGATCTCCACGGTCTCGCCGTTGTGCAGCTCGCTCTCCAGCGAGACGAGCCGACCGTTGACCCGTGCGCCCACCGTGCGGTGGCCGACCTCGGTGTGCACCGCGTAGGCGAAGTCGATGGGTGTGGCGCCTTGGGGCAGCGCGATGGCGTCGCCCTGGGGGGTGAAGACGAACACCTCCTGCACCGACAGGTCGAAGCGCAGCGACTCCAGGAACTCGCCGGGGTCCTTGGTCTCCTGCTGCCAGTCGATGAGCTGGCGCAGCCAGGCCATGTCGGCGGTGCCCTTGGACTTGGCGCTGTCCTTGGCCGCGGCCCGCTCCTCCTTGTACTTCCAGTGCGCCGCGATCCCGTACTCGGCCCGGCGGTGCATGGCGCGGGTGCGGATCTGCAGCTCCACCGGGTTGCCCGACGGCCCGATCACGGTGGTGTGCAGCGACTGGTACATGTTGAACTTGGGCATCGCGATGTAGTCCTTGAACCGTCCGGGGACGGGATTCCACCGCGCGTGGATCGTGCCCAGGGCCGCGTAGCAGTCGCGGACGCTGTCGACGAGTACCCGCACCGCGACGAGGTCGTAGATCTCCTCGAAGCCGCAGTTGCGGGCGATCATCTTCTGGTAGATCGAGTAGTAGTGCTTGGGTCGGCCGCGCACCGTCGCCTTGATCTTGGCCTCGCGCAGGTCGGCCGAGACCGCCTCGATGACGTCCTGCAGGTATACGTCGCGGCGCGGCGCCCGCTCGGAGACCAGGCGGGCGATCTCGTCGAACCGCTTGGGGTAGAGCGTGGCAAAGGCCAGGTCCTCCAGCTCCCACTTGATCGTGTTCATGCCCAGCCGGTGGGCCAGCGGCGCGAAGATCTCCAGGGTCTCGCGGGCCTTCTTCTCGCGCTTGGGCTGGGACAGGTAGCGCAGGGTGCGCATGTTGTGCAGGCGATCGCACAGCTTGATGACCAGCACCTTGATGTCGCGGGACATGGCGACGACCATCTTGCGCACGGTCTCGGCTTGGGTCGCCTCGCCGTACTTGACCTTGTCGAGCTTGGTGACGCCGTCGACCAGCTCCGCGATCTCGTCGCCGAAGTCGTCGCGCAGCTGGCCGAGCGTGTAGGTGGTGTCCTCGACGGTGTCGTGCAGCAGCGCGGCGGCCAGCGTGGGCTCCTGCATGCCCAGTTCGGCGAGGATGGTGGCGACGGCCAGGGGGTGCGTGATGTAGGGATCGCCGCTCTTGCGCTTCTGGTCGCGGTGGTGGTAGGCCGCGACCTCGTAGGCACGCTCGATGAGCCGGACGTCGACCTTGGGGTGGGTCGCCCGGACGGTCTTGATGAGTGGTTCGAGGACCGGGTTCATTGATACCCCCCGCTGTGCACCGAGTCGTGCGAGTCTGCGGCGTACCCGCACGCTGGACGACGGGCTGGACGGTGCCTGTGCGGCGCCCTGCTCGTCGGCGCCGGTGTCGGGGTGTCTGTCGGGCCGGGCTCCGGGGGCGGCGGACTCCGCGGCCTGCGCTGTGGGAGGCGCGGGTGCCCGCGGGTCGTCGGGGCGCTCCTGTCCGCTCGGGGAGGCCCCGCGCAGCGCGGAGGCCGCCTCAGCCGATACCGCATCGCCTGCCATGGACATCCCTCCCGCGGCCAGTCCCGGGGACCGGGTGCGCTCCGCCCGTCGTGCGGGAGGGCCACCGCTGCGCGGCGGTGTTGCCGCCGCTCGGCCCGCCGGGTCGACGTCTGCGTCGTAAACGTCAGGTGTCACCTGTACCAACGCGTCGCCGCAGCTCCGTTATGCCCGCGAGTCTACTGCTGGGCCGCAGCGGTCTTCGCACGTCAGGGCTGCGGGGGAAGCGGGGCCGGGCAGGGTTCGCCGGACACCGGCCCGTTCAGACCACGGCCAGCGCGTGCGGCTCCACGTCGGTCAGTCTCCGCCGGCCCTTGAGGAAACCGAGTTCCACGAGGACCGAGAATCCCACGACCGTACCACCGGCCTTGTCGACGAGTTCCACCGCGGCCCGTCCGGTGCCGCCGGTGGCGAGTACGTCGTCGACGATCAGGACGCGGCTGCCCGGACTGACGGCGTCGGCGTGCATCTCGACCGTCTCCGAGCCGTACTCCAGATCATAGGACGCGCGGTAGGTCTCACGCGGGAGTTTCCCCGCTTTGCGCACGGGGACGAAGCCGGCGCCCAGCGCGAGGGCGATCGGCGCGGCGAGGATGAAGCCGCGGGCCTCCAGCCCGAGCACCGCGTCCACTTCCGACTGCGCGTAGCGAGCGGCGATCCCCTCGACGACGGCCCGCAGCGAGTCGGGCTCGGCCAGCAGAGGGGTGATGTCCTTGAAGACCACCCCTTCCTCGGGGAAGTCGGGAACGTCGCGCAGACCGGCCTTGATCAGGGAACTCAGGTCAGCGGGCATGACAGGGGAAGTCTCCTCATCAGGTCGGTGGCACGGGTGCCGGGAAGGCGGCGCGGCCTGCCGCAGGGCGACCGGTCGGGCGGCACGTGGCGGACGCGGACACGCGAAGGCGGCGGGCCCCGCCCCCGGGGGCCCGTTCGGTGCCGCCGGCTGCTACCTCGGGCCGTCGTTCTTGTCGTCGTTGCCCGGAAAGTCGGGCCGGTCCTCGACCGGGGTGTCGTCGCTCACGCCGTCGTTGGGACGGACCACGTCGCCCACGCCGGCCTTGAGCATCCTGATCCGCGTACCGGGGGAGATCTCCAACTCGATCTCGCTGTCGCGCACCTCCACGACGGTGGCGTAGAAGCCCGCCTTGGTCAGTACCTCGACACCCGGCTGCAGTTCGCCCTGCATCTTGGACTCCTGCTGCTTGCGCTTCTGCTGCGGGCGCAGGATCAGCAGCCAGAAGACCAGTGCGATCAGCACGAACGGCAGGATCATCCCGAGGAGCCCGCCTTGTCCCTGGGCGCCATCGGCCAAAATTGTCTGAGCCAGCACGGGGTGTCCTTCCATCGTTTGTTCCGACCTTCGCGGCCGCGCCGCCACAACGGGTGGCGGGGCCGTGTCCGCGGCTGTCGCCGCCGCAGGTCAACGCTCCGCAGGCGGCGCGTGTTCCCATCGGCCGCACGCCCGTGGGCATCGTTGCCGTTTCGCAAGGTCCGGGACTCAGTTTACCTACCGGCCCTGCGGTTTCGCCCGGGCCCTGCCCGCGGTGTCGGCGGCCGGGGTCCGGAGCCCGGGACCCGGCGGGACCGGTGACCGGCTAGGAGCCGCCTGTCTTAGGCGCATCGGCGGTACGCGGGGCGGCCGCGCTGTCCGCGGCGGCGGCGGCGCCGAACGCGGCGTCGGGGGGCGGTGCGATGCCCAGGTGGCTCCAGGCGTCGGGGGTGGCGACGCGCCCGCGCGGGGTGCGGGCGACGAAGCCGGAGCGCACCAGGAACGGCTCGGCCACGACCTCGACCGTCTCGGGCTCCTCCCCCACCGCGACGGCGAGGGTCGACAGACCCACCGGCCCGCCGCGGAACTTCCCGCACAGCGCCTCCAGCACCGCGCGGTCGAGGCGGTCCAGACCGTGCGCGTCGACCTCGAACAGCGCGAGCGCCGCGCACGCGGTGTCGCGGGTGAGGCGGCCGTCGCCGTGCACCTCGGCGTAGTCGCGCACCCGCCGCAGCAGCCGGTTTGCGATGCGGGGCGTGCCGCGCGAACGGCCGGCGATCTCGGCGGCGGCGTCGCCGTCGACCTCGACCCCCAGCAGGCCGGCCGAGCGGTGCAGGATGCGCTCAAGGTCGGCGGCGGCGTAGAAGTCCATGTGCGCGGTGAAGCCGAAGCGGTCGCGCAGCGGCGCGGGCAGCAGGCCCGCGCGGGTGGTGGCGCCGACCAGGGTGAAGGGCGCCACATCCAGGGGGATGGCGGTGGCGCCCGGGCCCTTGCCCACCATCACGTCGACGCGGAAGTCCTCCATGGCGACATAGAGCATCTCCTCGGCCGGACGCGCCATGCGGTGGATCTCGTCGAGGAACAGCACCTCGCCCTCGTGCAGGGTCGACAGCACGGCGGCGAGGTCGCCGGAGCGCTCGATCGCCGGCCCGGAGCTGATGCGCAGCGGCGAGCCCAGCTCGGCGGCGATGATCATGGCCAACGTGGTCTTGCCCAGGCCGGGGCCGCCCGACAGCAGCACGTGGTCGGGGGCGCGGCCGCGCCGCTGGGCGCCGCGCAGCACAAGCGTCAACTGCTCCCGCACGCGCTCCTGGCCGACGAAGTCCTCAAGGCGCCGCGGCCGCAGCGCGCCCTCGAGCGCGCGCTCGTCGGAGTCGGCGTCGGCCGAGACGGCGTCCCGCTCGTAGTCGCTCATGGTTTCGCCATTCCTAGGCGCGGCTCAGGCGGCGCAAGGCGCTGCGCAGCAGCACGGCCACATCGGGGGTGTCGGCCGCCTCGGAGGCGACGGCGTCGGCCGCGGCCTCGGCGTCCTTGGCCGACCATCCCAGGTTGACCAGGCCCGAGACCACCTGCGGCCGCCACGGCGCTTCGGGGGAGGGAAGGGCGCCGTGCTCGGCGACGGCGGGATCGGCGGCCCGGGGCGGGCCGAGCTTGTCGCGCAGCTCCAGGGCGATGCGCTGGGCGCCCTTGGGTCCGATGCCCGGAACGCGGGTGAGGGCGGCGGTGTCCTCGGCGGCCACGGCGGCGCGCAGCGTATCGGGGGTGTGCACCGCCAGGATGCCCAGCGCCAGCCGCGGCCCCACACCGCCGGCCTGCTGAAGGCGCTCGAACACGTCGCGCTCGTCGTAGTCGGCGAAGCCGTAAAGGGTCAGCGAGTCCTCGCGCACCACCAGGGAGGTGGCGACGGTGGCGTTCTCGCCCACCCGCAGTCCGGCGAGGGTCGCCGGTGTGCAGTGCACCGTCATGCCGACACCCCCGACCTCGATCACGGCGGTGCCGCCTGCGCGGGCGGCCACCCGGCCGCTGAGGAACGCGATCACTGCGAAGGTCACCTTCCCTGGGGATCGGGAGTGCGGCGGGAGCGGCGCGCGAGCTCCACCTTGCGGGCGAAGTCCTGCTGGGCTCGGGCGATGCGGTCCTGGGCGCCGCCGCGCCAGATGTGGCAGATGGCCAGCGCGAGCGCGTCGGCGGCGTCGGCGGGCTTGGGAGCGGCATCGAGGCCGAGCAGCCGCGCGACCATGGCCTGGACCTGCGCCTTGTCGGCGCGACCGCTTCCGGTGATGGCGGCCTTGGCCTCGCTGGGCGTGTGCAGCGCGACGGGCAGCCCGCGGCGCGCGGCGCAGGTGATGGCGACCGCGCTGGCCTGTGCGGTGCCCATGACCGTGCTGACGTTGTGCTGGGCGAAGACGCGCTCGACGGCGACGGCGTCGGGGGCGTGGTCGTCGAGCCAGCGCTCGATCCCGCGCTCCACGCCCAGCAGCCGCTCGGCGAGGTCGGTAGCGGGGTCGGTGCGCACCACGCCGGCGGCGGTCAGCGTCAGCGAGCGGCCGACGGAGCCGTCGACGATCCCCACCCCGCACCGGGTCAGCCCGGGGTCGACCCCCAGCACGCGCATGGTCGGCGGCTCCCTTCCGGCCCGGGCCTCGAACGTCCGTTCGCAGAGCCTACCGCCCGCGGGCCCCGCCGCGCTCGGGGGACACGGCCGGGCAGCTGAGGCGGTCCGGGGGGTGCGGAGCTCACATCCCGTTGCGGGAGCGGATCGCGGCGAGGTCGTCGCTGATGCGGAACAGCACGATCAGCACCTCCAGGCCCACGCGGGTGAGCAGCACCGCCACGGCGCCGCCGACCAGGGAGCCCAGCAGCGTGAGCAGCCCGGCCACGGGGGCGATGCTCATCTGCCCAAAGGAGTTGACGACACCGCTGAGGGTGAAGACGGCGATCAGGACCAGCCAGAGAACGAACAGGACCGTGATGATCCGGGTGGTGACGAAGCTGCGGAACCGGAGGTCGAACAGCGCCGCCAGGAAGCCGCCTCCGCCGCCCGCGGGAGGCGGGGCGGCGGGCGCGGGGCCCCCGGCGCCGCCGTAGGGCTGCTGGGGCGGGTGCTGTGGGCCCGGCTGCGGCCCCGAGGCGCCGGGCGGCACGGGCGTGTCCGGCTGCCCCGGTTGCTGCCCCGGGTAGCCGCCGGCGCCGGAGTGGCCCGGGGTGTTCGGGCCGGGCTGCCCGTACTGGCCGCCGTAGTCGGGGCGGCCGGGCTCGTAGGGGTTCTCGCCGGGGGGATTCATCAGGAGCTCTTCCTCACGGGGGCGGTGCTGACTGCTTCGGCGAATGGCCACCTTATCGTGCGCGTCGCTCGGCCGCGGGGCGACCGGCGGCGGGCGGCCCGCGGCCGGCAGCGCCGCGGGCCCGGCGGGAACGAAACGCCGCACGCCCCGCATCCCGTCTCCGGGTGCGGGGCGTGCGGCGAAGGTGCGCGCGGCGAGCGGGGCGCTAGCCGATCTTCTCCATGACCTCGTCGGGGATGTCGGCGTTGGTGAAGACGTTCTGCACGTCGTCGGAGTCCTCCAGGGCGTCCACGACGCGCATGACCTTCTTCGCGTCCTCCTCGCCCACCTGCACCTCCACGCTGGGCAGGAAGGAGGTGTCGGCCGAATCGTAGTCGATTCCGGCCTCCTGCAGGGCGGTGCGCACGTTGACGAGCTCGCTGGGCTCGCTGACGATCTCGAAGGACTCGCCCAGGTCGTTGACGTCGTCGGCGCCGGCCTCGACCACGGCGAGGGTCACGTCGTCCTCGCTGACGCCCTCCTTGGATACCAGCACGACGCCCTTGCGGCTGAAGAGGTAGGAAACCGAACCGGCGTCGGCCATCGACCCGCCGTTGCGCGTGACCGCCACGCGCACCTCCGAGGTCGCGCGGTTGCGGTTGTCGGTGAGGCACTCGACCAGCAGCGCGACGCCGCCCGCGGCGTATCCCTCGTACATGACGGTCTGCCACTCGGCGCCGCCGGCCTCCTCGCCCGAGCCGCGCTTGCGGGCGCGTTCGATGTTGTCGAGCGGGACCGAGCTCTTCTTCGCCTTCTGGATGGCGTCGAACAGGGTGGGGTTGCCCTCCGGGTCCCCGCCGCCCGTGCGCGCCGCCACCTCGACGTTCTTCACCAGCTTGGCGAAGAGCTTGCCGCGCTTGGCGTCGATGGCGGCTTTCTTGTGCTTGGTGGTGGCCCACTTGGAGTGGCCGCTCATGCCTGTCCTTTCACCATGTCGACAAAGAGCCGGTGTATCCGCGGGTCACCGGTGAGTTCGGGATGGAAAGAGGTAGCCAGCAGGCCGCCCTGTCGTACCGCCACGATCCTACCGGCCCGCTCACCGTAGGCGATCTGGCCGAGGACACGCACGCGCTCGCCGACCGACTCGACCCAGGGCGCGCGGATGAAGACCGCTTCGAAGGGGTCTCCGCCCACGCCGTCGACGTCGATCCCCGCCTCGAAGGACTCGGTCTGTCGCCCGAAGGCGTTGCGCCGCGCCGTGATGTCGAGACCGCCCAGGGTCTGCTGGTCCGCGGCACCGTCGAGAATGCGGTCGGCCAGCAGGATCATGCCTGCGCAGGTGCCGTAGGCGGGCATGCCGTCGCCGATGTGCTTGCGCAGCGGCTCGACGAGATCGTAGCGCGCGGCGAGCTTGGACATCGTGGTGGACTCCCCGCCCGGCAGGATCAGCCCGTCGACCCGGTCGAGGTCCTCGGGGTGGAGGACGGGGACGGCCGGGACGCCGAGCACGCCGAGCACGCGCAGGTGCTCGGCGGTGTCGCCCTGCAGGGCGAGAACGCCGACGGTGGGGGTCGCGGACACGTGCTTCCTCGCTTCGGTGGCTGTCGGTCGCCGGTGCGCGGCGCAGCGCCGAGCCGGCGCGGGGCGCACCCGCGCCGGCGGCGCCGGCGGAGCTACCAGCCGCGTCCGGCGTAGCGCTCGGACTCCTCCAGATCGTCCAGGTTGATGCCGACCATGGCGTCGCCGAGGCCGCGGGAGACCTTCGCGACGACCTCGGGGTCGCGGTAGTGCAGGGTGGCCTGGACGATGGCGTCGGCGCGCTTGGCGGGGTCGCCGGACTTGAAGATGCCCGATCCGACGAAGACGCTCTCGGCGCCGAGCTGGCGCATCAGCGCGGCGTCGGCAGGGGTGGCCACGCCGCCGGCGGAGAACAGCGGGACCGGGAGCTTGCCGAGCTTGGCGACCTCCTTGACGACCTCGTAGGGCGCCTGGATCTCCTTGGCGGCGCCGAACAGCTCGGGCTCGTCGAGCGTACCGAGCCGGGCGATCTCGCGGCGGATGGCGCGCATGTGGCGGGTGGCCTCGACGACGTTGCCGGTGCCGGCCTCGCCCTTGGAGCGGATCATGGCCGCGCCCTCGGCGATGCGCCGGAGGGCCTCGCCGATGCTGGTGGCGCCGCAGACGAACGGAACGGTGAACGCCCACTTGTCGATGTGGTAGGCCTCGTCTGCGGGAGTCAGCACCTCGGACTCGTCGATGAAGTCGACGCCGAGGGACTCCAGGACCTGGGCTTCGACGAAGTGGCCGATGCGTGCCTTGGCCATCACGGGGATGGAGACCGTCTCGACGATGCCGTCGATCATGTCGGGGTCGGACATGCGGGCCACACCGCCGTGCTGGCGGATGTCGGCGGGCACCCGCTCCAGGGCCATGACCGCGACGGCGCCGGCGTCCTCGGCGATCCGGGCTTGCTCAGGGGTGACCACGTCCATGATCACGCCGTTCTTGAGCTGCTCTGCCATCCCGCGCTTGACGCGGGTGGTGCCGACGGCGCTGCCTGCCGGGGTGTCAACGGTGTTGGTCACGGTTGCGGATCTCCCAATTAGTCATTCGGCCGGGGCGGGCGGCCCGGTGCGCGCTGGATGGTCGACGTGGCACGTCAGCGGCGCGCCGCCGATGCTGTCCCGGTTTCCATGGTAGTTCACCTTTTCGGATGGCCCTGTGACGGCAACAGTGCGGGCCCGCCTGCTGTTCCGCGAGCTCCCGCCCGCGGACGCGCGGCGGACGCCGGGGGCCCGTACGCCCCCGGCGCGCTGGCTGCAACCGGGACACCACCGTCGATCTTGTAGCCATCGCAAATGGCAATCGCTTTCATTCACGACAGCTACAAGATCGACGGGTGGGGGCGCGCAGAACGTCGTCGGCGATCTAGTCGCGCTCGGCGGCGGGGGGCTCGTCGTCCATCTCGAAGAACTCCGGCATGGGCGCGCTTCCGGCCAGGCGGAGCAGGCGCACCAGCCGGCCCGCGCGGGCGTCGCGGATGCCGGAAACGGCGTCGTTGTAGAAGTGCCGCGCCAGGAGCACGCGCTTGGCGGCGGACTCGACCTCGGCGACGACGTCTGCGACGGCGCCGTCGGGCCGGCCCGCCAGCTCCACGGCGAACCCGGGCTCGCCCAGAACGGCGCGCAGGGCGCGCGAGAGGTTGCTCTCGGCCAGTTCGCGGGCCGCGCGGCCGTCGCCGTGGGCGCGGCGGGCGCGGGCGGCGGCGTCGCCCAGCAGCAGCGCCGATGCCGGCTCCAATGCCCGGGATCCTGTGAGCTCAAGGACGACCGCGCCGCGCCGCAGCAGAGCCGCGTCGAGCGCGGCCCAGGCGGTCTCGACGCGGATGTGCAGCCGGTCGAGCCGCCCCGCCCGCCAGGACACGTACGCCGACAGCAGCACCAGCGCCGCGACGGCCAGGCCTGCGATCAAGATCCACGTGGACATCGGCGGCTACACGATCTCAGAGCGGCCGGCGGTGACCGGGCCGTGGCCGCGGTCCAGCGGAAGCACGGTCTCGTAGACCTGGGCGACGTCGGCGGCCACGGTGGTCCAGTCGTAGGCGCGCACGGCCTTGCGCGCAGCGCGGGAGAGTACCCGGCGGCGCACGGGGTCGTCGAGCAGCTCGGCGGCCCCGCGCGCGAGGTCGGCGGGCTCGCCGGCGGCGAACAGCCGGCCGGCCTCACCGTCGCGCAGGACCCGGGCGAAGGCGGGGATGTCGCTGGCGAGGATAGGGGCGCCGGCCGCCATCGCCTCGGCGAGCACGATCCCGAAGCTCTCCCCTCCCAGGTTGGGTGCGCAGAAGACGTCCACCGAGTGGTACGCGCGCACCTTGTCCGCCTCGTCGACCCGGCCCAGGCAGACGACGCGGTCGCGCAGCTCCGGTGCGACGCGCTCGCGGACCTCGTCGGCGTCGCCGGGACCGGTGACCAGGAGCCGCAGGCCGGTGCGGTCGCGGGCGAGGGCGTCGAAGGCGTCCAGCAGCACGCCCAGGCCCTTGCGCGGCTCGTCCAACCGGCCGAGGAAGCCGATCGCACCGCCCTCGCCCGGCCAGCCGTCCAAGGGGCGAGCCTCGGTGTAGCGGTCGACGGCGACGCCGTTGGGGATGAGCACGGCGTCGCCGCCCAGGTGCTCCACGAGTGTCTTGCGGGCCGCTTCCGAGACCGCGATGCGGCCGTTGATCTTCTCCAGCGCGGACTGGAGCACGCCGGCGGAGGCCGCGAGGGCCCGGGAGCGGGGGTTGGAGGTGTGGAAGGTGGCGACGATGGGGCCTTCGGCCACCCAGCAGGCGAGCAGGGACAGGCTGGGCGCCGCGGGCTCGTGTACGTGCAGGACGTCGAAGGCTCCGTCCCGGATCCAGCGGCGCACGCGGCCGGCGGCGCGGAACCCGAAGGAGAGCCGTGCCACCGACCCGTTGTAGGGCACCGGCACCGCGCCTCCGGCCGAGACCAGGTAGTCGGGCAGCCGGGTCCCGGTGTCGCACGGCGCCAGGACCGACACCTCGTGGCCCAGGTGCAGCAGCGCTTCGGCGAGGTCGCCGACGTGCTGCTGCACGCCGCCGGGCACCTCCCAGGTGTAGGGGCAGACCAGACCGACCCTCATGGCCTCGTTCGCCTCCGACTCCGACTGCGGCCGCGCCGCGGGGCGGCCGCCGGCGGTGCGGCGGGGAACTCCTCGACGCTGCCCTGGTCGTGCTCGCCCCCACTGCCGGCCAGGGGGTCGAGGTCGGCGGTGAACACGCGCTGGAGCATGTGCCAGTCCTGGGGGTGTTCGGCGATCGCCTGCTCGAATACCCGGGCCAGCCGCTGGGTGGTGGCCCGTACCCGGTCGGCCCGCGAGTCCCCGCCGGCCGGGGCGACCTCCTCGTGGACGTGCACCCGCATGCGTCCGCCCTCATACCACAGCGACACCGGCACCAGCGCGGCTCCCGTGCGGTCGGCCAGGACCGCGGGACCGGCGGGCAGGCGCGCCGGCTCGCCGAACAGCTCCACCTCCACTCCGGACTCGGTGAGGTCGCGGTCGGCGAGCAGGCAGACGAAGCGGCCGCGGAGCAGCCGCCGCGCGAGCACACCGGCGCTGTGGGCCGTCCCGCCGGTCAGCGGCAGCACCTCCATGCCCAGGTGTTCGCGGAACGATACGAAGCGCTCGAACAGCGGCTCGGGCTCGAGCCGTTCGGCCACCGTGGTAAGCGGGATGCCGTAGCGGGTGACCCAGGCGCCGGCGAGGTCCCAATTGCCCATGTGCGGAAGCGCCGCGACCACGCCGCGGCCGCCGGCCATGATGCGGTCGATCCGCTCGATACCGGTGCACTGCACCCGCGCGCGCAGCTCCTTCTCGCCGAGCGCCTCCAGCAGGAACATCTCGTAGAAGTAGCGCAGGTAGGAGCGCATACCCGCGCGGGAGAGCGCTCGGATGCGGTCCTCGCCGGCAGCGGGGCCGGCCACGCGCCGCAGGTTGGCTTCGAGGCGCCTGACGCGGGGGCCCCGCCGCAACCAGCTCCAGTCGGCGACGGCGCGGAACGCGGCGCGCCCGGCGCGCTCCGGTACGCACCGCAGCACGGCCCAGCCCGCTGTGTACAGCGCAGTGGTGGCGCGTTCCCGGGGTTGCATGCCGCCCCTCCCCCGCTCAGACGGAGCCGGTGTCGCCGGCGGTGCGCCGCGGCCGGGTGAGCCGGTTGCGGGTCTCGATCAGGCGCTGGACTACAGTGATGCCGCTGAGCAGGGCCAGGATCCACAGCCCGGCGGGCAGGACGTAGGGCACGTCCAGCCCGCCCAGGCCCGCGGCCACCAGCAGGATCACCAGCCGCTCGGCGCGCTCGGCTATGCCGACGTCGCAGTTGGCGCCCAGCGCTTCGGCGCGCGCCTTGATGTAGGAGACGCCGAACCCGGCGACGAGGCAGAACAGGCTGACATAGCCCAGGGTCGGGTTCTCGCCGCCGCCGAAGAACCACAGCATGAGGCCGCTGAGGATCGCCGCGTCGGAGAGCCGGTCAAGCGTGGAGTCGAGGAAGGCGCCCCACTTGGTGGTGTTGTCGGAGGCGCGGGCCACGGCACCGTCGAGCATGTCCAGCAGCACGAAGCCGGTGATGACGGCCGAGCCGGCGAAAAGCTCGCCCAGGGGGTAGAAGACCAGTGCGCTGACGACGACGCCGAGGGCGCCGACAAGGGTGACCGTGCTCGGCGTGATCCCGAGCTTGGCCAGCAGCCGACCGAGGGGCAGCAGCAGTCGGCTGAACAGAGGACGCAGATATCTCAGCATGATCTCTCAAGATCGTATTGCGCAGGAGGCGGAGGCGGCCACACGGCGCTCCGGCGGCACCGGCCCTGCATCGCCCGGTACCCCCTCGGCCGCCGCCGCCACGGTCGGCGGAGGCGTCGGCGTCAGGGAGCTTGCCCCGGGTCGAGGCTGCAGGCCGGGGTGCCTCCCGGCATCAGGTGGCGGTGACGGGCGACCCACTGGTAGGCGCCGGCGGCCAGCGGGCGCAGGGGCGCGCGGCGCAGCAGCCACCCCACGGGCGGCCACAGCGGGCGCCGACTGGCGAGCATGAGCACGGCGATCGCGTCGGCGCCGCCCCACAGCCGCCTGCCGGAGGCGTCGAGCAGCAGGACCTCCTCCCGGGCGCGGGCCCGGGCCGGTGCGGACAGTCCGCTGCGCTGCCAGGGCACGGTGCGCAGCCGCGGCTCGACGTAGCGGCGGGCCAGGCGGGCGCTACTGGTGCAGAAGCCGCAGTCGCCGTCGAAGACCAGCACGGGTGCGGGGTGCTGTGTGGCGATGGGACTCACCTCTTCTTCCGCGGCTGTCACGCCTCGGGCCAGGACTCGGCGAGGGTCTCGCGGGTCTGCCGGAGGAGCTCGGGCAGCACCTTGGTGCGCCCGATCACGGGCATGAAGTTGTTGTCGCCTCCCCAGCGCGGCACGATGTGCTGGTGCAGATGGGCGGCGATACCGGCCCCGGCGGGCTCGCCGAGGTTCATGCCGACGTTGAACCCCTGCGGCCCGTAGGCGCGGCGGAGTGCCGTGATGCCGGACCGGGTCAGCCAGGAGAGCTCGGCCGTCTCCGCGTCGTCGAGCAGGGTGAGGTCGCCGACGTGCCGGTAGGGGCAGATCAGCAGGTGGCCGCTGTTGTAGGGGTAGAGGTTGAGCACGGCGTAGCCGGTCGTGCCGCGGGCCACCACGAGGGACTCGGCGTCCGCCAGTCCGGGGGCGCGGCAGAAGGGGCAGCCGTCGTCGGGCGCCGGGCCGCTGGGCTTGTTCTCGCCCTGGATGTAGGCCATGCGGTGCGGGGTCCACAGGCGCTCGAAGCCGTCGGGGTCGCCGAAGGGGGCCTCCCGCTCGGCTTCACTCATCGTCGGCTCACCTCACCGCGTATCGACGCCGCCACACTTCGCGGTCCGCACCGCGGCGGCCGTGCTGGCTCCAGCATAGGCCGCCCGGGCCAGGGGGGCCGAACAGCCTGCCGCTCCGCCCGGTCCGCCGCGCAGACCGCGGCGTTCCGGGCGGGCCCCGGCGGCTCCCCGCCGCGGTCAGTCGGTCGTGGCGCGCTCCTCGCCGGAGTCGCCCCCGCCGGCCGTGTCCTCATCGGCGCCGTCTTCGGCGTAGCGGCTGCTCAGCTTGACCGGGGCGCTCTTGGAGCGCCGGCGCAGCAGGTTGAGGACCTCCACGAACAGCGAGAAGCCCATGGCGGTGTAGATGTAGCCCTTGGGCACGTGGAAGCCGAGCCCGTCGGCGACCAGGGTCATGCCGATGAGCAGCAGGAAGGCCAGCGCCAGCATCTTGATCGTCGGGTGCTTGTTCACGAAGCGGCTCAGCGGCCCGGCCAGCACCAGCATGACGACGACCGCGATGACCACCGCCGCGACCATCACCCAGATGCCGTTGGGCTGGTCGCCGATCATGCCCACCGCGGTGATGACCGAGTCCAGCGAGAAGATGATGTCCAGGGCGACGATCTGGATCAGCACGGCGCCCATCGCGGCGCGCACCTGCGAGCCCGCGTGGTCCACCTCGCCTTCGAGGCTTTCGTGGATCTCGTAGGTGGCCTTGCCGATGAGGAAGAGCCCGCCGACGAGCAGGATTATCGACTGGCCGCTGAACTCGAACGAGCCGAGGGAGAACAGCGGCGCCGTAAGCCGCATGATCCACGTGATGGAGGCCAGCAGCAGCAACCGGCTGATCAGGGCGAGGCCGATGCCCAGTTGGCGCGCGCGGGCGCGCTGGTGCTCGGGCAGCTTGTTCGCCAGAATCGAGATGAAGACGAGGTTGTCGATTCCGAGGACGATCTCCAGCGCGGTCAGCGTGAAGAATCCGACGATCAGGTCCGTGGTCATGGCGGGGTCGTCAGCTCCGGGGATCTGCGGGCGGGGGACATGTGCGGGCGTGTGGAGTCTAGATCATGCCGATGTGTGCCGTTGGTAAAGGACACCCGCCGGCGGCGGCCGGATCAGGCCGCTCACACGCCGAGCAGGGTGCGGAGGTGGCGCGGAGCCGGCGCGCCGTGGGCCAGGACGCCGTCGTGCAGGTCGCGGCGGGAGGCTCCGGGACGTGCGGCGGCCGAGTCGCGCACGATCGCCGACACCTCACGGTAGCCGGTGTAGTAGGTGGACAGCTGCGCGCTGCTGAGCCGGGCGCGCCGCCACTTCCCGGCGGCCTCGCCCTCCTCCTGGTGGCCGCGTTCCACCAGCAGCGACATGGCCTCGGACTCGGTCATGCCGTGGGCGTGCACGCGCACGTCGAGGATGGCGTTGATGATCGTCCGCAGCAGGGTCTTGAGCTGGACCAGCCGCATGCGCAGGTTGAGGCCGGGGTCGTCGGCGCACCAGCCGTCCGCGTGCAGGGCCTCCTCGGCGTAGACGGCCCAGCCCTCGATGAAGGTGTCGCTGAACAGCGCCCGGCGCAGCCGGGTGCCGCCGGAGTAGCGCGCCCCGTGGGCGAGCTGCAGGGCGTGCCCGGGGACGCCCTCGTGCACCATCAGCTCGCGCAGCATGTCGGCGTTGTACTCGCGGTAGAACGAGGCGCGGCGCTCGGCGGGCCAGTCGGCGGGCGGCGGAGCGACGGCGACGAGCGTGGGGCGCTCGGGCGCGGACGAGAGCGCGCCGGGCGGGTCGCAGTAGGCGACCGACATGCCGCGGCGGGCCTCGGGCATGGCGATCACGCGCACGGGCTGGTCGGGCAGCGTGGCGAAGTCGAGCTCGCGGGCGCGATCGAGCAGGTGCTCCAGCGCGCGCTCGCAGGCGGGCCGCACGGTCTCCTCGGTCGTCGCGGACCCGGCGGCGATGCGGTCGAGGACCTCGCGCACCTGGCCGGGGCGCGGCGGCGCGCCGGCGAAGTCCGACGCGGCCTCGGCGATCGCCTCCTCGGTGGCCAGCAGGTCGCTCTCGGCCCGGGTGAGAAGCGCGTCCTGGGAGAGTTCGGAGTCGAGCGTGTACCACAGCCGGGCCGCGTGGTCGCGCGCGCCCAGGCGCGGGTCGGCGTCGGCGGTCTCGACACGGGAACGCAGCCAGTCGGCGTGCTTGTGCAGCGCGGCCGCCGCGCTGCCGCGGGCGTCGTCCGCGCCGGCGCGCAGGGCCGGTGTCCGCACGTGCTCGGCGAGGCGGTCGATGCCGTCGCCGAGCAGCCCGAGGATTCCCTCGGCGCGCCCGATGGCGGTCTCGACGTGGACGCGCGGCATGCCGGGTCCGCCCTCCAGGCGCTCGCGGGCGGTGGCGAGGAAGCCGGGTACGGCGGCACAGCGCGCCGTGATCGCGCGCAGCCGATCCTCGGCGGGCAGGTCCTCCCCGGCGAGGATGCCGTAGAGCGCGTCGCCGGGCAGATGCACCAGGGGGTCCCACGTCTGCGGGCGCAGCTCGGTGAGCTGCCACAGGTCGGCCGAGACGCGGTTGCGCAGCATCTCCAGGTCGACGCGGTCGGCGGCGGGCAGCAGCAGGTCGTCGATCTCGTCGAGGGCGCCCAGGGCGTCGGTGAGCACGCCGGCGCGCCGGGCGTCGGCCTCGGAGGAGTGGTCGGCGAGGCGGTCGGAGAAGCGGTGGTCACCGAGGTCGTCGGCCCACTCGGGTGCGTCTTCGAGGAGTGCGTCGAGGATGCCCTCGCCGACCGCGTGGAAACGGTCGGTCATCGCGTTGGCGCCGGGCTCGGGCCGGTCGCGGGAAGGGTCGGAAGTCATCGCCTGCTATCTTGCACCGTCACCGCGCGCGACGCACCCCGTCTGCACAGGCCGGGTGCCGCGCCGCGGTCGATACGCTCGCCGACCAGCAGCAGCGACCATTGGAGGAACCCGGTGCAGTTCACCCGCATCGTCGACCTGAGCCGGACCGTGGGGCCCGACACGCAGGCCTTCCCCGGGGACCGGGAGCCGCACGTGGAGCGCTCGGCCACCGTGGCGGTGGAGGGGTTCAACTCCAGCGCGGTGCACATGAGCTCGCACAGCGGCACCCACGTCGACGCGCCCTATCATTTCCTGGACGGCGGGCAGCGGCTGGAGGACCTGCCGCTGGAGCGGTTCACCGGTCCCGCGGTGGTGGTCGACGCGACGGGGCGCCCCGACCGCTCGCCCGTCACGGCTGCGGACCTGGAGCCCTGGCGGGACCGCTTGGCCCCGGGCGCGGCGGTGCTGGTGCGCACCGGATGGGACGGGCACTACGGCACTCCCCGCTACTTCGACCACCCCTACCTGGACGCGAGCGCGGCCCGCATGCTCGCCGAGTCCGGGGTGCGCTGCGTCGGCGTCGACTCGCCCAGTCCCGACTCCACGCCGCACGGTCCGCACGCCCCGGGCGACTGGGCGGCGCACAACGTCCTGCTTGGGGTGGGAGCCGTGATCGTCGAGAACCTGCGCGGACTGGAGCGCGTGGACTTCGCCGACCCGCTGTTCATGGCTCTGCCGATCCGCCTCAGCGGCGGTGACGGAGCGCCCGTGCGGGCGGTGGCCGCGCGGCTCGGCTGAGGCGCACCGATACTCCCGCCCGAGCGTTCCGCGGACGCGGCCGGACCGTCCCCCGGCCGCGCCGGCTCCCGCGGCGGCCGGGGGCAGGTCAGCGCCAGGAGCCCTGTCCGCCGGTGGAGGTGGGCTGGCCCGCCCCGCCGGGGTCCCCGACGGTGATGGCGTGCTCCACGAGCGTGATCAGGGTCGACTTGGTCGAGGAGCGGTCGCGCGCGTCAACCTGGACGATGGGGATCTCCGGGCTGAGCGTCAGCGCGTCGCGCACCTCCGCGGCTGCGTGGGGGTAGTACCCGTCGAATCCGTTGATCGCCACGACGAACGGCAGCCGGGCCTCTTCGAAGTAGTCGATGGCGGGGAAGCAGTCGGCCAGGCGGCGGGTGTCGACCAGCACGACGGCGCCGATGGCGCCCTTGACCAGGTCGTCCCACATGAACCAGAAGCGGTGCTGGCCGGGCGTGCCGAACAGGTACAGGATGAGGTCGGAGTCCAGCGAGACCCGGCCGAAGTCCATGGCGACGGTGGTGGTCTGCTTGTCCGGCGTCTTCGCGAGGTCGTCGACCCCGACGCTGGCGCTGGTCATGACCGCCTCGGTAGTCAGCGGCACGATCTCGGAGACGGAGCCGACGAACGTCGTCTTGCCTACACCGAAGCCTCCGGCGACGACGATCTTGACCGACGTCATCGCACTCGCCGCGGCACCGCCCTCGTCGGCCGCGCTAGAGCTTGCGAAGTCCACTGAGCACCCTTTCAAGAAGGTTGGCGTTGGGCCGACTGTCGGTGTTGGTCGACGACGTGATCTGCAGCAGTCCCTGTTCGGACATGTCCGCCACAAGCACCCGCGCGACACCGAGCGGGATGCGCAGCAGAGCTGAGACCTCGGCCACGGAGCGCCATTCGCGGCACAGGTCGCTGATGGCCTGGCACTCGGGGGTGAGGGTCCCCGACTCGTTTCGCGCCGTGTCCGTCGAGGAGATCAGCGTCTCCAGAGGCAGCTCGGACTTGGGCTTGGTGCGCCCCTTCGTCACAGCGTAGGGGCGGACCAGCGAACTGGGGGAACTGTTGGCCGCCGCCTGCTGGTCGGCGTTGTTGTTCTGGGTTGGTCGTGGAACATCCGCGCCGCCCGGGCCTGCCGCCGGCGACCTGGGGGCGCCGGCGGGTTGCTGTCCGAACCACGAGGCGCTCCCGGCATCTCGACTGTGAGGTGCCACCACTTCCTCCTGTCGGTGGTGGTTCAGTGGATTCCCGAGGTACGCGCCGCCGGAGTCAGCGCACGCCCCGCCCGCTCGACGAGCAGGGTCATCTCGTAGGCGACCAGGCCGAGATCGCACTCGGCGGCCGCGAGCACAGCAAGGCAGGAGCCGTCGCTGATCGACATGATCAGCAGCAGCCCCCGCTCCATCTCCACGACGGTCTGCGATACAGCGCCGCCTTCGAAGACCCGGGAGGCGCCCTGGGTCAGGCTGGAGAGCCCCGAGGCGATGGCGGCCAGCTGGTCCGCCCGGTCAGCGGGAAAGCCGGTCGAGGAAGCGAGTGGGAGCCCGTCCGACGAGACGACGATCGCGTGTGCGACGTCCGGCACTCGATTTGCGAAGTCAGTGATCAGCCAGTTGAGCTCATTCACCGGTTGATTCATCTGTTCTCCTGTCCGTATCGGCCGGGGGATCGACCGCGGCCCGCGGGCCTCACGTCGGCGGCCGAATGGGCTCCTGTAGTGACCTTATTCGGTTGCTTACTGCTGATCATCACGGGAGGTGCGGATGATGCTAATCCATCGCTGTTCCGTGATATGTCAGGACCCCGGCCCGGCGGCCCGCGGCGAGTCGGAGCGCGCCTGACCGTACCCGCACAATGCACTAGTTCTCCTCGTTCGGCGCATCGCCGATCTGGTTGCGGCCTTCGCGGACCCCACGCTGGAAACCCGAGAAGCGGTTGCGCACCCGGTCTGCGGAGCGGTTCGGGACCTGCTTGACGTTTTCCGGCGTGGGAGCCGTTCCGGGCACAAGGTTTGCCTTAGGAACGCGTTTTGGCAAGCCCGAAGTCGTCAATCCGCCTGCGATGGGTTCGGCCGCGGTCTGCGCCGCCTGCCAGCCGCGGTCGGACTCGGACCGCCAGTCGTCCTCTGTTCCGTGCGGTTGCGCCGCCGCGGAGTCGCGGCCGTCGTTGGACTGGTGGGCGCCCTGGTCGTGGTGCATGTGCTCATCACCCTGTCGCGCCGGGGCGCTGTTGGCGCCCGCCGGCTCGGCTGCGCCGTACTGAGGCGCCTGGGCCGCCGGTGCGCCCTGCTGCGTCCTTTCCGACCGGCCCCGGTCGCCCCGGGCGTCGGATTCGGCGCCGAAGCGCGGCAGCGGGCCCGTCTCGGGCTCGGTCGCGGGCCCGCCACTGCGGCGCCGGAACCAGTTGGACTCGATGGCGTCGAAGATCGGCAGGGTCTCGGAGCCGCCGTCGGGAGAAGGCGGGACGACGGTGTTCTGCCCTGCTGCGCCGCCCCCGCCGCCGTAGCGCCGCGAAAGGTAGGCGGTGGAGCCGTAGCCCTCGCGGCTCTCGGACTCGCTCCACTCCGGGCGGCCCGCCTCGGCACGGGCGGGCTGCTGGCGGGGCTCCTCGGGCCGACCCGTCTGCTGCGGGTAGTGGCCGTTGGCCCCGTTGGCCCAGCCGTTCTCGGCGGGGCCGGACTGCGACGCCCGAGGGGCCGCCTCGTCGGCGGGGCGGGCGAAGGACTGCGTAGGAGCGTCTTCGCGGTACCGATCGTCGGGCCGCTGCTGCTGGTTGCGCGGCTGCTCCCGCCAGCGGCGGGTGTCCCAGGCGTCCCACTGCGGTCCGCCCGGCTGCTGCTCGGCGCGCGGCGGCTCGGCGTGCTGGGGCTCCGACGCGTAGGTCCGCGGCTCGGCGGGCTGCTGCGGCGGCCTGCTCTGCTCAGGATGGACGGGCGGCTGCGCGGCCGGCGGCTGGGGAGGTGCGGGCGGCGGTTCGGGAGCCGCCGGAGGCTGCGGCGGGCGGCTCTGCGACTGCGCGGGCGGCAGGTTCCATCCCGAGCCCTGCCACAGGTCCTCACCGCTGGGCGGGTGCTCTTCGCCGGAGCCGCCCGCGCGGTTGATGCCCGGCTCCCGCTTGGGCAGCTGCGGGCCGGCGGCGGAGTCGCGGCGGTCGCCCCAGACGGAGGGCTCGGGCGGGGCCGGGTTGGCCGCGAACGCGGCGGCGGCTTCGGCGTAGGTGTCGGGCGCGCCGGGCGCGCCGGGGGACTCCAGCGCCGGCTGCGACTCCACCGGCGTGATCAGCAGGTCGGGGGGCAGGGCGGCGTAGGCATTGATGCCGCCGTTGTGTGCCTCGTACAGACGCACGCCGATGCCGTGGCGGGCGGCCAGGCGGCTGACCACGAACAGGCCCATGCGGCGGGAGACGCCGACGTCGATGACCGGCGGCTCTGCGAGGCGGGCGTTGACGGCGCGGATCTCCTCCGGCGGCATGCCGATGCCGCTGTCGGTGACCTCGACGCGCACGCCGCCGTCGTCCATGGCCTGGGCGGTGACGGCCACCGGGGACTCGCTGGAGGAGAACGCCGTGGCGTTCTCGACCAGCTCGGCCACGAGGTGGATGACGTCGTTGACCGGGCGCCCCAGCACCGAGATGTGCGAGGGGGCGCGCACGTTGATGCGCTCGTACTCCTCGACCTCGGAGATGGCGCCGCGCAGCACATCGACGAGCGGGACCGGCTGCGCCCACTTGCGGGTGTTGTCCTGGCCGGAGAGGACCAGCAGGTTCTCGTTGTTGCGCCGCATCCGCGTGGCCAGGTGGTCCAGCTGGAACAGGTCGCCCAGACGCTCGTCGTCCTGCTCGCCCTGCTCAAGGCCGTCGATCAGCCGAAGCTGCCGTTCCACCAGGGTCTGGCTCCGCCGGGAGAGGTTGACGAACATCGCGTTGACGTTGCTGCGCAGCGCGGCCTCGTCGGAGGCCAGGCGCAGCGCCACGCGGTGGACCTCATCGAAGGACCGGGCGACCTCGCCGATCTCGTCGCGGGATCTGACCTCGATGGGGGCCACCTCGACCTCACCCTCGCCGGCGGCGCTGGACTCCTGCATCCGGGAGATCGCGCCGGGCAGGTCGTCCTCGGCGATGCGCATCGCGCCCTCGCGCAGTGCGCGCAGCGGCCGCACCAGGGAGCGCACCACCATCGAGGTGAGCGTGAAGACGGTGATGAGGACGGCCAGGACCAGGATCGACTCGATCGCGGCCCGGTTCAAGGCGCCCGACCGCAGCGAGTCGGCCTGGGCCCGCACGGAGGTGGCCAGGTTGGACTCGATCTGCGACATCTTGCCCAGGACGACGCCGGTGACCTCCTGGTAGGACTGTGGCGTGTCGCCCGGCGTCACTCCGGAGAGGTCCTGCTCGTCCCGGGCGCGCATGATGATCCGCAGCCGGGTGGTTGCCATCTGGCTGACCTCGGCGCCGACGAACGTCTCCTCGTACATCTGGCGCTGGCCGGTGGTGGCGGCGTTGCGGAAGTTGTCGCGCTCGTTCTCGAAGGTGGCCCGGCTGTCCTCGATCTCGGAGCGGATTCCCTCGGACATGTTGCCGCGCATCAGCGAATGCAGCATCAGCGCGCCCTCGTAGGAGAGCTGTTCGCGCGCCTTGGCCACTCCCGTCAGCGCGCGCACGCTCGACCGCAGCTCGGTGTCGCTCGTTCCTTCCGCGATGACCTGGTTGAAGTCGGAGAGCGAGTCGAGCACCTGGGAGTACTTGGTGACCATCGGCAGCACGGTCAGACGGGTGCTCTGCACCTCGTCTCGCACCCGGTCGAGGTTGCCGAGGCTGCCCTGCATGGTCGCCAGGCGGGTGGCCATCAGCTGGCTGCCGGGGTCGCCCAGGCCGTCGATGAGGCTCCGCACGCGCTGCTCGGCCTGGCGGCTCTCCTCGATCTGGTCCTGGAGGTCGCCCAGCGACTCGTCGGAGCGCTGCTCGTAGTTGGGGTCGTCGGCGATGAAGGCGGCGGCCATCAGGCGCTCCCGCCCCAGCTCGGTCGACAGGTCGACCACGGCTTCGCCCAGTGCGGCGGCCTTCTCGATTCGGTCGTGGGTGACCGTGTTGACGACGCTCTCCGAGATCCGCAGTCCGCCCAGAACCAGGGCGACCGCGGTGGGGATCACGATGAGTGCGATCAACCGGGGGCGCACGCGCCATTCCCGCGGTGCCCACCAGCGCCGCCGGACGTCCGCCGGCTCGGCCGCGCGGTCGGCCTGAGGCGCGCCCCGTGCGGCGCTGCCTCCGTCATCTGTCGCTCGTGTCGACACGGACCCTCGCAACCTTTCGTGTTCACCGCCTCAACCGCCGGATTCCTATTCCCTGCGGGCGGTACCGGATCGGATGGAGGCCGGTGGAGCCTGAGTGATTCCGGATGGGGCCCAACCGGACCGCCGCGCGCGGCGATCCGCGCGGAATAGAGTGGGGTTCCGCGCCCTGGCGCGCCCTCAGGGGGAATGAAGAGGCGTTGTGCACCATAAACCAAAAATGGTGCACGTGAGGTTGATAGCGTACCAATCCGTGCAGATGCCACGGTTCGCGTGAGCGGCCGCGCGCCGCACCGGCAGTCGCCGCGGCCATCGCGAAACCCCGCTTACCTGGCACGACCCGCGCCCCATCCGCCGGAGACGGGAAGGGTATCGGACCTCCGAAATCACTTAGATAACTTTTCGGACACACCCCCGACTTTGGGTGAAAAGACCACCCCGCCATGTCATCGTGCCTGGTGAGCACCGTGACATCGGAGGGAGCCCGTGCCGTCGGACCGCTGGCAGCCACCGCTTCCCGAGTCGTCGCCCGTCCCCGCCCGCGGCGGCGGACCGCGCCGCCGCGCCGCCGCTGGGGCCGCCGTTGCGCTGTGCCTGGCCCTCGGGTCGTCCGCTCCGGCGGCCGCGCCCGCCGCGGCCCGCGGCGGCGGGCCGGAGGCGGCCGCGCACGAGGCGACCCTCGCCGGCCTGAACACGCAGGCGGCCCGCATCCGCGCACGCCTTGACGGGCTCTACGAACGCGCCGACGAGAAGATCCTCGACTACGCGGAGGCGGCCGCGCGGCTGGAGGCGGCCGAGGAGGAGAGCGTGTCGGCCGGACTCACCGCCGAGCGCGCCCGCGGGCGGACCCGGGAGCTCCGCGAGGACGCCGCCGACTACGCCGCTGCCGCCTACATGGGTGCCGACCTCAGCGCCGCCCTGGCCTGGAGCTCGGCCGACGGGCCCCAGGAGGTGCTCGACCGCGGCGCCGACCTCGCCCTCGTCGGGCAGCGCCGCGGCAGCGCAGTAGAGACGGCGGGCGCGGCGCTCAGCGCAGCGGAAACGCTCGGCGACCGTGCAGAGGAGGCCGAGGAGGAGCGCCGCGAGGCAGCCGGCGAGGCCGCCGACGCCCGGGACGAGGCCTTGGAAGCGGTCGCCGAGCAGGAGGGCGCTCTCGCCGACGTCACCGCCGAGCAATCTCGGGTGGAGCTGGCGCTGCAGCGGGTCCGCGGCGACACCGGGGAGCAGGAGCAGGAGCGCGAGCAGGCCCTGGAGCAGGCCCAGGCCGCCGCGGGCGCCCAAGGCGGGCCGGGCGGCCTGTCAGGCGGCGCCAGGGCGCGCGACGGCACCGCCGGTGCCGCGGACCCCGCCGGTCAGGGCTGCACCGCGTCGGGCGCCGAGGGCTTCGCCAACGGGCGCATTCCCGCGTCCGCGCTCTGCCCGCTCCCCCAGAGGGGCGAGATGCTGCGGGCCGGCGCCGCGGCCGCGTTCATCGAACTCGACGGCGCGTTCCGCGACCGCTTCGACCGCCCGATGTGCGTTACCGACGCCTACCGGCCCTTCTCCGACCAGGTCCGGCTCTTTCGCGAGAAGGCCGCCGGCATGGCGGCAAGCCCGGGCACCAGCGCGCACGGCCGCGGCACGGCGGTGGACCTGTGCGGCGGCATCGACCGGCTCGGGTCCCCCGAGCACGAGTGGATGGCGGCCCACGCCCCCGCATTCGGATGGCGCAACCCGCCGTGGGCCAGGGGAGGCTTCGAGCCGTGGCACTGGGAGTACACCGCTTGAGCGTGTCTCAGGCACCCGACCCCACGCGCAGTTCGAACCCGCCCAGCGGCCCGCCGTCGACGTAGACCTCCTCGCCGCGCTCCAGCGGACGGCTCGGCTCCGACAGCGCAGCGGCCGCACGGCCGTCGCGTGCGTCGGCCGCCCAGTGCAGTCCTCCGTCCAGTTCGGCCCGCGCGACGCCGCTCTCTTCCACGGAGGCCTCCACGACCAGCGGCGAACCGTCGAACTCGTCGTGGGTGACGATGGCCGGCCCCACGCTCAGCGAGACCGGGACGCCGCCGGGCGTCCGCCACAGGCACGCCGGGGTGTAGCCGGCGTGCCGGCCCCGGCCGCCGAACAGCGCCATCACGCCGACGGAAGCGGTCAGCGCCGTCTCGCCCGCGGGCAGCACGACCCCGTCGTCGGTACCGCGCACCAGCGCGGGATCCACGCGCGTCCACACGTCTTCGACCCGGACGGGCACCGCGTGCTCCGGGCGCACCGGCGCGCACAGGCGGGTCTCGAACTCGACGATGATCTCCACCGGGGCCGCAAGGGCTTTGTGATAGGCGTCGGCGAGGGTGTCGCGGCTCTCTTCGAGCAGCTCGGGAACGCTCTGGGTGCCGGGGTAGCCGAACACGCAGCCGTCGTCGACGACCCCGGAGCGCTCCTCTCCCCCACTCGGCGAAAGATAGGTGACCCACCGCATCGAATGCTCCCCTCCCAGCAGCGGCCGCCGGGCCTTTCGGCCCGTTTCCTCCCGGCCTCACGGTATCCCGGCGGCGGGGGTCGGCCGTCCGCGTCCGCCGCGCCGGCAGAACGCCGGCGGCGGCGGGCCGTGAGCGGCAGGAGGGGCGCCCGCGGCGCGTCCTGCGGATACCCGGCGCCGGGCGGCTGCAAGCGCCTGCTCAGCCGGACTCGCGGACGACCAGGTGGGTGTCGAGGACCTGCTCGCTGAACTCGGCCTCGCCGGGGATGGCCACGTCGGCCAGGATGCGCGCCATCTCGCCGCCCATGCGCTCGGTCGGCTGGTGCACGCTGGTCAGCGGCGGGTCGCTGTGCGAGGCGAAGGAGGAGTTGTCGTAGCCGATGACCGCCACGTCGTCGGGGATGCGCCGCCCGCTGTCGCGCAGCACCCGCATCGCCGCCAGGGCCATGGGGTCGGAGGCCACGAACACCGCATCGACGCCGGGGGCGGCCGCCAGCAGCTCGCGCATCGCGGCCTCGCCGCTCTCGTAGCTGAAGTCGCCGCGTACGACCCGCTCCGGCGGCGTGGCCAGCCCGCTCTCGCGCATGGCCTTGAGGTAGCCCTCCAGCCGGTCCTCGCCGGCGACCATGTCCGGCGGGCCGGCCACCGTGGCGATGCACCGCCGGCCCGTCTCGACGAGTCGGCGGGTCGCCGTGCGCGCCCCGCCGACGTTGTCGATGTCGACGTAGTGGATGGGGTGGCTGGTCTGCCACGACGGCCGGCCGCCGATGACGCACGGCACACCCGCCTCGGCCAGGCGGTCCGGCAGCGGGTCGTCGGCGTGCAGTGAGACCAGCAGCACACCGTCGACGTGGTGGGCCGTCAGGTAGTCGCCGAGTCTGCCGTACTCGTCGGCGGAGCGCACCGTGGTCAGCAGCAGCTGCAGGTCGCGCTCGTTCAGCGTGGCGCTGACGCCGCGGACGATGTGGGCGAAGAACGGCTGGGCGAACAGCCGGTCGTTGGGCTCGGGCACCACCAGCGCCACGGTGTCCGTGCGGCGGGTGACCAGGGTGCGCGCCGCGTGGTTGGGGACGTAGCCCAGCTCGGCGATGGCGTTGCGCACCGCCTCGCGCGTCGCCGGGCTGACCTGGTCCGACCCGTTGATCACGCGTGAGACCGTGCCGCGCCCGACACCGGCGCGCGTGGCCACCATCTCCAGCGTCGGCCGCCGGACCCCGCTCATCGCAACACCTTCCCCGATACCCCGGCCACCGCCGCGCCGGGCTCGTCCACACCCCTACCAGGATCGCATCCGCCGCTAGCCGGGGAGGCCACCTTTTCGCACCACATCGGCGTACCAGCGGCCGCTGTCCTTCACGCGGCGGCGCTGTGTCTCGTAGTCCACGTGGACGACGCCGAAGCGCTGGGAGTAGCCCCAGGCCCATTCGAAGTTGTCCAGCAGGGACCAGACGAAGTAGCCCCGCATGGGCACCCCGGCCTTGAGGGCCTCGTGCACGATACGCAGGTGGGCGTCGATGTAGGACACCCGGTCGGGGTCGTGCACCCGGTCGTCGGGGCCCACTTCGTCCTCGTAGGCCGCACCGTTCTCGTGGACGTACATGTCCACACCGGGGCACTCGGCGGCCAGCCGCACCAGGACCTCGTACAGGCCGGTGGCGTCGATCTCCCAGCCGATTCCGGTGCGCGGCAGGCCCTGGCTGACGAACACCACGTCGTCGCAGCCGACGAACGCGCCGCTGTCGCCGCCGCTCTCGATGCGGGCGGGGTCGACGCCATCGGCCGTGGCCGAGACCCATTCGGGCGTGTAGTAGTTGACGCCCAGGTGGTCCAGCGGCGCGGAGACGAGCTCCAGGTCGCCGTCGCGGACGAAACCGAAGTCGGTGATGGCCGCGAGGTCGTCGAGCAGGTCTGCCGGGTAGCGCCCCTGGAACAGCGGACCGGTGAAGACCCGGTTGCGCACGCCGTCGGCGCGGCGGGCCGCCGCGACGTCGGCGGGCGTGGTGGTGTAGGGCCGCACCGTGGTCTGGTTCAGCGTCAGCCCCACGCGGCGGTCGGAGCCGCCCTCACGCAGGACCGCGGTGGCCAGGCCGTGGCCCAGCAGCAGGTGGTGCGCCGCGGCGAGCGCCGCCGCGGGGTCGCGGCGGCCCGGGGCGTGCACGCCGTCGGCGTAGCCGAGGAACGCCGCGCACCAGGGCTCGTTCAGCGTCGTCCAGTCCCGGACGCGGTCGCCGAACCTGTCGCGCAGCACCTCGGCGTACTCGGCGAAGCGGAAGGCGGTGTCGCGCTCGGGCCAGCCGCCCTTGTCCTCCAGCGCCTGGGGCAGGTCCCAGTGGTAGAGGGTGGGCCAGGGTGTGATGCCGGCCTCCAGCAGGTTGTCCAGGAGCCGGTCGTAGAAGTCGAGCCCGGCCCGGTTGACCGCCCCGCTGCCTTCGGGCAGGATCCGCGGCCAGGCGACGGAGAACCGGTAGGCTCCGATGCCCATGTCCTGCATGATCTCGACGTCTTCGGCGTAGCGCCGGTAGTGGTCGACGGCGGGGTCGCCTGTGTCGCCGTTGAGCACCTTGCCCGGGGTCGCCGAGAAGGTGTCCCAGATGCTGGGGCCGCGCCCGTCGGCGGTGGTCGAGCCCTCGATCTGGAAGGACGCAGTGGACGCGCCCCACACGAAGCCCTCGGGGAAGCGGACCGCCGCGTCGGCGCCGGGGTGGGTGTCGGTGTCGGCGGTCGGGTCGGCGACGGTGGACACGTGTGATTGGGTCACGCTTTGATCGCACCTTCCATGATGCGCCCGACCAGCTGGCGGCCGAACACGAAGAAAATGAGCAGCAGGGGCAGAGTCGCGAAGGTCGCGCCGGTGAACATCAGGGCGAAGTCGCGCGAGTATGCCGACTGGTTCAGCTGCTGGATGGAGAACTGCACCGTGGGGTTGTCCGGTGTCAGCACCGCGATCGCCCAGATGAACTCGTTCCATGTCTGCATGAACGTCAGCAGGCCCAGCACGACCATCGCCGGCCGCAGGGCCGGGAGGACGACGCTCCAGTAGATCCGGAACGTGGAGCAGCCGTCGATGCGGGCCGCCTCCATCAGGTCGTCGGGGATGGTCTGCAGCACGTACTGGCGCATCATGAACACGCCGAAACCGCTGACCATGAACGGGACGATCACCGACTGCAGCTCGCCCCGCCAGCCCAGCCAGTCCATCAGGATCAGCAGCGGGACCAGGCCGATCTGCACGGGCACGGCCATGGTGATGACCACCGCCACGGTGAAGAAGCCGCGGCCCTTGAAGCTCAGCTTGGCCAGGGCGAAGCCGGCCAGCGAGCAGAAGAACACGACCGAGACGGCCACCGTCGTTGAGGCGATGACCGAGTTCAGCATGCCCGTGGTGAAGTTCGCTGAGGAGTTGGTGAAGAGCCGGCTGACGTTGGTGAAGAGGTTTCCTCCCGGCAGGAGTGCCGGCGGGAACTGCGAGGCGGCCCTCGTGGTGCGCGTGGCGACGACGAGCATCCACCACAACGGGAATACCGACAGGACGAAGGTCAGGATCAGCGCGAAGTAGGTCAGCGGTGTGGCCTGGCGCATGCGGCGCAGACCGCCGCCCGCGCGCCGGCTCTTCTGCGGTCGGCGGCGCTGCGGCGACCGCGGCTGGGCGGGCCGCCTGGTGGTCGTGGCCGTCATTGCGCCCCCTTGATCCGGCTGGTGAGCCACACGTTGATCAGTCCCATGAGCACCACGATCAGGAACAGCACCCAAGAGATCGCGGCGGCGTAGCCGAAGTTCTGGTAGTCGAACGTCTCCTGGAAGACGAGCATCATCACCGTCTGGAACTGGCCCTGCGTGCCGCCGGCGTAGCCGTTGTTCCCGAAGATCGTGGGCTCGGTGAACAGCTGCATCTGGCCGATCGTGGAGATGATGACCGTGAAGATGATCGTCGGCCGCAGCAGCGGGACGGTGATCTGGGCGAACTGCCGCAGGCGCGACGCGCCGTCGAGGTCGGCGGCCTCGTAGACGTCCTTGGGGATCGACTGCATCGCGGCCAGGTAGATGAGCGCGTTGTAGCCCGTCCAGCGCCAGTCGATCATCGTCGCGATCGCGGCCCAGGACCAGTAGCGGTCGCCCTGCCAGGCGACGGGGTCCAGGCCCAGCGCGGTCAGCACCTGGTTGATCAGGCCGAACTGCTCGCCGCCGAAGACCACGCTGAAGACGATGGCCAGCGCGGCGATGGAGGTGATGTACGGCAGGATCAGCGTCATCCGGAAGACGTTGGCGAAGCGGATGCGGCGGTTGAGCGTGTCGGCCAAGAGCAGGGCGAGCAGCAGTTGGGGAACGACCGCGATGACGAAGATGCCCAGGGTGTTGTAGAGCGAGTTCCAGAACTTCTCGTCGCCGACGAGGCGGACGTAGTTGTCCAACCCGGCGAATCCCTCGTTGCCCCCGAGGAGACTCCAGTCGTGCAGGGAGACCCACATCGTGTAGAGCAGCGGGAAGAGGCCGAACACCCCGAACAGCAGGAAGAACGGGGTGATGAACAGGTAGGGCGAGGTTCGGATGTCGAGCCTGCTCAACATCTGGCTGCGGCGAGCACGCGCCCGCTCCCGTGGGCCGGGAGGACGGGTACCGGCACCTCCCGCCGACCCCGGCGGGGGTGACGGTGGAGCGCCGTGCTGCAGGGAGGTCACGTCGCACTCCTTTCGAAATGCCCTGGAGGGACCAGGAGCTGCTGAAGCGGTCGGGTCTTGCCAGCGTGAAAGGCGGCCCGGCCAGGCGGTGACGGGGCGTGGTCGCCGCGTCACCGCCGGAGGGGAGAGGCCGGGCCGCCGGGCCGGGGAGGGTCAGCCTTCGCCGGTGGCGCGCTTGGCCTCCTCAAGGGCCGTCTCCCAGCCTTCGCTGGGCGAGGCCTGTCCCTGCTCGACGGACTCCAGGGCGGCGCGGAACCCGTCGTCGATCGCCTGGCTGTCGGGGCCGAAGTAGACGGGCTTCAGCTCCATGGCGGTCGAGCTGTAGATCTCACCGACCGGTGCGTCGTTGAAGTACGGGCGGGTGAATTCCGTGACCTTCGGGTCCTGCAGCGCCTCGGGGTTGGAGGGCAGCACGTTGGCTTCCTCCCAGGCGCTCAGCTGGCCCTCCTTGCTTGTCAGGAACTTGGCCAGCTCGACGGCCATGTCCTGGTTCTCGCCCTGCGTGGGGACGGCGAGGAACGAGCCGCCCCAGTTGCCGCCTTCACCGGGGACGCCCGCGACGTTCCACTGGCCGTTGCCCTCGTCGCCGGCGGTGTCCTCGAGCGTGCCGAGCATCCACGCCGGGCAGGGCAGGGTGGCGAAGGAGTTGTTCTGGATGCCGGCGTTCCACTCCTCGGACCAGATCGGCAGGCTGCCCGACAGGCCGGCCTCGGACATCGCGGTGACGGTGTCGTAGGAGTCCCGCGTGGTCTCCTGCTGTTCGATGATCAGCTCGCCCTCGCGGTTCTGGTACGGCTCGCCGCCGTGCTGGGCGAGGACCGCGCGGAAGTAGGGCTGGATCGTGGAGACGAAGGACGCCCCGGTGTCGGCGTCCATGAAGTCCTCACCCGTGGAGACGAAGTCGTCCCAGGTGGGCCAGAGCTCAGCGACCTTGTCCGGCTCGGTGGGCAGCCCGGCCTCGTCGAAGAGCGGCACGTTGTAGCACATGCCCATGGACCCGATGTCGGTGCCCAGGCCGACCAGCTCCCCGTCGGGCGCGTGCCCTTGCTCCCACTTCCACGGCAGGTAGCCGTCCTCCAGCTTCGCCCCTTCGTGGTCGTTCAGGTCGACGAACTGGTCCGGCTGCGCGAGGAACTGGGCGATGATGCCCTCCTCGATCGCGACGACGTCGCCCGCACCGCTGCCGGCTGCGATGTTCTGCTGCAGCTGCGGGGTGTAGTTCGCCAGGTCGGCGACGTTGCGCTCTTCGACCGTGACGTTGGGGTGCTCCTCCTCGAACGCCTTGATGCGGGCGTCGTAGCCCATGGTCCCGAAGGTGTCGACGACGAGGTTGATCTCACCGTCGTCGGCGCCTCCTCCGCCACCGCATGCGGTGGCGAGGAGCAGTGCTCCGCCGCCCAGCATCGCGGTGGCCACATTGGCACCGCGCCTACGCTTAAACATCTGCGACCCCTTACGTCACACGAGGATTCCAATCTGACCGCGTCCCCGTACCCCCGCTTGGGAGCGCTCCCATAAGAGAATCGGGTCACACTCGCGCAGTCAATGCCCGGACCCCTCGAAGAAACCCAACCGTTACCGTGGAGACGTCCCACGCACCGCTCCAGCACCGTCGGGCGCGCCCGACACACCGTCCGAACAGAGGATTAACCCACGGTTGACCTGGGAGCCGATGGCGCGACGGAGGAAGCGCAGCTTCGCCGCACCCGTCCCCGGCGCCCGCCGGGGCGGCGCGCGGCCCGCGGCGCGGGCTCGCTCCAGGGCTCCCACCGGCCCGAATCCGTTCCGGCGTGCCCGCCCCACCCGCCGGCGACGCCTCCGTACAATCAAAGGCGCCCCTTGGGCAGGCCATCGATTGGCAAACTTAGTTTGTTGCCCTAACCTGCGACAGATTAAACACCGCCCTGTTCACAGGCGCTCGGTGCGCACCTTGAACCGCCTACGATCCCTACGCGGCCGCGCCGAGTCCTACCGCGCATCCGATCGAGAGCGCGCCTTCCCCGTCCGGCGGGCGCGCCAGCCGAGGAGAGCGACCCACGTGGAGTCCGAACGACCCGACCGCGCGAATGACTTCGCCGACTTCTGGGCGCCTGATCCCCCGTGCCCGCGCGACCTCGACGACCCGCCCGGAGCCGGCCGCCGCGGCACGGCGGCTGCTCTGGCCGCCGCTGTGCTGGCAGCGTGCTCGCTGGTCTCCCTGCCGTCCAGCGCCGCGCCCCTGCCCGCCGACCCGAGCCTGTCCGAGCTCCGCGGCCGCGCCGACGGCCTCAGTGACGAGTACCGCGGCGAGCTGAACGACATGAACGCGGTCATCGAGGAGGCGGAGGCCGCCGAGGAGCGCGCCGACAGCACCCGAGAAGAGGTCCGCGACGCCCAGAAGCAGGTGCGCCAGCTGGCGGTCGCCAGCTACACCGGCGGCGGCCTCGACCCCGCCCTGGCCATGTTCGTCGAGGACGACCCGCAGGCCATCATCGACCAGGCCCAGCTCGTGGGTCACCTCTCGGCGACCAACCAGGACAAGGTGGACCAGCTCGAACAGGCCATCGAGCGCGACGAGAAGGCGCAGCAGAACGCCGAGGAGAAGGTCGACGAGGTCGAGAAGGACCTCGACGAGCTGGAGGACCGGCGCGCCGACGTGCAGAAGATGATCGCCGACTACCCCGTGCAGGAGATGCAGGGGCCCTACAACATCACGCCGCGCACCGAGCAGATGCGCAAGCTGGTCATCGAGAAGTTCGGCGAGAGCCCCGGCACCGGCGGCGTCGGCTGCTACCGGCCCGACGGCGGATGGGTCGTGGGCGAGCACCCCAAGGGCCGCGCCTGCGACTTCATGGTCGACGCCAACGGTCAGATGCCCTCGTCCGATCAGGTGAAGCGCGGCCAGCGGATCGCCGACTGGGCGCAGGAGAACGCCGATCGGCTGGGGATCATGTACATCATCTACCGCCAGGAGATCTGGGACATCCGCCGGGGCGGCGAGGGCTGGCGCCCCATGGAGGACCGCGGCAGCATCACCGAGAACCACTACGACCACGTGCACATCTCGATGTTCTAGCCGGGATGCTCCGATGCCCGGACCGCCGCCCGCCCGGCGGACCGGTCCCGGGCACCGTTCCCGGAGAATCAGGTGTCGCCTGTCACCAGCGGGCCGTAGAGGACCGACACGCAGCCGCCGAGCAGGACCAGGACCGAGACGATCGCCAGGACGAAGACGGTCCAGGCGAATGGCCCGTACCCGCTCGCGCGGCGCTTCTGCGAGGGGGGCGTGGAGCCGCCGGAGTCCGACGATGGCATTGAGGACCTTTCCGCCCCCTGCGGCCGCGCGGGCCGGGGCTGTCCCGGACGGATGCGTAGAGGAAACGGTTCCACCGTAGTCCGCCACCCGGCCCCGCACTCCCCCGGCTGTTGCGATCAGGCAACGATCCGCCTCGGCGGCGCCGGCGCCGCCGAGGCGTCCGGTTCCGGCCCCGGATCCGGCACTGCCTGCCGGGTACCGCAATCGCCCCTGCCCAGGACACGAAAGAGTACGTTCCTGCCACGAAACGGTGACGATATCCGCGGTCCCGGCCCATCCCCGCCACTCTCGCGTGCAAACTCGGACGCTAGGATGCGAACCCCGGCCCTGGCCCGCGACTCCACCAGCGGGCACGGCCGGCCGCGACGCGGCCGGGGGCCGTGGAGAGCCCGTGCCTTCGGCGCGGTCACACCTGCGCCCGGAACCGGTCCGGGAGCACGCGCGTCCCCCGCGGCCCGCCCACGGCGACCGAGGGCGGCCGCAGGTGGTGGAACCGGAAGCACACCGACGCGCGTCTCAGACAGCGTTTCGAACTCAGCGGCGCGAGGGGAGTCATGAGCGACAACGGGCCCTACACACAGCCTCCGCAGTACCCGGAGGGCGAGGGCGGCTCGGGCGGGCAGCAGCCGCCCTACGGCGGCTACGGCCAGCCCGGACCCGACCAGGGTGCGCCTCCTCCCCCTCCCGGCCAGCCCTACGGGAGCGGGCCTTACCAGGCGCCGCAGCAGCCGTACCCCCAGCAGCCGCAGGGCGGTCCCTACAACGACCCTTCGGGCGGCCAGCCCGGCTACGGCCCTCCAGGCGGCTACGCCCCCCAGGGCCCTCCCGGCGGACCGCAGTTCCAGCAGCCGCACGAGCAGCAGATGTTCGCCGGCGGCCAGCCTCCCTACGGCCCCGGCGGACCCGGCGGACCGATGGACCCCGGCGGCGGCTACCCGCCGCCCAAGAAGAGCAACGCCGGCCTGTTCATCGTCATCGCCGGCGGCGCCGTGATCGTCGTACTGGTGATCGCGGTCCTGGTCGTGCTGCTGCGCAACCCCGGTGAGCAGCCTCCCGTCACCGACCCCACCCCCACGCCCGACGAAACCACGGCGCCCCCGGACGACGACGCGAGCGGCGACACCGGGGACGGGGACACCGATCAGGCCGGCGGCCCGCCCTACGCGCTGCCCGAGGACCCCTGCGCCGCGATCCCGGAGGACATGCTCGCCGAGCACGGGATCCAGGACGGCAGCAAGAATCTCACCGACGCCTCCTCGTCGTGCAACTGGTACGTCGAGGGCGAGGGCGAGACCTACGGCGGGCTCTCGGTCACCTACCAGACCCCCTACGGCGGGTCCGACTCGATCGAGGGCGCCAAGGAGGAGTTCCAGTCCAACCTGGACTACGCCACCGACGAGGGCAACAGCTACAGCGAGCTGGAGGTCCACAACGAGGAGGAGGCGGACCTCGGTGACGAGGCCGTGCTCGTGTTCTCCACCGAGGTCGTGCTGAGCACCCAGGACTCGGTCGCGACCATGCTGGTCCGCAAGGGCAACATGAACGTCGAGGTGCGCTACTCCCTCTCCCCCGGCCTCTCCGCGGACGAGGACACCCCGGCGCCGCTGGAGTTCTCCGACGTCGAGGGCCTGATGAACGACCTCGGCGAGGAGTCGCTCAGCCCCATCGGAGGCTGAGGCGACGCGCTGCGCGCGAGGCGAAGGGGGTGCGGCCCGCAGCCGCACCCCCTTCGTGTGTTCGCGTGTCCGGATCCTCGGCGCCCGCGCCGACCGCGCGGCGGGGCCGGAGTCCGCCCGCGGCGCCCGCGCAGCCGGTGCCGAGTGGGCGGTAGGCGGGCCGGGGGAGACGCGCTCCGCGCCGCCTACCGCCGTCCTACATCAGCGGCCCAGCTCGGCGCGGACCCGCCGCGCCGCCTCGACCAGGTTGCGCAGCGCGGGCTCGACCTCCGCGTACCCGCGGGTCTTCAGCCCGCAGTCGGGGTTGACCCACAGCTGCTCGGGCGAGAGCGCCCTCAGCGCGCTGCGCAGCGACGCCTCGATCTCCTCAACCGAGGGCACCCGCGGGGAGTGGATGTCGTAGACTCCCGGGCCGATCGCCCGGCGGTAGCCCTTCGCGGAGAGGTCGCCGACGAGTTCCATGTGCGAGCGGGCGGCCTCCACGCTGGTGACGTCGGCGTCGAGCGCCTCGATCGCCCCGACGATCCTGCCGAACTCCGAGTAGCACATGTGGGTGTGGATGCGGGTGCTCGCCGCCACGCCCGAGGTCGCCAGCCGGAACGACTCGACGGCCCAGGCCAGGTAGTCCGCGCGCGACTCCTCCCGCAGGGGCAGCAGCTCGCGCAGCGCGGCCTCGTCGACCTGGATGTGGCGGATGCCCCCCTTCTCCAGGTCGGCGATCTCGTCGCGCAGCGCCAGCGCCACCTGGCGGGCGGTGTCTCCCAGCGGCTGGTCGTCGCGCACGAACGACCACGCCAGCATGGTCACCGGACCGGTGAGCATGCCCTTGACCGGCCTGTCCGTGCGGGACTGGGCGTAGGTGATCCAGTCGACCGTCATCGGCTCGGGGCGCGACACGTCTCCGTAGAGGATCGGCGGGCGCACGCACCGCGACCCGTAGGACTGGACCCAGCCGTTGGCGGTGGTGGCGTAGCCGTCGAGCTGCTCGGCGAAGTACTGCACCATGTCGTTGCGCTCGGGCTCGCCGTGCACGAGCACGTCCAGGCCGATGTCCTCCTGGAGCTTGATGACGCGGTCGATCTCCGCGCGCATCAGGCGCTCGTACTCCCCGTCGCCGATGCGTCCGGCCCGGTGGTCGGCGCGGGCCCTGCGGACCTCGGGCGTCTGCGGGAAGGAGCCGATGGTGGTCGTCGCCAGCACGGGCTCCTTGCCGGCGACCGTTCGCCGCCCGTCGCCCACGCGGGTGGTCGCACCGCCCAGCGCCTCCAGCCGGGCGCGCACCCGGGAGTTGGTGAAGGACGCGGGCGCTGATCCGCGGGCGGCCTTCAGCTCAGCCGCGGCGGCCCCGTCACCCTCGGAAAGGGCGCGGCCGAGCAGCACCACCTCGTCGACCTTCTGCTTGGCGAACGCAAGCCGCTCGCGCACCGCCGGGTCCATGCCGGGCTCGGCGTCCAGGTCGATCGGCACGTGCAGCAGCGAGCAGGAGGTGCTCACCTCGACCCGGCCGGCCAGGCCCAGGACGGACCCCAGCGTCGACAGCTTCCCGGGCATGTCGGCGCGCCAGACGTTGCGCCCGTCGACGACACCCGCGACCAGGGTCTTGTCACCCAGGCCCGAGACGCGCGCCAGCTCGGCGACGCCTTCGGGGCCGCTGGCGAGGTCCAGGCCGATCTGCTCGACGCCGGTGCCCTTGAGCACCTCGAGCGCCTGCGCGCCGATCGCACCGAAGTAGGTGGAGACCAACAGCTCGGGCCGCCGGGCCTGGGCGCCCAGGCGGCCGTAGGCGTGCTCCAGGGCCGGCAGCTCGGCGCGGCCCTCGTCGCTCGCCAGGATCGGCTCGTCGAGCTGCACCGACCGGGCGCCCACGGCCGACAGCCGATCGAGCAGTTCGGAGTAGCACGCCAGCAGGTCGTCGAGCAGGTTCAGGGGCCGCCAGCCCTCGGGGGCGTCCGCGGCGGGCTTGGCCAGCATCAGGAACGTCAGCGGGCCTACGAGCACCGGCCGGGTGGGCACGCCCAGTCCCTTGGCCTGGGTGTACTCCGACAGCGGCTTGCCGCCCGCCAGGCGCGGCCGCGTCGCGGGCGACAGTTCGGGGACCAGGTAGTGGTAGTTCGTGTCGAACCACTTGGTCATCTCCATGGGCGGGAGGTCGCCGGTGCCGCGCGCCATGGCGAAATAGGCGGCGAGTTCGGACTCGCGGTCATCGGCGGCCTCGAACGCCGCCCGGAATCGCTCGGGCACCAGCCCGAACAGGACCGCGTTGTCGAGGACGTGGTCGTAGTAGGAGAACGTGTTGGACGGGATCGTGCCGATCCCGGCGTCGCGCAGCGACTCCCAGACTTCGCGGCGCAGGCGCGCGGCGACGGCGTCCAGATCGGCGGCGCCGGAGCGGCCGTCCCAGTAGGACTCGCAGGCGCGCTTCAGCTCCCGGTCGCCGCCGATGCGCGGGTATCCGTGGACGGTCGTGGGGATCATGCGGCACCGCCCGCGGACGTGTGGCCTTCTCGCATGGCTTGTTCTCTCCCTCGTCGATCAGCCGGACGATCCGCGGCCGCGGGAGAGGGGGTGCGAGCGCACAGGAGCGCCACCGCCCTGGCCCTCCCTCGGGGCGCACGGACCACCGCGGGCGTGTCAGCCCGCGGGCGGTGGCAGGTATTCGGACTCGCGGGCGCGGCACGGCCCGATCGGGCCGCTCCTCCTACCGGCCGCCGCTTCCCAGGCGCAAACGCCCAGTGCGATGGCGGCTTTCGTTCCCACTTACCGCTGCGGGGCAGTCCCGGATTCGCACCGGGTTCCCTCTTGCGACACGCACGGCTCAACGTGCGCGTACCGACCGCGGCTGCAACTATAGTCCAGGCAGTCACGACCGCCCGCGGACGCCTCCCCACACAGCGATCCCGGGCCTGCGCAGCGACCGGACGAGGCCTGGCGGCGGCCGCCCGAACCGCTCCGGCGGACGCGAGGCCGACGCGCGGGGGCAGGCGGACTTTGCCAAGCTTGTGCAGTTGTTGGCCGCATCATGACGTCTTCTGTCGACTAATTCACCTCTGCGGAGATTACCCTCGACCGATGGACCGTGTCCGAATTGATATGTCATTCGCGGAACCCGCGCGGATTCCCAGAGCGACACATTCACCGGCACCCGACTCCAGAACCGTGAAGGACGCGCACCAGTTGAAGCACCAGCCAGTCGGCTCGCATACTGGCTTCCGGCCAGGCGCCGTCACACTCCGCTCTCGAACAGCAACCGCGAGTACAGTTTCCGCCGCGGCGGCTCTGGCGCTGCTGCTGGCACTGACCGCCTGCACGGGCGGCGGGGCCGACCCTGCATCGTCGGGTGCATCGGCGTCGGCATCGCCCGGTGCCACGCCGGCCACGGGTGCAGCGGACGAGCTGACCGCCGTCGACACGGAGCACATCCCCGGTCTTGAGGAGCAGACCTCCACCGAGACCCTCGACGGTGGTGTGGAGACGCACGTGTCCTACCCGCGCGTGCCCAAGGCCGGCCCGTTCACCGAGCGGCTCGGCGAGATCACCGAGCAGGACGCGCAGGACTTCGCGAGCGCCGAACGGGGAGCGAAGTCCTACACCGTCGACTGGCAGGTGAGCGTCGCGGGCGGCAACGTCCTGGCGGTACGCCTCACCCAGCACGAGAAGGACGGCGGCGGCAAGCGGACCGGCCACTCCACTTACTGGTACAACACCGAGTCCGGCCGCACCGCCTACTCCACCGAGCTGCTGGACGGCCAGGGCAGCCTGGAGGAGCTCGACGGGCTGGTCAAGAAGCGGTTGAAGGACCGGGGCGGTGTCGACGCCTCGAAGCTGCACCCCATCGCCGAGATGTACGACTCCGTGGGCTTCAACCCCGACGGCGACCTCGTCGTGGAGTTCGACGAGGGCCAGGTCGCCCCGCCGAAGAAGGGCCGGGTCCGCGCCGTCGTACCCGGGAAGGCGGCGGCGCCGCTGCTCTCGTCGTTCGGCGAGCGGGCCCGCGACGCCGCCGTGGTGGTCACTCCCGAGTTCGAGATCACCAACGCCGCGAGCGCGCCCAAGGACAGCCCGCCTGAGGGCAGCGTCCCGGGGACCTTCGCCACGGATCCCGACGAGGTCGACTGCGACTCTCCCGACTCCAAGTGCATCGCGCTGACCTTCGACGACGGCCCGGGAGGGCGCACGCCGGAGTTGCTCGACACGCTGGCGAAGTACGACGCAAAGGCGACGTTCTTCGTCACGGGCGAGCCGGTGCGCGAGTTCCCCGACACGGTCCGCCGCGAGTACGCCGAGGGGCACGAGCTGGCCAACCACACGGTCCACCACCCCGACCTCACCTCGCTGGGCAAGGACGGGATCGGCGACGAGCTGACGACGGTCAACGGGCTCGTCCGGCGCGAGACCGGCTACAGCATGGATCTGATGCGCCCGCCTTACGGCGCCACCGACGAGGGCGTCGCCGACGTCACGACGGAGCTGGGCCAGGCGCAGATCCTGTGGAGCATCGACACCAACGACTGGCGCGACCACGATTCGGAGCTCGTCAGCGACCGCGCCGTCGAGCGCGCCCGGCCCGGATCGATCGTGCTGATGCACGACATCCACGGCACGACGGTCGACGCCGTACCCGACATGCTCAAGCGGCTGGACAAGAAGGGTTACACCATGGTCACGGTGTCGCAACTGCTCGGCGAGACCGACCCCGGAAAGAAGTACATCGACGGCCACCCGCCGAAGCCCGAACCGTCGGGCTCGGAGAGCCCGTCGAACTGACGAGAGGCGGTGGCCTGGGCGTTCGCCGGTGCGGGCGGCCGGGCGGCCGCGCAAGCGCGGCGACAGGACGCGGGGTGTCCCCGGTGCGGGGCACCCGCGTGCGCGCGTAGGCTGGTGCGCCGTGGCACTGGGACGGACCCCGCCGGGTACCCGGGTACCCGGGCAGGGACCGCCGAACCGCGCCGGCGTGTCCTCAACCGGCCTGCATAGCGGGGCTCCCCGGGGGAACGCGAAGGGTGAAGGCGGTCGTTCCCGACGATGTGAGCAGCCACCACAGCGTGCCCCGTGGACGTGAAGGGAATTCCGATGGCCGTTGCGTTGGCCCGCGACTATGCCTGGTTGCGGGAGACTCAGCCGGACCTCGCCGAAGCGTACTGCCTCTCCTACGTCCGAGGACTCGGCAAGGCCGCCGCTCTGGGGCGGCTCGGTGTGGCCGAGCGCGACATGCGCTGCCTGCCCATCGCCGAGGCCGTCGAGGCCGCACTCTGCTGCGCCGACGACCGCCCCCCGATGACCGTGCACGCGCTGGCGGTCGGCGGCTGGACGGTGATCATCGAGCCGACCGGCTGCCGGGCCACCCGGCCCGAGTGCTACCGCGCGCTCTCGGCCGAGACCGAGCTGGTGTCGGTGCGGGTGCTGATGGACCACCGCTACGAGTTCCGCTGGGTCATCGACGGCGTGCTGCAGACCTTCTTCGACGCCCGCACGCCGCGGGTGCGCCGGGGTACCCGCCCCGACTCCCTGGAGGCCCAGATGGGCGCCGTGGGCCTGGGCGGCACCGCCGCCGAGACCGAGCCCGCCGCCGCGGTGCTGGCGCTGGCCGACCGCGTGACCGGCGTGCGTATCCGCTCCTCCCACCTCGCGGGCCCTCTGCTGGGCGCCGAGCTGGACTCCGCGCTCCCCCTCACGCCCCGCTGATCCCCCTCGTCCCGACGCGGGCGGCGCCCCGGCACAAGACCCGGCGGGCGTGCCCGAGGCGGGGCGGCCCGACCCGCGCGCGGGGGCGTTCCGCACCACCGCTCCGGCCCGGCGGCGCGGCGACGCCCGAGTGCCCGAATGCGTTGTCCTCCGCAGGTCGCTGACCTGTTGTGGTCACATTCTGCAACCCTGTGCTTCGGCGGTACCGCATGTCCTACGTTTCTTGCAGGGACGCCGACGCGGTCCGGATCCGGCGCGACCCGCCGTCCGGCCCGGATGCGGCGCAGTCGGCCACGTGGAAGGAACACTCCGGCGCATGACCCCATCTCCTGCGGGCCCCGCACCGAGCGCGCCGGCGCGCGGCCGGGCCCTCGTCCTGGTGGCGGCCGCGCTCGCCGCGGCGACCGGCTGCAACGCCCTCGCGCCGCCCGTCCCCCCGCCGACCGCGTTCACGTCCTTCGCCGCCGAGAACGTGCCCGGCCTCGGCGAGCGCAGCGTCGAGGACGACTCGGGCGGCTTCGCCGTGCGGGGGTCGGTACCCGAGATCCCCGGCGCCGAACCGCTCACCGACCGCCTGGCGGCGATCGCCGACCGCGAGGCCGCGGACTTCCGGGCCGCCTACGACGAGGCGGAAAGCATGGAGGTCGACTGGGACCTGACCGCGGCCGCGGAAGGGCTGGTCGGGGTCCGCATGGTCCGCACCGAGGCCGACCACCGCGGCCGCCACGACGCCTACTCCACCTACTATTACGACGTGCGCACCGGACGCACCGCCTACTCCACCGAGCTGCTCGCCGGCGACGCCGAGCTGCGCGAGCTGAACGTCCTCGTCGCCGAGGAGCTGCAGCACGGAACCGGCGACCCCCAGCGCCTGCACCCGGGCTTCCGGCTCTACGACTCCCTCGGGTTCAACCCGGACGGAGGCCTCGTCGCGGAGTTCGACGCGGGGCGGGTCGCGCCGGTCGCCGAGGGCCGCGTCGTCGCCGTGGTCGCCGCCGACGCCGTGCGCCCGCTGCTGTCGGATCTGGGCGAGCGGGTGCTGGCCGCCACGCGGGCGGACCCCCGGGCGTTCTCCGTCGACTCCGCGCCCCAGGACCCGCCGCCGGACGAGCCGGCTCCCCCGGGGCCCGAGGTCCCCGGGGCGGTGCCGCCCCGCGAGGACCACGACTGCGGCGTCGAGACCGTGTGCGTCGCCCTGACCTTCGACGACGGACCCAGCCCGCACACCGGCGAGGTGCTGGACCTGCTCGCCCGCCGCGACGCCGCGGCGACCTTCTTCCTGTCGGGCAACGCGATCCGCAACCGGCCCGCCCTCGCGGGCCGCACGTGGGCGGCGGGCCACGCCGTCGGCAGCCACGGCGAGACCCACGAGCCGTTCACCGACCTGTCCCGATCCGAGCTGGACGACGAGCTGGACACCGTCGACGCGCTGCTGCGCCGCGAGGCCGGGGTGAAGGCGGACCTGCTGCGCCCGCCGTTCGGCGACACCGACGAGGCGGTCGGCGAGGTCGCGAAGGAGCACGGCCAGGCGCAGATCGTCTGGGACACCGACTCCGAGGACTGGACCGGAATCAGCGCCGAGGAGATCGTCACCAACGTCACCGCGGCGACGCCGCCCGGCGGCCTGGTGCTGCTGCACGACACCGAGCGGACCACTGTCGAGGCCCTGCCGGAGATCCTGGACTACTTCGAGTCGCAGGGCTGGGCCACGGTGACGGTTCCCGACCTGCTCGGCGACACCGAGGCCGGGCGACCGTACTACACCCGGGACCCGGTGGCCAACGAGGAGTGCATCCTCCTGGACGGCTGCCCGATCTGACGCTCGGTCCTACCTGCGGTGCGCCTGGCGGCGGGGGCGGTGGTGCGCCTCGCGCAAGCCGCGGACGGCCCCGCGGGCGGTCCGCGGCCGGGTGTTCAGCCGGGCAGCGCGGCCGTGTCGGAATCGGCCCCCACGGCCTCGGCCACCGACGTGTGTCCGGCCGAGCGCATCAGGCGCGCCAGACCGCGGTGCATGCGGCGCGGCCACAGCGGTCCGCCGTAGATGAGCCCGGTGTAGCCCTGGACGAGGGTCGCGCCGGCCCGGATACGCTCCCAGGCGTCCTCGGGGGTGGAGATCCCGCCGACCGAGACGAGCAGCAGCCGGTCCCCCGCGCGGGCCCGCAGCCGACGCAGCACCTCTAGTGATCGCCGGCGCAGCGGCGCGCCGGAGAGCCCGCCCGCTCCGGCGGCCGCGACCTCCTCGCCGGGACTGCGCAGGCCCGCGCGATCGATGGTGGTGTTGGTGGCGATCACGCCGTCCAGCCCCAGGTCGACGGCGAGGTCGGCGACGGCGTCGACGTCGTCGTCGGCGAGGTCCGGAGCGATCTTGACCAGCAGCGGCAGCCTGCCGAACCCGTCGCCGTCCAATGCCGCTCGGACCTCGCTCAGCAGTGGCCGGAGCCGTTCGACGGCCTGGAGGTCGCGCAGGCCGGGAGTGTTCGGCGAGCTGACGTTGACGACCAGGTAGTCGGCGAAGGGCGCCAGTCGGCGAGCGCTCTCGACGTAGTCGGCCACCGCTTCGGACTCGCGCGCCGCCCTGGTCTTGCCGATGTTGACGCCGACCACCGGACGGCCGCCGCCGCGCCGGGCGCGCAGTGCGCGCAAGTGGTCGGCGGCCACGACGGAGCCGTGGTTGTTGAAGCCCATCCGGTTGACGATCGCGGAGTCCGCGGTGAGCCGGAACAGGCGCGGCGCGGGGTTGCCCGGCTGCGGATGGGCGGTCACGGTGCCGACCTCGACATGTCCGAACCCGGGCGGTCGCGGTGGTCGGCCGCGTGTGCGGAACGGCCATCGGGATCCCGTGCACGCCCACGGCGAGGCCCACGGAGAACCGCTCGACGAGGTCGCGCACCGCCGCCGCGAAGGCCTCCCACTCGTGGTCGGGTTCCAGCCCGTGCAGCAGGAGGAACGGAGTGCCCTCGGTGTCGCGCATCTGGTAAAGAGACAGCTTGGGCGGGCTGTACTCGGTGTAGGCGCTCTCGACGAAAGTCAGCATGGGGCGGCGGGCCCGGTAGTCCAGCAGCCGGTCGACGTCGAAAGCGGCGATCTCCTCGGCCTCGAACTCGGCGAAGAGCGCCTCGGCGGCCTGGCGGCCGACCGTACCGGCGTCCACGAACCCGTCGAGTACGACCAGCATCACGGTCCCGGCGGCCTCCTCGGCGGCCTGGCGGAGCTGGTAGAGGTCAGCGTGGTCACGCACCTGGCGGGGTCTCCATTCGCACACGGGGCGGCGGGGCGGGGAACATGCGCGCGGTTCCGGCGCGCGGTCGGATGCGCTGTCCAGAATAGTCGAGCGCGACCGCCCCGCCCCAACGCCGAGGCGGTCCCCGTCACTGTGACCGCAGCACCCGCAGGCTGCGCAGCCGGTTCAGCGCGGCGGCGATCTCATAGCGGCGCGGGAGCACGTAGTCGCCCGCGTAGCCGCGCCCGAGAGCGGTCACCCCGTCGCCGTCCAGCCGCTCCTCCAGCGCGTCCAGCGCTTCGGCGAGCGTGCGATCGTCGCCGAGCAGGCCGCCCTCGGCCAGCAGCCGCATCGCCAGGCCCACCCCGATGATCTGGCCGGGGTCGACGAGCTGCGCGAGGTTGCGCACGTCGATCTCGTTCTCGCCGAAGGTGAGCACGTCCATGTCGCGGCGCTTGATGCGGGAGCGCCCGCGCGCCGTGGCGTCGACCGAGCGGCGGTCGAGCACGCGGGCGGCGGGCGCGGCGAAGTCGGCGTCGGCGCGTTCGGCGGCCAACTCCCGTGCGCGGTCGGTGACGTCATAGGGGCGGTAGCCGTCGAGCATGACGACCTGGTCGGCGACGTCGAAGTAGTCGCCGCTGCCGCCCATCACCAGCACCGTGGAGACCCCGTGGTCGCGCCGCAGCGGGCGGACCAGGTCGACGAAGGGGGTCAGCGGCTCCCGGTCGCCGTGCACCAGGCGCTGCATCCGGGCGTCGCGGATCATCAGGTTGGTGGCGGTGGTGTCCTCGTCGATCAGCAGCGCCGTGGACCCGGCTTCGAGGGCCTCGGCGATGTTGGCGGCCTGGGAGGTGGAGCCCGATGCATTCTCGGTCGAGAAGTCGGAGGTGTCGGCGCCGGTGGGCAGGTTGCGCACGAACGCTCCGATATCCGTGCGCTCGACCTGGCGGCCTTCCTCGGCGCGGATCTTGACCGCGTCGGCGCGGGAGACCACCAGTTCGCGACCGTCGCCGGGCACGTGGTCGTAGACGCCGCGCTCCAGGGCGTGCAGCAGGGTCGACTTGCCGTGGAAGCCGCCGCCGACGATGAGGGTGATGCCTTCGGCGATACCCAGGCCGCCGACCTCGCCCGCGTGCGGCAGGCTGACGGTGACGCGCATGGACTCCGGCGAACGGAAGGGGACGGCGCTGCCCTGCATGGGCAGGTCGCTGACGCCGCTGCGGCGCGGCAGCACCGAGCCGTCGGCGACGAAGGCCACCAGTCCCAGTCCGGCCAGGCGGTCACGCAGCGCGCAGGTGTCCTCGACCGTGTCGGCGAAGGCGGCGGCCTCGGCGGCGTCGAGTGCGGGCCAGCGCAGCACGTCGACCATGGCGGGCAGCCGCTCGCACAGCTCGCGCTCGGCGGTGCGGCCGTCGATCCTGCGGCCGTTGCCGGGCATCTCGATGCCCAGCCGCAGCAGGACCTCGCCGTCGCGGATCTGGCAGGCGGCGCGGTCGAGCACCTCCTGCCCGCCCGCGTCGATGCGCAGCCGGGCGCCCTTGAGCTCGCGGTAGGCGCGGCGCACCAGGTAGTCGGCGGTGGCCCGGCGGCGCACCGGCGAATGCCAGGCCGAGTCGGGCAGTTCGGCGATGTCGGCGGGGATGCGCACGGAGACGCGGGAGGGCGGCGCGAAGGGGTCGGACTGCACGCGGTCGACGGTCAGCGTGAAGTCGGGGAAGGACCAGTCGCCGGTGAGCGACTTGTAGCGGCCGTAAGAGGAGCCGTCCATCTTGCGCAGCTCCTCGGCCAGGCGTGCGTCGTCCCGCCGGCCGCGGATCTCCGGCTGCTCGCGGCGGCCGCCTCCGCCGCCCGGACCGCCGCGCCGCTCCGGACGTCCTCCGCTGTGGCGGCGTTCCTGGCCCCCGTACCGTCCAGGCATCGGTCGGTTCCCTCCTAATGGTGCGTTCTCGTGCGTCGGGCTCGCCTGTGCCGGGCGACGCCGGCCCAAGGGCGCGCAAGTCGGCTGCCCGCTCGGCGGTGCGGTATGCGCGGCGTCCCGCTCCGGCGTCGTCGCGGCGACCCCGTTGATCTTGTAGCTATCGTGAAGTAAAACGATTTCCAGTGACGATAGCTACAAGCTGTGTGGGGCCTCCCTCTGGTCGGCCGTACCGGAGGAACAAAACGAGGGTGAACCGGCCCGCTCCAGACCCACTTCAGGGAATGTCACGGAACGATAACGGGATTTCGTGGGCGCCTCGCGATGGAGTGCGTTTGCCCAGCTCAGAGGTGCTAGCTCCGCTGTTTTGGGAATAGATCAACGGTGATATCCGCGCCTCAGTCCGGTTCGCGCAGGGCGGGCTCGTCGAGGATGAACATGGTCTGGGTGTTGCGCACCTCCGGGATCCGCTGCAGGCGCTCCAGCACGAAGGTGCGCAGAGCGGCGGCGTCGGCGACCCGGACCAGCAGAAGGAGGTCGACGTCGCCGGAGACGAGCGCGGCGTGGTCGACCTCGGGGATGTCCCTCAGGTGGTCGCGGAACCGCTCCCAGGAGTGCTGCTCGATGCGCACCGACACGTAGGCGGCCAGCCCGTTGCCGTACTTCTCGTGGTCGATGACCGCGGTGAAGCCGCGGATGACGCCGTCGGAACGCAGCCGGTGGAGCCGGGCGTAGGCATTGGCGCGGGAGATGTGCGCGTGCTCGGCCACCGCGCGGATCGACATGCGGCCGTCCGCGCGCAGCAGGTCGATGATCGCGTGGTCGACGTCGTCCAAGGCGGTGGCCATGTGTCTCACCTCACACCGGCGGAGCGGGAGCACATCGAGACGGATCCGACTCCACGATCGTTTCGTCTGGCCATCCGTCTACGATACGCGGCTCATTATGGACATTATGCGGCACCCAACCGCATATTCGGACCATGACGACCAGCGAAGCGCCACCCGTTGCGGTTCCCACGGTCCCCTCCGCGGAGCCCATCCGGCTGATCGACGCCGAGGGCCGCCGCACCGCGGACCCGGCGGTACGAGCCGGCTTCGACCTGCCCGGTCCGGACACCCTTGAGGCGCTGCTGCGCGCCATGGTCGTCGGCCGCCGCTTCGACGGCCAGGCCGGCGCGCTGGCCAAGCAGGGCAGGCTGGCGGTGTACCCCTCCAGCCGCGGTCAGGAGGCCTGCCAGGTCGGCGGCGTGCTCGCCCTCGCCGAGAACGACTGGCTGTTTCCCACCTACCGCGACTGCGTCTCCCTGGTCGCCCGCGGTGTGGACCCGGTCGAGGTGCTGACCCTGCTGCGCGGCGACTGGCACTGCGGCTACGACCCCAAGGCCTACCGCTGCGCGCCGCAGTGCACGCCGCTGGCCACCAACGCCTCGCATGCCGTGGGGCTGACCTACGCCGCCCGCCGCAAGGGCGCCGACACCGCGGCACTGGTGCTGATGGGCGACGGCGCCACCAGCGAGGGCGACGCACATGAGGCGTACAACTTCGCGGCGGTGTGGAACACGCCGGTCGTCTTCCTGATCCAGAACAACCAGTGGGCGATCAGCGTGCCGCTGCACAAGCAGTCCGCGGCCCCGACGCTGGCGCACAAGGCCGTCGGTTACGGGATGCGCGGCTACCTCGTCGACGGCAACGACGCCGCGGCTGTGCACGCGGTGGTCGCGCACGCGCTGGCCGAGGCCCGGTCGGGCGGCGGTCCCGCGCTGATCGAGGCGCGCACATACCGGGTGGAGCCGCACACCAACTCCGACGACCCCAAGCGCTACCGCGACGACGCCGAGGTGGAACGCTGGCGCCGACGCGACCCCCTGGCCCGCCTCGAGGCGCTGCTGCGCAGCGAGGGCCTGCTCGACGACGCGCGCATGGCCGGCTTCCAAGACGAGGCCGACCGGCTGGCCGCGTCGGTGCGCGAGCGCCTCTCACGGCCGCCGAGGCGCACCGCCGACGATCTGTTCGCCCACGTCTACGCGGAGCCCACGGCGGCCCTGCGCCGCCAGCGCGCCGCGGTACGCGAGGCCGCGGAGCACGCGGAGCGGACCGGCGGACCGGACGGAGGCCGCTGATGGCGCGCACCACCCTCGGCCAGGCCCTCAACCGGGCGCTGCGCGACGCCTTGGCGGCCGACCCCGACGTGGTCGTCTACGGCGAGGACGTCGGACCGCTGGGCGGGGTCTTCCGGGTGACCGACGGACTGTCCGCGGAGTTCGGCGAGGACCGCTGCTTCGACTCCCCCCTCGCCGAGTCCGGGATCACGGGGACCGCGGTGGGCATGGCGATGTACGGCCGCCGGCCGGTGATCGAGATGCAGTTCGACGCCTTCGCCTACCCCGCCTTCCAGCAGGTCGTCTCGCACGTGGCCAAGATGCGCAACCGCACCCGCGGGCGCCTGGAGCTGCCGCTGGTCATCCGCATCCCCTACGGCGGCGGTATCGGCGCCGTCGAGCACCACGGCGACTCCTCCGAGGCCTACTATGCCCACACGCCCGGCCTGCGCGTCGTCACCCCCGCGACCGCGGCCGACGGCTACTCGATGCTCCGCGAGGCGGTGGAGTCGCCCGACCCCGTGGTTTTCCTGGAACCCAAGCGCCGCTACTGGGCGGCCGAGGACGTGGAGCTTCCGGCGCGCACCGAGCCGATGGACCGCGCGGTGGTACGCCGCGAAGGAAGCGACCTGACGATCATCGCCTACGGCCCGACCGTCGACACCGCCTTGCTGGCCGCCGAGGCGGCAGCAGGCGAAGGGCGCTCCGCCGAGGTGGTCGACCTGCGCAGCCTCTCCCCTTTCGACGACGAGACCGTGGCCGCGTCGGTGCGGCGCACGGGCCGCGCAGTGGTCGTGCACGAGGCCCCCGGGTTCGCCGGCTTCGGCGCCGAGGTCGCCGCGCGCGTCACGGAGCAGTGCTTCCACTACCTGGAGGCGCCGGTGATGCGTGTGTGCGGACTTGACATCCCCTATCCGCCGCCGCACCTGGAGGAGTTCCACCTGCCGGGTGTGGACCGCATCCTCTCCGCGGTCGACCGGCTGCAGTGGGAGTCGTCCTGGGTCCCCGGCACGGCGCCGGTCGGCGCTCCGGAGCAGCGTTCGGAGGTGAACGCGTGAGCGCGCAGGACCGGGGCCCGGTGCTCAGCTTCCTGCTCCCCGACCTGGGCGAGGGGCTGGCCGACGCCGAGATCGTGGAGTGGCTGGTGTCAGTCGGCGACCCGGTTGCCGTGGACCAGCCGGTGGCCGAGGTCGAGACCGCGAAGGCGGCCGTACAGGTGCCGTGCCCGTTCAGCGGGACCGTGGCCGAGCTGCACGGCGCCCCGGGCGACACCGTCGCCGTGGGATCGCCGCTGGTCGGCGTGCGCACCGCGGCCGAGAGCACCGGAGCCGCGGATCCCGGCGAGCGCGCCGGGACCGGCCCGCACACGGCCGGGCGGGCGGACGCGCCGGATCGGCGGGACACCGCCGACGCCGCCGACACGAACGAGTCGGGCGGCGAGGCGGCCGGTTCCGGTGCGGTCCTGGTCGGCTTCGGTACCCGTCCGGAAAGCCCGTCCCGCCGCCTCCTCCCCAGGCGGGACGCCGTGGAGGAGGCGCCGCCGACAACGGCGTCGGCGGCGCCTCCCCGTCCCCGGCCGGTACCTGGAGAGCGGGCGCCGGTGATCTCGCCGCTGGTGCGCCGAATCGCTCGGGAGCACGGTATCGACGCCGCCGCGCTGTCCGGGAGCGGCGAAGGCGGGCTGGTGCTGCGGCGCGACGTGGAGGCGGCGGCCGCGGCAGCGGCGCCTGCTTCCCGCGCCGACGGGGCCTCCGCCGGGGCAGCCGCTGAGCCCGGGCGGCCGGCGGCGGTTCCCGGACCGACAGCGAACGGCGTCGCGCGCCGGCCCGGGGCGCCGAACGGCGCGGCGGCAGACGCGCCTGCGGCCGGAGCCGAAAGCGTCGCGCTTTCCGCCGCACACCGCGAGATGGCCCGCCGTATGACCCGGTCCCGGCGGGAGATCCCCGAAGCGACGGTGTGGGTCGACGCCGACGCGACCGGCCTGCTGGAGCTGCGCACGGCGCTCAACGAGGCCGACCCCGAGCGCCCGGTGAGCCTGCTGTCGCTGGTGGCCCGCTTCTGCGTGCTGGGACTCCAGCGGTGGCCCGCGCTGAACTCGCGGTTCGACGCCGAGCGCGAGGAGCTGGTGCGCCCCCCGGGCGTCCATCTGGGCTTCGCCGCGCAGACGCCCCGAGGGCTGGTGGTGCCGGTCGTGCACGACGCCCACCGGCTGACCACGCGGCAGCTGGCCGCCGAGCTGAGCGCGCGCACCGAGCGGGCCCGGGCCGGCACGCAGCCCCCCGCCGAGCTGACCGGCGGCACGTTCACCGTGAACAACTACGGCGTGTTCGGCGTCGACGGCGCGGCGGCGGTCATCAACCACCCCGAGTCGGCGATCGCGGGCATCGGGCGCATCGTGGAGCGGCCGTGGGCCTACCGCGGCGAGGTGGTGCTGCGCCCGGTCACCGAGCTGACGCTGGCCTTCGACCACCGCGTGTGCGACGGCGGGCAGGCCGGGGCTTTCTTGCGCTTCCTCGCCGACTGCGTGGAGCACCCGGCGCTCCTCATCGGCGACACGTGAGCGCCCCCGGAGACGACGCTGCGGCCGCGCCCCCGCCGACCGGTCTAGCCGGGGCGAGGGCGCGGCCGCGTGTTCCGCAGGGCCGGAGGCTACTCCTGGCCGCTGCGCCCGGAGCCGCGCTCGCGGACGGCGCGGGCGGCGCGCTCCCAGTAGGCGCCCACGGTCTCGCGCACGCTCTGCGCGGTCCCGCGCATGCCCTCGACCGAAAGCAGCGAGGCCTCGCGGTGGCGGCCCGAGGCGCCGTAGTCGACGGCGTGGCGGCGCCGCGCGAAGAGGAGGGCCACCAGTAGTGCGGGCAGGATGGCCAGGGTCAGGACACCGGCGGCCATGGGGAGGTCGTCGCCCGCAAGCGAGATGCCGGAGACGTCGTTGGCCGCGGTCTCGGCGGTGAGCCCATCGCCGGAGCCGCCGTCGCCCTTGCCGGAGGCGGCACCGCCCTGCTGCTGGTCGCCGTCGGCCTGCTGGGTCTTCGACCCGCCGCCGGACTCCTCGGACTTGCGCGCATTGGACTCGTCGCCGGAGCCGGCGCCACCGCCGCCACCGCCGCCACCGCCGCCGCCGCCACCGCCTCCGCCTCCGCCGCCGCCACCGCCGCCGCCACCACCGGCGGAGCCCGGGACGGGCTGGACCTCGCGGCCGTCGCACACCTCGGACTCGCTCATCGGCATGGGTGCGCCGGGCGTTCCCGCGCCGTCGCCCCACTCGGTGATGTAGTACTCGAGCTCGATGTGGCCCTCGCCGCTGGCGACGGTGTAGCTGGAGCTGTCCCAGCTCGATCCGACCAGGTCGGCGAAGGTCTGGCCGTCCAGGTCGAGCATCACGCCGCACCCTTCGGCGGGGTCGCCGGGGCCGCGGTCGCCGACGAAGAACTCGGCCTTCTTACCGTTGTATTCGACGTAGCCCTCGGTGCCGAGGGGCCAGCTCGGGCTGGCCGCCATGCCCTTCTGCATCGGCAGGCCCGATGCGGGGGCGCCTGTGTCGCCGTTGATCCCGGAGCCGTCGTCCCAGAAGTAGGACGCGGTGGTCTGGCCGTACTGGATGGGGTCAGAACTCATAGAAATGCAAACCCAATTCGACTGAGCGGGGGCCGAGCGAGGCCGCATAGGCAGACATACCGGGCATTTCGGGTACGCCAGAGACAGGGGCGTCCGAATGCCGGATGTACCTGGTGGGGCTTCTGACCGGATGGCCAGGAGCGGCGGGGATCGCCGGCCGCCGTCGAAGGACGGCGCACCGGGGCAGGCGCTGGATGCGCGGCCCACCCGCAAGAGGTTCGGGGGCCTCTCTTCCCCGGGGTCAGATCCCGGGGCTCGGCATCGGCTAGGCAGACCTGGGTCCTGGAAAGGTAATGACCAAGTCACGAACCGATCACGAAGGACTGTAGCCCACGAAAAAGTCAAACGCCACAAGCGGGGACGCAAAACCGCAGATCAGGACGGGTTCCACCGCTGGCTGCGCCATACGAAACGCCCGCACACACGGCTGATCGGCGCTTTAAACCACAAAAAATATGACACCCGTCACATTTCGGCGGGTGCCGTCTGGGAGCGCCCTCAAGGCGGCGATCCGTGCGTCAGGTCACGCCCTTGGCTGCGGCAAAGCGAGGGTCACGCCACTCCCCGCTGCGCACCACCTCGACCAGCGCCTGGGCCGCGTCGAACACGTCGGCATAGCGCAGGTAAAGCGGGGCGAAGCCGAAGCGCAGGATGTCGGGGGCCCGGAAATCGCCCACGACGCCGCGCTCGATCAGCGCCTGGACAATCGCGTAGCCGTCCGGATGGCGCAGCGACACCTGGCTGCCGCGCCGCTCCGGCTCATGCGGGGTCGCGAGCCGCAGTCCGGCGGGGCGGGTCGCCTCGATGAACAGTCCGGTCAGGGCAAGGCTCTTCTCCCGCAGCAGGCCGAGGTCGACGCGCTGCCACAGCTCCAGCGACGCCTCCAGGGCGGCCGCGGCCACCACCGGCTGCGACCCGCTGAGGAACCGGCTGGCCCCCTCGGCGGGCGCGTACCCGGCGGAGAAGTCGAAGGGGCGGGCGTGGCCGTGCCACCCCGTCAGCGGCTGCCGGGCGCCGGCGTGGTGGCGTTCGGCGGCGAAGGTGAAGGCGGGCGCCCCCGGACCGGCGTTGAGGTACTTGTAGGTGCAGCCCACCGCGAAATCGGCCCGGCAGGACGCAAGCTCGACGGGCAGCGCGCCGACGCTGTGGCACAGGTCCCACACCGCGATCACCCCGTTGGCGTGCGCCAGACGGGTGATCTCGGCCATATCGCGCAGCGCGCCCGTGCTGTAGTCCACATGGCTGAGGAGCAGGACGGCGACGTCGCCCGCGGCCAGCGCACCGGCGAGGGCAGCGCGGTTGTCGGCGTCGACCCGGCGCTCGACCGCACCCATGATCTCGGTCACGCCCTCGGTGATGTACAGGTCGGTGGGGAAGTTGCCCTGCTCGCCCAGAACCACGTGCCGCTCGGGATTCAGCCGCAGCGCCGCCACCAGCGCCTTGAAGAGGTTGGCCGAGGTGCCGTCGCCGACGACCACCTCGTGCGGCGCGGCACCTACCAGCGGCGCGATCCCGGCGCCGAGCGCCCGCGGCTTGTCCCACCAGCCGGCCTCGTTCCAGCTCGCGATCAGCCGCTCGCCCCACTCCTGCTCGACCGTCCGCGCGATGCGGCCGGGCGTGGCGGCGGGCAGCGCTCCCAGAGAGTTTCCGTCGAGGTAGATCGTCTGCGAAGGCAGCAGGAACTCGCCGCGGAATCCGGCCAGCGGGTCCTTCTCGTCGCGGCGCAGGCAGTCGTCCCGGGTGGTGGGTGTCATCGCGATGGGCCTTCCTGAGCTGGGTGGTGGGGCGGCCCGGCGGCCGCGCGCGGCTCCGTCGGCCGGGCCTGCAGGCGGCGCGCCGCGCTCGGGCGGGCGCAGACGGTCGGCACGTGGTGTGCATGCCCGCCCGGGCCGCCGCCTCACGCACGGACCGCTATACGTCGGTACGCAGCGACCACAGTTCGGGGAAGACGTCCTGCGCGGCGTTGCGGGCCAGCCAGTCCAGCCCGCTGGAACCGCCCGTGCCGGGCTTGGCGCCCATGGCGCGCTTGACCGCCATGAGGTGCCGGTGCCGCCAGCGGGTGACCCGCTCGGCGGTGTCCAGCAGTGCCTCCGCCAGCCGCAGGAGGTCGTTCTCAGGGCGTTCGTCGGCGTAGACCTCGGCCCAGGCCCGCCCGACCCGCGGGTCGGCGGCATAGGGGCGGCGCCAGTCGCGTTCGGCGACCTCGCGCGGGACCGGCAGTCCGCGACGGCGAAGCAGGCGCAGCGCGGCGTCGTAGAGGCCGGGCTCGGCCAGCGCGCGCTCCAGTTCGGCATGGGCGAGCGGCAGGTCCTCGTGGGCGCGCGCCATGCCCGCCGACTTGTTGCCCAGCAGGAACTCCAGCTGCCGGTAGGAGGCCGACTGCACGCCCGAAGCCACGCCCAGCGCGTCGCGGAACCTGTCGAACTCGGCGGGTGTCAGCGTGGCCAGAAGTCCCCACGACTCGGCCAGCACGTCCTGCGTACCGGCGCCGCGGCGCAGCGCGGCCAGGGCCGATCCCGTGTCATCGGCCTCCAGCGCGTCACGGGCGGCCTCCCAGTGGTGGCGGACGAGCCGGAACAGCAACTCCATGACCTGCGTGGCGATGATGAAGTCCAGCTCGGCCGGCTCGCCCGTCCGCGGACGCTGCAGGCTCAGCAGCGTCTCAGTGTGCACGTAGTCGGTGTAGGCGGCGGCCTCGTCGGCGCCGAGCACCGGACAGCTCTGCGGTTCCCCGGCGCTCCCCGCGGCCGCGCCTCGGACCGCGGACCGCCCGTTGTCGTAGGACGCGGTCATCGCCATCGTCGCTCTCCTCGCCGTCGGCACCGTGCGAACTGATCATGCTCAGCATGCGCCAATCGGGACCGCTGAATGAATGGCCGGCGATTGCAGATCCGGTGATCTCGCTTAACATGCGTAATAGATCTCGCCCTCCGGGCTTACGAACGCTGGATGGCGCTTGCCAATCCGCAAACCCGGCTCGGTAAGGGGCGTCTGCGCGGCGGCGCACGCAGCGCGCAGCGCCACCGCTCGGGGTGATGGAGGGTGACGGGAGGGCCATGGTGGACGGCGTCGACCGGCGGATACTCGCCGAACTGCAGGACGACGCGCGGCTGTCCTACAACGAGCTGTCGCGGCGGGTGAACCTGTCGGCGCCCGCTGTGGCGGACCGGGTGCGGCGGTTGCAGGACACCGGAGTGATCACCGGCTACCACGCCCACGTCGATCCCGCCGCCGCGGGACTGCCGGTGACCGCCCTGGTGCGCATGGAGTGCTTCGGCCCCCTGTGCCTGCTGCGCGACGCGCCGGCCATGGCGATGCCGGAGATACTGCAGCTGCACCGGGTCACCGGCGACGCTTGCTGCGTCCTGCTGGTAGCGGTGGCGTCGATGGCGCACTTCGAGGAGGTCATCGACCGCCTGGCCGAGCACGGCCGCCCGTCCAGCACGATGGTGCTTTCCAGCACCTATCCCTGGCGGCCCGTGCGCCCGCCCGCGGCACAGGCGTGACCCGCGGCGAGCCGTGGGCAGCGCGGGCGCGCGGCGCCGCCCACGGGCAAGCGGACTTGGTCGGCGGTCACGTCGAGGACGCCGCCGGTTCCCACCGCGCCCGGCGCGGCCGACCCGTACGCGATCCGCGCCGTCCGGCGCACGCGACGGTCCGCGTGCGGCGCCCGGCGCACGCGAGCGCGGTGGCCGTTCACCCGTGCTCCAGGCGCCGCAGGGTCCGGCTGAGCAGCCAGGCGCCGGTCAGCGCCGACAGCGCCGCGCCCGCCGCGAGCCCCGCCGGCCACGGGGCGGCGTCGTAGCCCGGCAGCACCGCCACCGACCAGAACGGGGGCAGCGGAGCAACCGCCCAGACCGCCCAGGAGGGCAGCCACCACACTGCGGCGGGCAGCAGCGTGAACACCGCTCCGGCTGCTTTGACCAGCACAAGCGACTCGACCTTGGAGGCCGCGAACGCGGAGGCGGCCAGCACGAGCAGCGCCGCCTGGAGCGCTGCCAGCCCGGCCGCCGCCGCGAGTGCGGGCAGCCGCTCCGCCGGAACATGCGCCGCCAGGCCCGACAGCGGGACCGCGGCGGCCAGTCCGGCGGCCGCGGCGACCGCTGCGACGGTGAGCCGGTAGGCGAGGTACCGCGGCAGGCCCAGAGGCGTGGCGCGCAACAGGGCCAGCGTGCCGTCGTCGGCGTCCTCCGCCGTGCGCAGGGCGGTGATCGCGCCGATCATCAGCGGCACGTGCAGTACCACCAGAGCCGCCAGAATGACGGGGGCCAGGGGATCGGTCTGCAGCCCGTAGCGGTCCGCGAGGAACCCGCTGACCGGTGGAAGCGCCCACCTCAGCAGGAGCGCCAGCACGGCCGGGCCCAGCAGCATGGCGCTGAGCATCGGATCCCGCAGCAGCCCGCGCAGGTCGATGCGGGCCAGCCCGGCCACGGCCCCGCCGCGGGTGTGCGCGACGCTCGCACCCGCGGAGACCCGCGGTTGCGCCGGTGCACGACCGGCGGCGCCCGCACGGGACGAGCCCTCGCCGACCCGCACGCCTGCAGCAGCCGTCCTCGGCCCCACCGCCCGGCAGGCCAGCGCGGCGGCACCTGCCGCCCAGACCGCCAGGTACAGCGCGGCCAAGGCCGGCGGCACCGGTCCCGGTGCCGCGTTCGGGAGGAGCCCGTCGCGGATCAGCTCGGCACCGCCGGTCGTGGGCACCAGATACAGCAGAGGGTGGTCGAGCGCACCGGAGACGTGTGCCACCGGCGCCGCGACCAGCGGTGCGACCAGGGGCAGCCGGGTGAAGAGCACGCCCAGCCCGCCCGCTCCCCCGCAGGCCGCCAGCGCCAGGCCGACGAGCAGCAGCGACAGCAGCGCTACCCCGATCAGCACCGGCGGCAGCGCCGCCGCCGCGGTCGGGGGCAGCTCACGCGCAGCCGCGAGGGTCGCCGGGACCGCGATCGCCGCCGCGAGCGCCGTGAGCACGGCGAGCTTGGCGCCGACGTACTCGGCCGGCCGCTGTGGCGACACCGCGAGAACGTCGCGGCCGCCCTCGGTCCGCTCGAAGAGCACCAGCACCACCGCGAACAGGACCCCGAAGCCCGCGGTGTCGACGACGAGCAGGTAGACGGCGGCCGTGGGTGCGGCACCGGCGGGAACGGCGACCAGTACCGCGGTCCACAGCACCGCGAGCGCCGCCGCGGCCGCGGGTACGCCGTGGCGCAGCTCCACCCGCCACTCCAGCGCCAGACCGGCCGCCGCCCGCGCCGGCGCACCCGCCGCGATCACAGCTGCGTCCTGGTGACGGTGGCGAACACGTCGTCCAGCGACGCCTCGCGGGTGTGCACCGTCTCGACGGCGCCGCCGGCGAACAGGTCGGCCAGGTCCGGGGCGGCGGCCAGCGCGTCCAGCGAGACATCGCGCGAGTCCAGACGGCCCCCGGCGCGGTACTCCACCCGGACCCCCGGCCGCCCGTAGCGCAGCTTGAAGGCGCGCGGCGCGTCCACGGCCGCGATCCGGCCCTCCACCACGAATGCGACGCGGTCGCACAGCCGGTCGGCCGTCGCCATGTCGTGGGTGGTCAGAAAGACTGTCGTCCCCTGGCGCGCCTCGTCGCGGACCACGTCGCGCAGAGCGGCCGCGTGAACGGGGTCCTGGCCTCCGGTGGGCTCGTCCAGGAACAGCAGGTCGGGCCGGTGGGCGAGCGCACGGGCCAGGTTGAGGCGCATGCGCATGCCCTTGGAGAAGCCGTCGACGCGGCGGTCGGCGGCCGCGCCGAGGTCCACCAGGTCCAGAAGCTCGCCTACCGGCCGCGTCGGCCGGCGGTAGAGGTGCGCGACGGCGGCGAGGTTCTCCGCCGCCGTGAGCTTCCCGAACGCGACGGGCAGCTCGAAGCCGACGCCGATGCGCTCGTGGTAGTCGGCGCCCCAGCGGTCCAGCGGCCGACCGAACACCGAGGCGCGGCCGCCGTAGCCGCGGAGCAGGCGGGTGAGCACGCGTTGCACCGTCGACTTGCCCGCCCCGCTGGGGCCGAGGAAGCCGAACACCTCGCCCGGGGCGACGGCGAAGGTCATCCCGTCGACGGCGTCCGCGTCGGTGCCGCGGTAGCGCACGCGCAGGTCCTCGACCGAGATCACGGCCGCGCCGGTGTCCGCTCCGCGCGAGTCGGAACCGCCGGCTCCCTCCGGGCGCGTGCCGCGCCGGTGCCGCCTCATGCCAGTTCCGCGCGCAGCTGGAGGAACGCCTCGTCGACGAGGTCGGGGAGCTCGGCGCCGCCCTCGCCGCGGTTCCAGGCCGTGATGGCGGTGGTGAGCACGGCGAGGCACGCCGCGGCGACGACGCGGACCCGCATCGGCACCTCGGCCGGGTCGTCGGTGTCCGCCAGCGCCCGTTCGAGCAGCGACTGGGTGTCCTGCAGCTGCTCCCAGAGCCGGGCGCGCAGCGCCGGTGCGCCCAGCACGAGGTGCACCCGCGCGAGCAGCGCGTCGCGGTCGGCGGCGTAGACGGCGGCCAGCCCCTCCCCCACCGCACCGCGCACCCGCTCGACGAGGTCCTCGGAGCGCGGACGGCTGCGCAGCGCCTCCTCGATCAGCGGATCGTACTCGTCGCCGAGCACGACGTCCTCCTTGGTCGGGAAGTACCGGAAGAAGGTCGTGTGGGAGACCCCCGCGGCCGATGCGATCGCCGCCACCGTGGTCTCGTCGTAGCCCTGCTCGCCGAACAGGCGCAGTGCCTCGCGCTGGATCCGCTCCCGGGTCCGCGCCTTCTTGCGTTCCCGCCAGTCGCCGCCCATGAGCGCCCTCCCGAACTGAGGATGTTAGCTACTAACATGTTAGCGACTAACACCTCCCGCGCAAGGCCGGTGGCCGCCTGACCGCGTCGCCCGACCCCGCACCGGTGCGGGGGCGGGCGACGCGGTCAGGCGGCCAGGCGGCGCATCAGGCGGGTGCCGAGGGCGAGCGCCACGACGGCGACCGCGACGGCCACGCCGGAGCCGATGTAGACCGAGGGGTCGCCGAAGTCGCCGGCGAACAGCGCCCGCTCGGCGTCGACGACGTGGCTCAGCGGGTTGGCGCGGGAGAGGGAGTAGAGCCAGGTCGGCGCCAGGTCCATGGGCAGCAGGATGCCCGACAGCAGGATCAGGGGCATCGTCGTGGTCTGCAGGATCGCCGGGAAGAGGAACTCCTGCTTCACCGACATCGCCAGCATGTACGACAGCGTGCCCAGGCCGATGCCCATGACGAGCAGCACCAGCAGACCGGCGACCGCTCCCGCCGGCGAGACCCGCAGCCCGAACGGGAGGACGAGCAGCAGGATCACGACCGCCTGGCCGAGCAGCACCGTGATGTCGCGCATGACACGCCCCAGGAGCAGGGCGACGCGGTTGACCGGTGCGGCGAGCAGCCGCTCGTGCGCGCCGCTGCGCATCTCGGGCAGCAGTCCGAAGCCCGCGAAGGAGGTGCCGAACAGCGCGAGCATGGCGAGCACACCCGGCACGAACCACTGCAGGGAGTTCTCGCCCATTCCGCCGGGCATCCCCGCCAGCAGCGGCGCGAAGAGCGTCAGGTAGAGCACCGGCTGGAGCATGCTGAAGCCCATGCCCGTGACAGGGCTGTGCAGGGTGGGGCGCAACTGGCGCAGGCAGATCAGCCAGGTGTCGCGCAGGAGGGACATCGTCAGCGTTCCTTTCGGTCCGTCAGGGAGGGGCGGCGGGTGGGCCGGGCTCTCATTCGGCGCTCTCGCGCAGGCTGCGCCCCGTCAGGGTGAGGAAGACGTCGTCCAGCGAGGGCCGGTGCACCTGCACGGTGCGCAACTCCAGCCCGCGCGCGTCGACCGCTCGCAGGATCTCGGGCAGGACCGCGTCGCCGCGGTCGACGCGCAGCCGCACCGCGGCCGCCGCGGTGTCCACCGAGTGCGCGGAGGGCACCGCCTCGACGGCGGCAGCCGCGGCGCGGGCGTCCTCCTCCGACCCCGTCTCGAGGATCACCAGGTCGCCCGAAACCTTGCCCTTGAGCTCGTCGGGCGTGCCGTCGGCGATGACCGAGCCGTGGTCGATGACGACCACGCGTTCGGCGACACTGTCGGCCTCGTCGAGGTAGTGGGTCGTCAGCAGGATGGTGGTGCCGTACCGCTCGCGCAGCCGGGCGATGTGGGCCCAGAGGTTGGCGCGGCTGTGCGGGTCGAGCCCGGTGGAGGGCTCGTCCAGGAACAGCAGTTCGGGCCGGTGGATCAGGCCCATGGCGATGTCCAGCCGCCGCTGCTGCCCGCCGGAGAGGTGGCCGGCCTCCCGCTTGTCCAGGCCCTCCAGATCCAGGTCGGCCAACAGCTCGGCGGCGCGCGACTTCGCCTCGGCCTTGCCGAGCCCGTAGAGCCGCCCCTGGCTGATCAGCTCCTCGGCGACGTACTGGCCCGTTCCGGCCGCGTGGCCCTGGCCGACGTAGCCGATGCTCCGGCGCACCGCGCGGGGGTCGGCGACCACGTCGGATCCGGCGACCTCGGCAGTACCGGAAGTCGGCAGCAGGAGCGTGGTGAGCATGCGCAGCGTAGTGGACTTGCCCGCGCCGTTGGGCCCCAGGAACGCGACGAGCTCGCCGGCGCCGATGTCGAGGTCGAGGCTGCGCACCGCCTCGACGGTGCCGGTCCTGGTCGTGAACATCCGGCATAGTTCACGGGTATGGATCACTGCTCCCCCTGGGGTGAATCCGGTAGTCAAACTTGATCACTCCGTCAAGCATGGCGAACCGCGGCGAGGTAGTCAAACTTGATTAGCCAGCTGCGGCAACCCCGCCGCCATGGCGCCGGGCGGCGGCGGGACCCGCTCAGCGCTGCGCCGGCGACACTTCTCCGGGCTCTCCGAACACGGGCCCCTGCTCGCCGGACATGGTGTAGGCGCCACCCTCCAGACGCTCGATCAGCTCAGAGGTGAAGGCGACGGCCGCGTCCCCGCCGACGACCCAGGACCGGAACAGCTCCCAGACGTGGGGCGGCTTGGCTCCGGTCACGGCGCCTTCGTCCAGCATCTCCTTGAGGCTCCGCTGATCGCCCTCAAGCCGGGCCAGGCGGTGCCGCAACAGCGTGAGGGCCCGCTCTCGCGACTGGCACGTGAGAAAGACGATCCCCGCGCCGAAGAACTCCGGTTTGGCCGAGGCGTCCGACAGCGCCTTGGCGAGCAGCCGCAGGAACTCCTCCTCGCCGCTCGCGGTCAGCTCGAAGAGCGTGCGCTCGGGGCCTTCACCGCTCTCCTCGACGCCGGCACCGCGCAGCATCCCGCCCTTCAGCAGCTGGCGCAGCGCATGGTAGACAGACCCGGGGTTGATGCTGGCCCAGCGCTCGGTGCCCCAGCGCAGCAGCTCGCGCCGCACCTGGTACCCGTGCGCCCGGCCCGAGGCGCGCACCGCTCCCAGGACCAGCAACCGCGTGGCCGACATCGCTCGCTCCGCCCTGCCCGAATCTCGCCTTCCGTTCGAGGATAGGGCCGGACGCACGCCGCAGCGGAAGCCGCCGACACCCCTAACGACGGTGCGTGACGATACGTCACCGAGTGTGACATCGTTCGATTGTCCGATGTGCGGCGATGAGGAGACGACATGCGGCTTCTGGTGACGATCGGCCTCACGGCGAGCGCGCTGGCGGTATGCGCCGGCACAGCCGGGGCCTCCCCCGGTATCACAGCCATTCCGGAGACCGCCGCACCCGGCGACTCGATCACGCTGCGCGCCGCGTGCGCGGGACCCGCCGAACGGCTGGAGTTCACCTCCCGGGCGTTTCAGGGCGCCCCCTCGGCCGAGCTGGTCGACGGCGCCGGCACCGTCCCGGTCGTGGTGGCACCGGGCACGCGGCCGGGCATCTACGCGATCATGGCCGAGTGCGCGGGCGGCAGCTCCACCAAGACCGTCGAAGGCGAACTGACCGTCGTCCGCGGCCCGCTCACGCCGACCCCGTTCGGCGCTCCGCAGACCGGGGGCGGCGGCGCCGCCCCCGAGTCCGCCCCGCCTCTGCTCGCAGCCGTCGCCGGAACAGCACTGCTGGCTCTGGGCGCCGCTGCGGCCGCCTACCGCCGGCTTCCGGGCCGTGCGCGCTGAGCGAGCCGCCCACACGCTGGCCTGCGCACTCGCCGCGGCCGTGGTGGCCTCCGCGGCTTCGGGGTCCTCGGCCGCACCGCGGACCGGCGCGTCCGGCCCCGAACCGCCGCACACCGCACCCGAGCGGCGGCCAGTGCGCGATCCGGCCGCCGCTCGGGCACCGGGCGCTGGCGAAGGCGCCCCCGCGCCGGTGCGCATCAGCATCGGCGCGATCGGCGCGGCGGCGCAGATCGTCGCGGTGGGCCTCGACGCAGACGGCACGCTGGACGAGCCGCCGCTGGAGGACACCTCGACGGCGGGCTGGTACCGGCTGGGCGCGGCGCCCGGCGAGCGGGGCCCGGCCGTGATCGTCGGACACCGCGACACCGCGTCGGGCCCGTCCGTGTTCTTCCGGCTGGGAGAGCTGGCACCCGGCGACACCGTGCGCATCGGCCGCGCCGACGGCTCGACCGCCGTATTCCGGGTGCAGCGCACCGAGCGGGTCGCCAAGGACCGCTTCCCCTCGGCGGAGGTCTACGGCCCCGTGGACCACGCCGCGCTGCGCCTGGTCACCTGCGCGGGGCCCTTCGACTCCGCTGCCGCGCACTACCGGCGGAACCTGATCGTCTACGCGCGCCAGGTCGGGGACTGAGCACGGCCGTACCCTGCCCGCACCCGCACCCGCACCCGCACCCGCACCCGCAGAGACGAACCCCGGCGATCTTGTAGCCATCGCAAAGGAAAGCGATTTCCAGTTGCGATGGCTACAAGCTGTGTGGGGCCTCCCTCTGGTCGGCCGTACCGGAGGAACAAAACGAGGGTGAACCGGCCCGCTCCAGACCCACTCCAGAGAATGTCACGGAACGATAACGGGATTTCGTGGGCGTCTCGCGATGGAGTGCGTTTGCCCAGGTCAGAGGTGCTAGCTCCGCTGTTTTGGGAATAGATCCGGTGTGTCCGGTGCGGTCGCACGGCCGCCTGCGTGCCCGACTCTCAGGGCAGCCGGTACTCGCGAGTCTCCAGGAGTGCGCAGCGGCCCCCGACCTCGACGGTGCCCTCAGGTCCGGGACGCACGTCGATACGCGAACCCTCCCCCTGGCGGATGGTCAGCTCGCGGCCGAGGCGCCCGCCCAGCCGCAGCGCGGCGGCGCCGGTGGCCTCGTCCTCGCCGATGCCCATCTCGTGCGGGAACACCCGCACCCTCACGCGCCCGGCCGCCTCGTCCTCCCAGGCCCACACGTGCAGGTCGACGCCCGGCTCGCCGCCGGCCAGGGCGTCCACCTCCGAGGGCGAGGACAGCTGCCGGGTCTCGAAGACGGGCGCGAGCCCGGGATCAGCCCTGATCCATACGCGCTCGCCCTCGGTCCAGGTGGGCACCGGGCCCGCCGGCGGGTTGAGGACGCCGATCGGGCTCCCCCTCTGCGCCAGCAGCCAGGACGTGCCGACGAGCGGATGGCCGGCCAGCGGCAGCTCCACGGCGGGCGTGTGGATGTGCAGCAGGCCGCCGCCCTGGCCCATGAAGACGGTCTCGGAGAAGGCGAGGTCGGCGGCGATCCGCTGCCGGTCAGCCGCGGCGAGGCCGGGCGCGTCCAGGAAGACGCCGAGCTTGTTTCCTCCCGTACCGCCGTCGCTGACGAAGACGGTGACGACGTGCAGTGTGGTGTTCCCGTTCATGGCGCAACTCTGCCATGGCGGCGAGGAGGGCGCCGGTCCGCACGGCGCCCGCCCTTGCCGCCGACCGGCCCCGGTCCGGCGCCGACCTCCCGTTGGGGCCGCCTTGGTGTGCGTGGCCTCACACGCGGCCGGTTGCGGCCGCGCGATCCCTGCCACAGCGGCCGTGCGGGCTCCCGGCAGCCGGACCCGGTCCGCGAACCGCACCAATGCGTCCCGTTAAGCATGCATTAACAACAGTCGAGTGTGCCGGTGACCCGCGTAGTCTCAAGAATCGTGCTAACGATGTTCCCGCCCCGCAAACGTGCACTGGACCGCCGGAGAGAGGTTTCCGTGCCTCGAGTGACCGGGCTCGCGCACATCACGCTGTCGGTGCGCGACCGTGATGCCAGTATCGAGTTCTACCGCTCCGTACTCGGTTTCAAGGAGTACAAGACTCGTGACGGCAAGCAGTGGCTGCTTACCGAGTGCCGACACCCGTGCGGCGTCGTGCTGGGCTTCATCCAGCACAAAGACCAGTTCAAGGCCACGTTCGACCACAGGCGAACGGGCATGGACCACGTCGCCTTCCAGGTCGGCAGCCTAGGCGAGCTGGACTACTGGGAGGACCGGCTCACCGAGCTGGACATCGACCACTCGCCGGTCGTGCACTCCGACAACGGCTCCATGATCCAGTTCTCCGACCCGGACGGCATCCAGCTGGAGCTGTTCTGCCCGGCCGAGCTGGGCAGCGACGAGGCCTGAGCTCCGGCTTCCCGCCCGCCGACCGACCGCCTGCCCCGCCGGGCCGTTCCGCGGCCCCGGCTCCCTGTCCCGCGATCACTCCGGGGAGACCAGCTCCAGCCGCACGTCCTGGGCCCGGATCTCGTCGGCGGCCGACTGCGGCAGCCGGTCGTCGGTGACGATCAGGTCGAACTCCTCCAGGCGCGCCACCCGGAACGTCCCGAACTTGCCGTACTTGGTGCTGTCCACGGTGAGCACGCTCTTCGACGCCATCCGCAGGAGCTGCTGCTTGGCCACCACCTTGGCCTCCGACGGCGTCGTCGAACCCCGCTCCACGTCCCAAGAGCTGCTCGCGATGAAGGCGATGTCGACGTTGACCTTGCTCAGGAAATCGGCGGTGAACTGGCCGACGGACGAGTGGTCGGCGTGCGAGACCACGCCGCCGGTGTGGATCAGCTCGATGTTGGGGTACTCCATGAGGTGGCCGACCACGTTGAAATCGTTGGTCACCACCGTCAGCCCCACCTTGTCCGTGAGCATCGGCACCATCTGCAGGGACGTGGTGCCGGCGTCGAGGAAGATGGTGAAGTTCTCGCGCACCAGCTGGGCCGCCGCGCGTGTGATGGCACGCTTGGCCGGCACCTCCAGCTGAGCCTTCGCGAGGTAGGACGGCTCGCTCTTCAGCCGCGCCGCCAGACGCACGCCGCCCGTCACCGAAAGCACCTTGCCGTCGTTCTCCAAGGCCTGGATGTCGCGCCGCACCGTCATATGCGAGACGGACAGCATCGAGGTGAGCTCGTTGATGCTCAGCACGTGCCGCTCCTGCAGGAGCTTGAGGATGTGCTCGCGGCGCTGGTCGGGGATCATCTTTCGCCTTCGGAGTCGTCGTCGGACTCGCGCCGGCCGCTGCGGCGGGCGCGCGTGCTTACCACAGAAGTGTCCCAGTCCGCGAGAGCGGTCCGCCGCCCGCCCCGCTGTCTCCGCCGTGCCCGGCCGACCACGGGATGGGAGGCTCGCGTGCCGCAGGGGCTCCGGCGGAAGGGCCGCACGCAGTTCCAGACACCCATATTGCGTTCGCAGTACAGCCGAATCCGTCTGAGTACATCGAGTCCGCCTACGCGGGCCTGCCCGGTTTGGCACTGTGTTCCCAAGTCCGGCGGCCCACCCGCCGCCGCTGAACGGGGCCTGGGGGATCATCGATGACGCTGGCGACCGCACTACGGGGCGACACCTCCCGTTTCCGCGAGAACACGCTGCCCGCGATCCGCTCCGCGATCGCGGCCGGCGCCGACGCACTCGCCGTGGACCTGCGCATGACGGCCGACGGCCACGTGGTGGTGGTGCGCGACCTGAGTCTCAAGGAGGACTGGGGCCTGGAGCGGCCCGCCGTGAGCGCGGACCTGGCCGAGCTCGCGGTTCTGGGTACCGACGTCGAGCTGCGCATCCCCACGTTCATGGAGGTGCTCGCCGAAGCGGGGCGGGGCCGCACCGCCTGCTCCCTGCTGTGCGAGGTGGACTCCGCCGACACCGCGCTGGCGGCCGAGGCCGTGGTGGGCGAGCACGGGATGAGCGACCGCGTCCACTACACCGGCCCGGTCGAGACGCTGCGGGCCCTGCGGGCCAAGCTGTCGGCCGCGCCCATCGCGCTGCCCTGGGACCGGCCCGACCTTCCGGCGCCCGGGGTCTGGGAGGACCTGCGCCCCGACCTCTTCAGCGCCGACTACCGGATGCTCACCCGGGAGGTGGTGGTGGAGATCCAGCGCCACGGATACGGCGTAGCGGCCTGGACCGTCGACGACTTCTCGGAAATGGTGCGCCTCGCGGGAATGGGAGTGGACTCCATCATCACCGCCAACATCGTCGACCTGGTTCCCCTGACCCGAAACCGGGCGCAGCCGACCGAATCCGGGCCGCAGGAGAACCCGGTATTCGCTCCGGAGAAAAGCGGCGAACTACTCTGACCGGGAAATGAATTCAGTTCATTTCCACGGGGAAACCGGACCGCACTCGCCGCCGCCACTGCACCCCTCCCATGCCACCGGCACACCGCTGCCGCGCGTCCCGCAGGCCGCTGCCGGATGCGCCGCGCGTCCCGCATTTCTCTGAAAAGTCCGGAGAATATCGCTACCCTCGAATACACCGTCGACGAATTCGTCCGGCGCACCTCTCGACCACACCCCCTTCCTCGGGGCCGGCCCTGCAGAGATGATCATGACGGCGGACCTCTACCACCATGACCCGAAGACCCTCGACCTCACCCTGAACGCCGCGGCGCGCGTGTTCGCCCGGCACGGGCTGCACGGACTGGACATGGCCTCCGTCGCACGCGAGGTCTCCTGCGAGACCGGACTCGATTCCGCCGACTTCCGCAGAGCCTTTCCCACGAGACTCGACCTCGCCTGCGCCATCGCGTTGCACAGCGCCCGGAGCCTCGTGCGTGACCAGCTCGCCGACCGGGAGCCGGGCGCTCCCCGGGAACGCCTGGAACGCCTGGTGCGGCGGCACATCGACCACTTCCGGCACCACCGCACCGAGGAGGATCTTCGCCGCGCCGTACTGCCCGCGCTGCGCGCCGTACACCCCGGCCGCCACCGCGAGCTCGCCGAACTGCGCCAGTCCTATCGGGATCACCTGCGCGCCGTCGTGGCCGAGGGAGCCGCTCAGGGGCGGTTCCGCGTGACCGATCCCGGAGCGGCGGCCGCGGCGGTGCTGGAGGCCCTGGAGTCGGTGCTCAACTGGTACGACCCCGATGACGGGCTGACGGCCGCCGAGCTCGGCGACGTCTACACCGACCTGATCGTCCACCACCATCTCGGCGGCCCGCGCGAGTGACCGCCGGGGCAGGGTCCGGGCGCCGGCTCAGCCGCGGCGGCCGCTGCTCGGGGCCGAGGCCTCCGGCAGGGGAACCGGCTTTCCGGTCAGCGACGCCGCGATATAGCGCTCGACCCCCGGGATGCGCGACAGTCGCAACGCGACCCGCCGCCCCCACAGCGCCCAGGGCGTGTCGGGCAGGAAGACACGAGCGCCGCGGCGGCCCACCTGCTGCTTCTCCTCGACGACGGGTCGCCACCCCTCTTCGTAGCTGCGCAGCGCGGCCTCGACCGTGTCCTCGCGGACCAGGTGCTCGGCGAGCACGTGCGCGCCGGCCACGGCCAACGAGGCGCCCATCCCGGCCAGCAGCGACACCGCCTGGCAGGAGTCGCCGAGCAGGACCACGCGGCCCCGGCTCCACGGCGACATGCTGATCTGGGCGACCTGGTCGTAGTAGATCTCCTCGGAAGGCGGGCAGGCCTCCAAGGCGCGGGGCACCACCCAGCCGAGCGAGCCGTAGACCTCGCGCAGCGTGGCGCGGAAGTCCTCGGGAAGTACGGGGTCGGGGGTGCGGTGCACGGCGAAGGCCGCCACCCGGTCGCCGCGCAGTGCGTAGAAGCCCATCATCCGCCCGATGCTGTCGGTCAGCCGGAACGCGTCGCCGATCTCGGCGCTCAGACCGGGGTCGGAGAACACGTAGGCGGCGGTGTGGAAGCCCAGGTAGCGGATGAACCGCTCCTCCTCGCCGAAGACGTCCCGGCGCACCTGGGAGTGGATCCCGTCGGCGCCGACGAGCAGCGCGGCCTCCAGCTCGCTGCCGTCGGTCAGCCGCAGCCGCACGCCGTCGTCGCGGTTGTCCAGGTCGGCGATCGAGGTGGAGTAGCGCAGGTCGACGCGGTCCGACAGCTGCTCCCGCAGGCCCTGCTCGAGGTCGGGGCGCATGATGCTGAGCAGGCGGCCGCCGACGGCGCGGGCGAACCGGTCGTAGTCGAGCCCGCCGCGGTTGCGGCCGCGGGCGTCGACGTAGCGGGCCTCGTCCACGCGGTGGCTGAGCTCACGCAGCCGCGGGAGCACGCCGATGGCTTCCGCGGCCTCGTAGCCGGGGCCGAAGAAGTCGATCATGTAGCCCTGCGGCCGGGGGCCGGGGGCCTTCTCCAGGACCACCACCTCGAATCCGAGGGTGTCGAGGCGCTGGGCGAGGGCGAGCCCCGCTATACCTGCGCCGCAGACGACGATCCTCATTCCGGATCACCTGTTCCTTCCGTCTCGTGTTGTCCGCGCTCGCCGGCGGCGGGCGCGAAGATGCGGCTCAGTACGGGGGCGATGTCCGAGCCGCGCAATCCGGGACTCAGCGCCCGGTGCATCAGGACGCCGTCGATCGCTGCCGCCAGCACCGCCGCGGTGGCGTCCGGGTCGGCCACACCGCACCGGCCCAGCCAGTCGGCCAACCGCGACCGGAACTCGGCCAGCACCGCGGAGATCTCGCCGCGCAGCGCGTCGTCGCGGGTAGCGGCCAAGTAGGCCTCGACGAACAGCAGTGACTGCGGGTCCAGGCCGGTGTGCCGGTCCAGCTCGCCCAGCAGCAGCTCCAGTCCCCGGCTCGGGGACTCCGCCTGGTCGAACAGGCCCGGAGCCTGGTCGAGGTAGTCCCGCATGGCGCTGGTGGCGGCCTCGGACAGCAGTGCCTGCACCGAGGAGAAGTGGTAGTGCACCAGTCCCGGCGTGACGCCGGCCCGGTCGGCCAGCATGCGGGTGCTCACCGCGGTCCAGCCGCGCTCGGCGATGAGCCGGCAGGCCACGTCGAGCAGCTTGCGGCGCACCTCGCGGCCGCGTTCGGCCGTGGTGGGTCGTGCCATGGGTCCTCCCTGCCCCGCACCGGCCGCCGACGCCGGCGACCGGATCAGACATGCACTCATACTTGGACGATCGACTTGGTCGTTTGCCCAATTTAGCACACGCCTCTCCCGCGGCGGTGCAGGACTGACGGAGCCGGAAGCGAGAACGAGGCACGCGAAGCCGCGGAGCACGGTGAAGGAACCGGGCGGCCCGGCGGCCTCACCAGGAGAGGCGGCAGCCCGTCTGCTTACCGTCTCGATCGCCGCGCGGGCGGACGGGGTCGGCGGTCACAGGAGACGGCACCGCGAAGAGGGGGGCGGCCGACAGGGGCGCAAAGCGGCACGGACGGTGCGCAGGCGCGGTCGCACCGGGGCGCCGGGCGAGCGGCGCCGGACAAAAAGGGGCGCCGCCGCCGGAACCGGCGGCGGCGCCCTATCCGGAAGGGCGAGGGTTTGATCGGGTGGTGCCCCTCAGGGCGCGTCGGGAATGGAGAACGCGGCCCAGACCACCTTTCCCTGCCCGTCGAGGATGTTCCAGCCCCAGTCGGAGCTGTATGAGTCGATGAGGCGCAGACCCCGGCCGCCCTCGCCGCAGCCTTCGAGCTCGCCCATGACGGGCGCGGCCTTGCTGGGGTCGAAGACCATGCAGGTGAGTTCCCCGTCGCCGCGCACCAGCCCGAACTGGACGGACCACTCGGAGATCATCCCGGAATCCACCGGTGCCGCGTGGCGGCACGCGTTGGTGACCAACTCGGAGACGACCAGGCGCAGGTCGCAGGAGAGGGACTCCAGGCCCCAGTCGTCCAGCACACCCGCGGCGAAGTCGCGGGCCCGCTTGACCGAGGCAGCGTGGAAGCCCAGTCCGCACACCGCGGTGCTGGGGCGGATGAAGTGCTCCCCGACCGGCAGCGGTGCCAACGACAGGCCTTGCCAGCCTCCGGGCACGTCGCCGACGCGGGCCGACGGGACTCGGGCGCCTCCGGACTCGAGGAAGAGGCCACCGGCTTGGAAGTGGGCAGAGTGCGCAGTCATCGCGCTCCTTGCGCTGTCGGGCTACTCGCACCGTACGGGTCCACTTGCATCCCTATCTCTCGTCGCTTACAGACGTAAGCACGAATGCATGTGCATTACGCAGTCTAGTGAGATGTGCGCCGCATGTCCCCTCTGGAGCAGGACGTTATGAAAACTTTGCCGAACCGACGGGGCACCGAGCGGGTCTCGACCGGCAGCACACCCCCGTCGTTGCAGGCCACAAGGACCCGTTCCACCATCGCTGCAGGCCACGCCGGTCACCCCGGGTCGACGACGGACCGAACGCGGCTCGGAACTGGGACCGAAAGTCCCGATTTGCTCTGAGGGTTCCAACTTGCCCCACTCATGGCGTCTAAGCGGGTATTGCCAGAGTTAACGTGGCTTACCAACGCAAGCACGCCTGCAAGCACATATGCACGTGCATCATGTAGTCTGCGCGCGAGCCGCGGATGATCTTGATACGGCGACTGGACCGAAAGAGAGAGCACCGATGGAGCAGACCTACAACGGCATCCCCGCCGGCAGTCTCCGAGGCGCCGTGTGGCGCAAGTCCGAGCTCAGCAACCCCAGCGGCAACTGCGTTGAGGTCGCGCGCCTGCCGGACGGGGAGATCGCCGTGCGCAACTCCCGCCACCCCAACGGTCCCGCCCTCATCTACACGCCCGCTGAGATGACGGCCTTCGTCAGCGGGGCCAAGCAGGGCGAGTTCGACCACCTGCTCGACTGACGCGCCCGTTGAACGCGAACGGCCCGGCGCGGGTGGCCCACAGCGCAACCGGCCCGAGGACGGGACGGTACGCATCCCCCACTCCCTTGCAGCGCCCCCGCCCCACATTGACCCCCGTGATCGACCTCCGGGGAGGGCCGGGCCGACTTCTTCGCCTTCGGCGGCGCGTCCGGCGCTGCCGACACCCCCGTGCCTTCCGAACGCACACGCTTCATCCCCGCGCGTATGCGTGTACGCGCGTAGACGCACATCATGCACTGCGGTTGCCAGCGCGATCGGCGAACTTCACGGATATCCCCGAGTAAATCCGTGGCGGTCTTGGACAATGTCCGCGGAATTCACTCGCTTCGCTCAGAGCAGGCCCCCTTCGCTCCCCTCGGGGCGCACGCCCGCCGCCGGCCCGGCTCCGACGACGGTGATCCGAATGCGTCTTCACCTGGTCACAGCGTGTACACCTAACAGCGAGAGGCCGCGACCGCGAGCGTGTACGGCGTTCCACGGCAATTGCCGTACCCGCCGCTATTCTGATTCACTGTCCCGGTCAGCTGCTCTCGGAGGGGCAAAATGGAGATAGCGCGGCCGGAGGAGGACACTCCCCCTGCGAACGTACTCGCCCAGTCACGGGGCGGGCCGACTGTGTTGCGCATTCTGCTGGGCACCCAGCTCCGGCGGCTCCGCTCGGCCAGGGGCATCAGCCGCGAGGACGCCGGGTACGAGATCCGCGCCTCACACGCCAAGATCAGCCGCTTGGAGCTCGGCCAGGTCAGCTTCAAGGAGCGTGACGTGGCCGACCTGCTCTCGCTCTACGGCGTGGACGACTCCGAGGAGCGCGCCACGCTGCTGTCCCTCGCGCGCCAGGCCAACAACCCCGGCTGGTGGCACAAGTACAGCGACGTGCTGCCGAGCTGGTTCGAGGTCTACGTCGGCCTTGAGGAAGCCGCCTCGATCATCCGTACTTATGAGCTGCAGTTCGTGCCGGGCCTGCTGCAGGCCGAGGAGTACGCCCGCGCAGTGATCATGTTGGGCCACGGCAACGCGCCCGTCGACGAGATCGACCGCCGCGTACATCTGCGCATGACGCGCCAGGAGCGCCTGACCGGCCCGAACGCACCGCGCCTGTGGGCCGTGGTCGACGAGGCCGCGCTGCGCCGTCCCCTCGGCGGCACGCATGCGATGCGCGCGCAGCTGGAGCATCTGATCGAGATGGCCACGCTGCCCAACGTCACGCTGCAGATCGTGCCCTTCGCGCGCGGAGGGCACGCGGCGGCGGGCGGACCCTTCAGCATCCTGCGCTTCACCGGCGCCGACCTGCCCGACGTCGTCTACCTGGAGCAGCTCACCAGCTCGGTCTACTTCGACAAGCCCGAGGAGACCGACCACTACATGGCGGTCATGGACCGGCTCTGTCTGGAGGCCGCTCCGGCCTCGGAGACCCCGCGCTACCTGCGCCGCATCCTCGACGATCTCGGCTGAGGCAGGGGCCGGGCCGTCGCGGGCGCGACGGCCCGGCGACCCGCCGCGCCCGTCGACGCCGCTCCCCCGCCCTCCTCCGGAGCAGCGGGTACGGAGCGCTCCCAAGCTCCCGCGGTACCAGCGCCTGCGCTTCGGGCGGGCGGGATTGACTTTTGATTAGTCCGGAGACCAAACTAATCCTCACCGCGGTGCGCGGCGAAGGTCACACCGCCCCCGCGCCGAGCCACCGCAACCCCTCAACGATCGCCCCGATCACGACGCGCTTGGAGGTCCGACGATGCTGGTCGCGGGAGTGGACTCGTCCACCCAGGGCACCAAGATTGTCGTACGCGACGCGGACACCGGCGCGCTGGTGCGGCGCGCGCAAGCACCCCACCCCGACGGAACCGAGGTCGAGCCGCGGCACTGGTGGGACGCGCTGCTGAAGGTCTGCGGCGACGGCCTGCTCGACGGTGTCTCCGCGATCGGCGTGGGCGCCCAGCAGCACGGCATGGTCGCCCTCGACGGCGAAGGCGAGGTCGTGCGCCCCGCCCTGCTGTGGAACGACACCCGCTCCGCCGGCGCCGCACAGGACCTCGTCGCCGAGCTCGGCGGTCCCGCCGAATGGGCCCGCGCGGTGGGCAGCGTGCCCGTCGCCAGCCTCACCGTCACCAAACTGCGCTGGCTGGCAGAGCACGAGCCGGACAACGCCGCCCGCACCCGCCGGGTGATGCTCCCCCACGACTGGCTGACCTGGCGGCTGCGCGGTGAGACCGATCCCGTCACCGACCGCGGCGACGCCTCGGGCACCGGCTACTTCGACACCGCCGAAGGCGCCTACCGCCCGGACCTGCTGCGCATGGCCTTCGGCCGCGATCTGGAGGTGCCGCGCGTCGCGCGGCCGGCGGAGAACGCCGGCGAGGTGCGCGTTCCCGGCCTGCCCGAGATCGGCACCGTGGCGCCGGGCACCGGCGACAACATGGCCGCTGCGCTCGGCCTGGAGGCCCGCCCCGGCGACGTCGTCGTGTCGCTGGGGACCTCGGGTACCGCCTTCGCCGTCGCCGACAAGCCGGTGGCCGACTCCTCCGGCCTGGTCACCGGGTTCGCCGACGCCACCGGGCGGTTTCTGCCGCTGGTGGCCACCCTCAACGCCGCCCGCGTACTCGACGCCGGCGCGCGGATGCTGGATACGGACCTCGGAGAGTTCGGCCGGCTCGCGCTGTCGGCACCGTCGGGAGCGGAGGGCCTCACCCTGCTCCCCTACCTCGACGGCGAGCGCACCCCCAACCTGCCCGACGCCACCGGCCGCCTCGACGGCATGACGCGGGCCAACCTGCACCCCGCGGCGATCGCACGCGCGTTCGTCGAAGGCATGCTCTGCGGCCTGGCCGACGCCGTCGACGCGCTGACCGCCCAGGACGTGCCGGTGCACCGCGTGCTGCTGATCGGCGGCGCCGCCCGCTCGGAGGCGGTGCGCGCGATCGCCCCGCAGATCCTGGGGAGGCCCGTCGTGGTGCCCGAACCCGGCGAGTACGTGGCCGACGGCGCGGCGCGCCAGGCCGCGTGGGTGCTGGCCGGCACCGCCGAGCCGCCGGAGTGGGCCGGGCCGGGCAGCGCCGAGGTCTACGAGGCCGACGCCGCACCCCGTGTCCGCGAACGCTACTCCCGGGCGCGCAGCGCCCTCGCCTGACCGCTGGTCGGGCAGAACCGCACAGGCATCGTGCGTCGGTCGCGCCCCGGCGGCGCGCCGCCGCCGCTGCCCTGCTGCGCAGCGAAATCCGCTTCCTCCCCGGTCTGAAGGCGGGGGTATCGATGGAGGGAATCCGATGAACGACTACCAGCCCGTCCGCGAGGACAAGTTCACCTTCGGCCTGTGGACGGTGGGATGGCGCGGCGTCAACACCTTCGGCGAGCCGGTGCGCCCGGCACTGGACCCCGTCGAGGCCGTGCGCCGCCTCTCCGATCTCGGCGCCTACGGCGTCACCTTCCACGACGACAACCTCATCCCGCCCGGCAGCGACGCCGCCGCGCGCGAGCAGATCCTCAAGCGCTTCCGCGGTGCGCTGGAGGAGACCGGCCTGGCCGTGCCGATGCTCACCACGGACCTGTTCAGCGACCCGGTGTTCCGCGACGGCGGCTTCACCTCCAACAGCCGCGACGTGCGCCGCTACGCCCTCCGCAAGGTCGTCCGCAATATCGACCTGGCCGCGGAGATGGGCGCGCACACCTACGTCTGCTGGGGCGGCCAGGACGGCGCCGAGACCGAGGCGGGCAAGAACGGCCGCGCAGCCCTGGACCGGCTGCGCGAGGCGTTCGACTTCCTCTGCGCCTACGTCCGCGAGCAGGGCTACGGGCTGCGCTTCGCCCTGGAGCCCAAGCCCAACGAGCCCCGCGGCGACGTGCTGCTGCCCACCGTGGGCCACGCACTGGCCTTCATCAACGAGCTGGAACACCCCGAGATGGTGGGCGTCAACCCCGAGGTCGGCCACGAGCAGATGGCCGGGCTGAACTTCACACACGGCATCGCCCAGGCCCTGTGGCACGGAAAGCTCTACCACATCGACCTCAACGGCCAGCGGGGCGTGAAGTACGACCAGGACCTGCGCTTCGGCGCGGGCGACCTCAAGGAGGCGTTCTTCCTGGTCGACCTGTTGGAGAACGCCGGCTACACGGGCCCCCGGCACTTCGACTTCAAGCCGCCGCGGACCGAGGACATGGACGGCGTGTGGGCCTCGGCCGCGGGGTGCATGCGCAACTACCTGATCCTGCGCGAGAAGGCCGCGGCCTTCCGCGCCGACCCTGAGGTCCAGGCGGCCCTGGAGGCCTCGCGGGTGGGCGAGCTTTCGGAGCCCACGCTGCGTGCGGGCGAGTCGGTGGCCGACCTGCTCGGCGAGGAGCTGGACCTGCCGGCGGTCGGCGAGCGCGGCTACCACTTCGAGCGGCTGGACCAGCTGGCCCTGGACCACCTGATGGGCGTGCGCTGACGGTCGGGCCTCTTCTCCGCCGGCGTCCGGGGCTCCGGCCTCGGGCGGCGGCCCCCAGGCGCGTCGGGCGGGTCGGGCGGGTCGGGGGTCGGCGGGCGGAGCACCGGTATGCGCACGCACGGCGGCGGTGCCGGACCGGAGGCGCTCGCGCGCCTTGCGCGGCGCGGGGCGGACGCTCCGCGCCGCGCCGCCGGCGCTCCGTTCCGCGGTGGTTCCCGGACGGCGCACCGGCGGCGCTCGCTGCTTTGCGCGCCCTCGGCGGCCGGGGCCCGGTGCGTGTCCGAGAACGCCGGGCGGCGGCTTACACCGGGGCCGCCGCCCGGCCTATGCCGCGGCGCAGGCGGGCGAACGCGCGCGGGCGGTCCATGGCCGCCGCGGCGGTCACCTCGCCGCCGCTTTCGTAGACCGCCGCGAACGAGCGGTCGTCGAGCGAGCCCTCGACGACGCGCAGCTCGTCACCCGGCTGCACCCGGCCGGCGAACTGCAGCCGCACCCCGTACTGGTCGGACCAGAAGTACGGGGCGCGCCGGTACTCCTGGACGGTGGCGCCGGCGAGCAGGTTGGCCGCCGCGACGTCGGGCTGCTGGACGGCGCCGGTCCAGTGCTCGAACCTGGCGCTCGTGCCGTCGGCGCTGCGACAGCGCGCCACGTCGCCCACTGCGGCGACGCGGCCGGCCGCGGTCAGCATCCCCGTGTCGCAGACGACGCCGTCGTCCAACTCCAGTCCGGATCCGGTGAGCCATGCGGTGTTGGGCCGGGCGCCGATACCCATGACGACGACGTCGGCGGGCACCAGGGCGCCGTCGGCGAGTTCGACCCCGGTGACCCGGTCGTCGCCGCGGATGCCGCCGACAGGCACGCCGCACAGCAGCCGCACCCCGTTGTCGCCGTGCAGGCCTGCCGCGACGCGGGCGACGCCCGGCCCCAGCACCGACTCCATCGGCGTCTCCAGCCCCTCGATGACGGTGGCCGCCAGACCCAGCGCCGAGCACGCCGAAGCGATCTCGGCGCCGATGAAGGAGCCACCGATGACCGCCACGCGGGGCGACCCGGCGGCGAGGTCGGCGCGCAGCGCCTGTGCGTCGGCCAGGCTGCGCAGCACGTGCACCCCGGCCAGTCCTACGGTGCCCGGCAGCCGGTTGGGAGCGGCGCCGGTAGCCACGACCACGGCGTCCGCGCCGATCTCGCTCTCGTCGGCGAGCCGCACACTCGGCCGCCGCAGGTCCAGGCCCGCGGCGCGCACGCCCAGCCGCCAGTCGAGGTCCAGGTCCGCATCGTCGGCGTCGAGCAGTGCGAGGTCGTCGGCGTCGGCCTTGCCCAGCAGGAACTCCTTGGACAGCGGCGGGCGGTCGTAGGGCGGGCTGTGCTCGTCGCCGACGATCGTCAGCCTGCCCTCGAACCCCTGCCGGCGCAGCGCGCGAGCGGTCTCCAGGCCGGCCAGCGACGCGCCGACCACGGCCACCGCCCTCATACCGCGCCCTCGGCGATGCGCTCGGCGGCGGGGGCGACGGCCGGCTCGACGGCGGCCGCGTGGACGTAGACGCCGCCGTCCTCGGCGACGGTGACGTCGTAGGTGCGCACAGGGCGCTTGGCGGGAAGGCAGCTGGGTTGGCCCGTGCGCAGGTCGAAGGCGGCCTCGTGCAGCGGGCACTCGATGTGGCACCCCTCCAGCCAGCCTTCGGAAAGGGAGGCGTTCTGGTGGGTGCAGGTGTCGTCGACGGCGTAGATCTCGCCGTCGGCATTGAACACGGCAATAGGGACGTAGGCCATCACACGCAGCGACTCGCCCTGGGGCAGGTCGTTCAGGTGGCAGGCATAGATCATGGCGAGCTCCTCCTCTCCTTCGGGTCGGGTGTGCTGGTCGTTCGCGCTCCGCCGGGATGCCGTATCGGCATGCGGCAGGCTCGGGGCCTGGTTCCGGTGGTGGTACCGCGGCGGAGCGCCGCGGTGGACGACGTCGACGGGGATGATCTTCGTCCCCTAATGCGCAACTACACGCCTAGTACGCAACAGTCTCAGCGGCTGCCCCGGTCGCCGTCAAGCCCTTGAAATCCGTACTGATCAGCAACTTCTGCGAAATAATGATTAACACTGAGCCTCTTGACGCGGCTTCCCCGGCTAGCTCAATCTGTTGCTGATAACGCAGTGCGATGCATAGTACGAAACTTCCAGGGCGAACCCGCCCGCGCCGCACCGGTTGCCCGTTTCCGAGGGGGACGCCAATGACCGCCTCCGTTCCGCCGCCACGCACCCACATCCCCCCGCGCCCGCGCGTCGTGATCATCGGCGCCGGCATCGTCGGCTGCGCCTTGGCCGACGAGCTCACCGCCCGCGGCCTCCACGACGTCACCGTCCTGGACCAGGGGCCGCTGTTCGCCACCGGCGGGTCGAGCTCGCACGCGCCGGGCCTGGTGTTCGCCACCAACCCGTCCAAGACGATGACGCGCTTCGCGAAGTACACCGTGGACAAGTTCTCCCGGCTCGACCTCGACGGCCGGTGGTGCTTCCGCGCCGTGGGCGGCCTGGAGGCGGCCACCACCCCGCAGCGCTGGCAGGATCTCAAGCGCAAGCTCGGCCTGGCGCGCTCGTGGGGGGTGCGCGCCGAGCTCGTCGGGCCGGACGAGTGCGCGCGGATGTGGCCTCTGCTGGACAGCGACCGGGTCCTGGGCGGGCTGTTCACCCCCGACGACGGGCTGGCCAACGCGCTGCGCGCCGGCGAGGCCCAGGCACGCACGGCGATGGCGCGCGGCGCGGTCTTTCTGGACCACCACACCGTGGTGGGGGTCGAGCGCGACGGCGGCCGGGTGCGCGGGGTGGTCACCGACCGCGGCGCCTTCCCCGCAGACGTCGTGGTCTCGGCGGCCGGGTTCTGGGGGCCGGCGATCGGGCGGATGGCCGGGGTGGACGTCCCGCTGCTGCCCCTGGCCCACCAGTACGCCTTCACCGCGCCCGTCGACGGCGTGGAGAACCCGCCCGAGATCGAGGCGCGCCGCCCGCTGCTGCGCCACCAGGACTGCGACCTCTACTTCCGCGAGCACGGCGACCGGATCGGGATCGGCTCCTACGCACACCGGCCCATGCCGGTACACCTGGCCGACGTCGCCGAGCCCGGCGCGGAGGCCTCCGGGGACATGCCTTCGAAACTGGAGTTCACGCCCGCCGACTTCGATCCGAGTTGGCGGGACAGCGTGGAGCTGCTGCCCGCCCTGGCCGACTCCAGGATCGAGGAGGGGTTCAACGGCGTCTTCTCTTTCACACCCGACGGCATGCCGCTGCTGGGCGAGTCGCGGGCGCTGCGCGGATTCTGGCTGGCCGAGGCGGTATGGGTCACCCACTCCGCAGGGGCGGCGCGGGCCGTCGCCGAATGGATCGCCGAGGGCCGCCCCTCGACCGACGTGCACGAGTGCGACGTGCACCGCTTCGAGGACGCGCAGCTCTCCCCCGCCTACGTGGCCGACCGCGGCAAGCAGAGCTTCGTCGAGGTCTACGACGTCGTGCACCCGGCGCAGCCGATCGAGCGGCCGCGCCCGCTGCGCACCAGCCCTTTCTACCCGCGCGAGCGCGATCTCGGCGCGTTCTTCCTGGAAGGCGGCGGCTGGGAGCGTCCGCACTGGTACACGGCCAACGCGCCGCTGGTGCGGCCGGAGGACGAGGGGGCCGTGCGCGATCCCTGGGCCGCCCGCTACCACTCCCCCCTCGTCTGCGCCGAGTCCCGCGCGACCCGCGAGGGCGTGGCGCTGTACGACATGACGCCGCTGAAGCGGCTGGAGGTCAGCGGACCGGGTGCGCTCGCGTTCCTCCAGCGCATGACCACCAACCAACTCGATCGCAAACCCGGGGGCGTCGCCTACACGCTGCTGCTGGACGCCGGCGGCGGGGTGCGCAGCGACCTCACCGTCGCCCGCCTGGACGAGGACTTCTTCCAGGTCGCCGTGAGCAGCAACCTCGACGTCGAGTGGCTGCGCGCCCACCTGCCCGCCGACGGATCGGCGGTGCTGCGCGAGACCACGGCGGGCACCTGCTGCGTCGGAGTGTGGGGGCCGCTCGCCCGCGACCTGGTGCAGCCGCTCAGCGGGGACGACCTCTCCCACGAAGGCTTCGGCTTCTTCAAGGCCCGCCGCGTACACATCGGGCATGTGCCGGTGCTCGCCCTGCGGGTGTCCTACGTCGGCGAGCTGGGCTGGGAGCTCTACACCGGCGCCGACATGGGCCTGCGGCTGTGGGACACGCTGTGGGAGGCCGGGCGCGGGCTGGGCGCCGTCGCCGCGGGGCGCGCGGCCTTCAACAGCCTGCGGCTGGAGAAGGGGTACCGGCTGGCCGGTACCGACATGACCACCGAGCACGACCCCTACGAGGCCGGGCTGGGCTTCGCGGTGCGCCTGGACAAGGGCGACTTCATCGGGCGCGAGGCCGTCGCGGCCGCCGCCGAGCGCGAGCCCCGGCGCAGGCTGAGCTGCCTGACCCTGGACGACCCGCAGAGCACGGCGATGGGACGGGAACCGGTACTCGTCGACGGCGAGCCCGCCGGATACGTCACCAGCGCCGCCTACAGCACGACGCTGGGCCGAACCGTCGCCTACGCGTGGCTGCCCGCCGGGGCGGCCCTGCCCGGAACGGCCGTGGAGGTGGAGTACTTCGGCGAGCCGGCGGCCGCCACCGTGGCCGCCGAACCGCTGGTCGACCCGCAGATGGCCCGTATCCGCCGCTGAGCACCCGCCCCGCGGCCGCCCCGAGGAGCGGCCGCGGGGGCACGTGCTCCTCCGATCGCGACACCTTCAGCATCCGCCGCCGAGGAGGCACCACCACATGGACCGCTCCTACGACGTCGCCGTCATCGGACTCGGCGCGATGGGCAGCGCCGCCGCCTACCACCTGGCCGCGCGAGGACAGCGCGTGCTCGGCCTGGAGCGCTTCGGCCCCGCCCACGACCGGGGTTCCAGCCACGGCGGTTCGCGCATCATCCGCCAGGCCTACTTCGAGCACCCCGACTACGTCCCGCTTCTGCTGCGCTCCTACGAGCTGTGGGAGGCGCTGGAGCGCGACTCCGGGTCCGACCTGCTGACCGTGACCGGCGCGCTGATGGTGGGCCGGCCCGACACCCGCACCGTGGCCGGCAGCCGCGACTCCGCCCTGCGGTGGGGACTGGCGCACGAGATGCTGGAGGCCGGCGACATCCGCCGCCGGTTCCCCACGATGGCGCCGCAGGCCGACGAGGTCGCCCTCTACGAGGAGCGCGGCGGGTTCGTGCGGCCCGAGGCCGCGGTGGCCGCGCACATCGGCCTGGCCGAGCGCGCAGGGGCCGACCTGCGCTTCCACGAGCCCGTGCACACCTGGACCGCCCTGCCCGGCGGCGACGGGGTGCGGATCGCCACCGGCGAGGGCTCCTACACCGCCGCCCGGCTGGTGGTGTGCCCGGGCGCCTGGGCACCGCGGCTGCTGGCGGACCTCGGCGTGGACTTCACCGTCGAACGGCAGGTGCAGTACTGGTTCGCGCCGCGCGGCGGCACTGCGCCGTTCACGCCCGACCGCCACCCCGTCTACGTGTGGGAGGCCCCCGCGGGCGTACAGGTCTACGGGTTCCCCGCTTACGAAGGGCCCGACGAGGGCGTCAAGACCGCGTTCTTCCGGCGCGGCACCGCCTGCACGCCGGAGTCCCTGGACCGCAGGGTCCATCCCGCGGAGATCGCAGCGATCGCCGACCACCTGAGCACCCGCGTCCCCGACCTGCCCGGCCGCTTCCTGCGCGGCGCCGCCTGCATGTACACCACCACCGCCGACGAGCACTTCGTGATCGGCGCCCACCCCGAGCACCCCCAGGTCACCGTCGCCTGCGGATTCTCCGGGCACGGGTTCAAGTTCACACCGGTGGTCGGCGAGATCGCCGCCGACCTGGCGACGGAGGGCACAACCGCCCACCCCGTCGACCTGTTCGAGCCGCGGCCGCGCCGCGCCGCGGCGGAGCCGCAGGAGGTAGCCCGTTGACTGCGACCGACCCCGCCGCCCCCGAAACGGCGGCCCCGCCCGCGGAGCTGCTGCCGACGCTCCCGGGGCGCTACTACACCGACCCCGCGGTATTCGCCCGCGAACAGGAGCTGATCCTGGAGTCCCGGTGGTTCTGCGCGGTGCGCAGCGCCGACCTGGTTCGGCCGGGGGCCTTCCGCACCGCAACGGTGGGGCGGGAGAGCGTGCTGGTCTGCCGCACCCGCTCCGGCGCCGTGCGCGCGTACCTGAACGTGTGCCGGCACCGGGGTGCGCAGCTGTGCACGGCCGAGTCCGGCGAAGTCCGCCGCTCGCTGCAGTGCCCGTACCACGCCTGGACCTACGACCTGGACGGGCACCTGGTGGCCGCGCCCAACATGGCCGACATGCCCGGCGTCGACAGGCGCGAACGCGGGCTCATCGGCGTGCACGTGCGCGAGTGGCTGGGGTACGTGTGGGTGTGCCTGGCCGACGAGCCGCCTTCGTTCGACGAAACGGTGCGCGGGGCGGTGGCGCGGCGCCTCGGCGACGACGACGTGGTGGAGCGCTACGGCGTCGAAGGGCTGGCGCTGGGCCGGCGCATCTCCTACGACGTCGCCGCCAACTGGAAGCTGGTCGTCGAGAACTTCATGGAGTGCTACCACTGCGGCACCATCCATCCCGAGCTGACCGAGGTGCTGCCGGAGTTCGCCGAGGGCTACGCCGCGCAGTACCACGTGGGCCGCGGTGCGGAGTTCGGCTCCGACGTCGCGGGTTTCACCGTCGACGGCACGGCCGGGTTCGGCCGCCTCGGGGGCGTCGGCGAGGAGCAGGACCGCCGCTACTACGCCGTCACGGTGCCGCCGCAGGTGTTCCTCAACCTGGTGCCCGACCACGTGATCGTGCACCGCATGTTCCCGTTGGCGGCCGACCGCACGCTGATCGAGTGCGACTGGCTCTACAGCCCGGAGGTGGTGGAGTCCGGGACCGACGTGTCCCACTCGGTCGAGCTGTTCGACCGTGTCAACCGCCAGGACTTCGAGGCCTGCGAGCGCTGCCAGCCGGCCATGTCCTCGCGCGCCTACCGCACGGGCGGTGTCCTGGTACCGGTCGAGCACCACATCGCCGAGTTCCACACCTGGGTCGCCGACCTGCTCGGCGACCCGCCGCAGTAGGGCGGGCCCGCAGCCGGGGCGGGGCGTGTGGGAGCACGCGCCCCGCCGCAGCAGCGCTCCGCTTCCACCTCACTCGGGCTGCGGGACCCCGAAACCGCGCAGCGCCGGCTCGCTCCGCGCGGCGACCAGCCAGTCCAGCGCCCGCTGACCGCGCACCACGGTGTTGCGCAGGGAGCCGACACCGGTGATCCCGATGTCGACGACGTCGCCCTCCCGGAGCGTGAAGTCCATGCTCGGCACGATTCCGGTACCGGTGGCCAGGACGGCGCCGTCGGGGAAGGGGTAGCAGTCGAACAGACCGGAGACCAGATCCTCGGGTTTGCGGCGCAGGTCCGCAAGCGCGACCTCGCCGGTGAACGCCGCCTCGCCGCCGCGCAGCACGCTCATCCGCACGACGCCTGCGCGGGGGTCGTCGAGCTCCCAGGCGGGTCTGATGAACGCGCCGAGAGCGCAGCCGCCGGCGTAGACCTTGGCCTGGGGCAGGTAGAGGGCGTTCTCGCCCTCGATGGAACGGGAGCTGACGTCGTCGCAGACGCCGTATCCGACGATCTCCCCGTGGGCGTTCACGAAGAGCGCCAGCTCGGGTTCCGGTACGTCCAGCTCGGAGTCGGCACGCACCCCGATGGGCTCGCCGTCGGTCACCACCCGCCAGGCCACCGACTTGAAGAACAGTTCGGGGCGCTCGGCGTCGTAGACGCGGTCGTAGAGGTCGGCGCTGTCGCTCTCCTCGCCGCGCGCCTCGCGGGAGCGCTCGTAGGTCACGCCGCCGGCCCACACCTCGGTGCCGCCGTCGACGGGGGGCAGGACGGTGACGTCGGCCAGCCGGGCGGCGAGCTGCTCGCCGGAGGCGGCCGCGGCCAGCTCGCGGATCTCGGCCAGCGGCCTGCGCAGCAGGTCGGCCATGTCGCGCACGTCCGGGAACGGACGCACGACGGCCTCGTCATCGTCGTCTCCGAGTCCTACGCGCACACGCCCGTCGGCATCGGCGAAGCGGAGAATCCCGCGCACTGTTCGCACCCTTCCGTCGCTCGACTCCACAGCCGTTCAACATACAGAACAGCGAACGGCATGTTGAACGTAACACCGAACGACCACTCCCGTACATCACCCCCGGGCGGGAATTTGACCTGCGCCACAACCGCCGCTTAACGTCCCTTTCATCATGCTGACTTTCGTTCCACATGTTGAACGACAGGTGCCGACGTGCAGCGGGCCGCGTCCGGGGGTCCGGCTGTGAGCGAGCCCGTGCCGCGGACGGGCTTCGCGGCGGGCGCCGCGCTAGCGGACCTCGGGGGCGCCCATGCGCGCGCCGAGGTCGCGGGCAAGGCCGCGCAGCCGCTCCGCCCGCTCCCGCCGGCGCCCCGCCGATGCGGCGGTGGCCAGCCCGGTGAAGCTCACGGCCGCGGCCTGGCCGCGGGTGGCGGTGCCGGGCACCGTCGCCGCCAGGCACAGCAGGCCTTCGAGGGTCTCGCCGGAGTCGAGGGCGTACCCGCGCTCGCGCACCGCGTCGAGGTCGCGCCGCAGCTCGTCGTGGTCGGTGATCGACTCGGAGGTGGGGTGCGCCAGCGGCCCCGCCGCCCCGAGCCGCGCGGCCAGCTCCGCCGGGGGCAGCTCGGCGAGCATGGCCTTGCCCGTGGCGGTGGTCGTCGCCGGCAGCGGGCGGCCGATCTGCGAGGCCAGGACCACCGGGTGGCGGCCGTCGCGCCGGGCCAGGTAGACGACCTCCAGCCCGCTCTCGCCGAGGACCGCCAGCTGCACGGTCTCCTCCTGACAGTCCTCGCGTTCGCGGCAGACGTCCTGGAACTCGCGGACGATGTCGACGCCGGCCAGGTAGGCCTCGGCGTAGCCCACGAGGCGGCGCCCCAGCCCGAAGCCCTCCGGGGTGCGCCGCACCAGTCCGGCCTCCGCCAGCGCGTTGCAGACGTTGGAGACCGACGACTTCGCCGCCCCGAGCCCGCGCGCCAGCTCGGCGAGCGGGACCGCCCGGCCGCGCCGCTCGGCGAGCATGTCGAGGATGGCCGCCGCCCGCGTGACCGCCGGCGCCAGCGAGCGCTCACCCTGCGCCGCTCCGTCCATGCCCGCGGCCACCTCCCGCGCGTGTCGGCTCATCGGTGCGGGGAGCCGCCCTCCGGCACCCCGCCGCGGGTTCAACATACTGAACACCGGCGGCCGCCGCACACTGCGCCCGACCACACCACCGCGCCCGCACCCGGGCGCCGGGGCCCGCCGGCCCACGGGCCGATCCCCGCCGCCAGCCACGACACCGCAGAGGAGTGCCCGCAATGACCAGCACCGACGAGAACGGGTCCGACCGCCGCAGCACGCACTGGTTCGGCGCGAGCGGCCGGTCGGGGATGCTCTACCGGTCCTGGATGCGCAACCAGGGCTTCAGCGACGAGGTCTTCGACGGCCGCCCGGTCATCGGGATCGCCGTCTCCGGCTCGGAGCTTGCCCCGTGCAACGCCCACCTCTCCCGCGTCGCCGAGTCGGTCAAGCGCGGGGTCTGGCAGGCCGGCGGCTTCCCGCTGGAGTTCCCCGTCATGGCCCTGGGCGAGACGGTGCTGCGGCCCACCGCCATGCTGTACCGCAACCTGCTGGCCATGGAGGCCGAGGAGCTGATGCGCGCCAACCCGCTGGACGGGGTCGTGCTGCTCTCCGGCTGCGACAAGACGACGCCGGGCCTGCTGATGGCCGCCGCCAGCACCGACCTGCCCGCCCTGATGATCACCGGCGGACCGATGCTCAACGGCAAGTTCCGGGGCGAGGACATCGGCTCGGGCACCCACGTGTGGAAGTTCGAGGAGGAGGTGCGCGCCGGGCGGATGACCGAGGCCGACTGCTCCTTCGCCGAGTCGTGCATGTCGCGGTCCAACGGCCACTGCATGACCATGGGCACCGCCTCGACGATGGCGTGCATGGCCGAGGCGCTGGGCATGCAGCCGGCCTACGCCGCCACGTGGCCGGCGGTGGACGCCCGGCGCTACGCCGCCGCGCAGCGCTCGGGCCGGCGCATCGTCGAGATGGTCGAACAGGACGTGCGGCCCTCCTCCATCATGACCCGCGAGGCCTTCGAGAACGCGATCCGGATCAACGCAGCCATCGGCGGCTCCACCAACGCCGTCATCCACCTGCTGGCGATCGCCGGGCGGCTGGGCGTAGACCTGAGCCTGGACGACTTCGACATGCTGGCGCGCGAGGTGCCCACACTGCTGGACCTGATGCCCAGCGGGCGGTTCCTGATGGAGGACTTCTGCTACGCGGGCGGACTGCCCGCGGTCGTCGCCGAACTGGGCGAGCTGCTGCACGGCGAAGCGCCTACGGTGACCGGCGAGCCCCTCGGGGCGGCCGCGCGCACCGCCGAGTGCCACAACCGCGAGGTCATCCGGCCGATCGACGACCCGCTGCAGCCCGCCGGGACCGGCACCGCGGTTCTGCGCGGCAACCTGGCGCCCTCCGGGGCGGTGGTCAAGCAGTCGGCGGCCAGCCCGCACCTGCTCGTGCACCGCGGGCGGGCGCTGGTGTTCGACTCGCCCGAGGAGTACTACGCGGTCGCCGAGGATCCCGAGCTCGACGTGGACGCCGACACCGTGCTGGTGCTGCGCAACTGCGGCCCGGCCGGCTACCCGGGCATGCCCGAGGTCAGCAACGTCGCGCTGCCCTCCAAGCTGCTGGACCAGGGCGTGAGCGACATGGTGCGCGTCTGCGACGGGCGCATGTCCGGGACCGCCTACGGCACGGTCGTGCTGCACACCGCGCCCGAGGCCGCCGTGGGCGGCCCGCTGGCGCTGGTGCGCGACGGCGACGAGATCAGCCTGGACGTTCCGGCGCGCACGCTGACCCTGCACGTCGACGACGCCGAACTGGAGAGCCGCCGCGCCGCGTGGTCGCCGCCCCGCCCCCTTTCGGACCGCGGCTGGGTGCGCCTGTACTGCGAACGCGTCCTGCAGGCCGACCGGGGCGCCGACCTGGACTTCCTGGTCGGCTCCAGCGGCCACGAGGTCCCGCGCGAGTCCCACTGACGCGTGCCCCGCGGGGGCCCGTGCGAGCGCACCCGCGGGAGGCTCCGCCGGGCCCCAGGGCGCCGGAGGCGGGCCCATCGGTCCGGCTCCGGCGCCCTCGCCTGACTAGGGCGTACTAAATATCGAATATTGTTCTATACTTCGACGAAGGAACCGCGTTCGCGCCCGGGCGGGTCCGCAGCCTAACCTGGGCGCGTTCCGCCGCGCTCAGGGAGGACCGCACGCCGATGGCCCGCCGCACCCCCGCTCTCCTGCGTGCCCTGGACATCCTGGAGCTGTTCACCGACGGGCGGGAGTCGGTCACCGCGCCGGAGGTGGTCGAGGCGCTCGACCTGCCGCGCACCACGGTGCACGAGCTGCTGCACACCCTGGTCGACCGGCAGTACCTCGATCCCCACCCCGAGATCCCCGGCCGCTACCGGCTGGGCCTTCAGCTGTTCCGGCTGGGCAGCGCCTACGCCGAAGGCCTCGACACCGCGCGCACCGGTCGGCAGACCGCCCGCGAACTGGTCGAGGCGTGCAACGAGACCTCGCACGTGGCCGTCCTCGACGACGTGCACATCGTCTACGTCGCCAAGGTCGACAGCTCCCACGCGGTGCGGATGGTCTCCACCCTGGGCGGGCGCATCCCTGCGCACTGCACCGCGCTGGGCAAAGTGCTGCTGGCTGCCCTGCCCGAGCACGAGCTGCGCACGCGGCTCGCCCGGACGCCGCCCCAGCCGATGACGCCGCGCAGCATCACCGGGGTGGCCGCGCTGCTGGAGGAGCTGCGGCGCGTCCGCGAAGCGGGCACGGCGGTGGAGATCTGCGAGTCCAACCCCGACGTGTGCTGCGTGGCGGCTCCCGTGCGCGACCGCACCGACCAGGTCGTAGCGGCCGTGAGCGTCTCGGTGCCGCTGCACCGCTGGTCCGACGAGCGCCGCGCGGAGCTGGAGGACCTGGTCGCCGACGGGGCGCGGCGCTTCACCACCGCACTGGGCGGACGCGTCCGCGCCTGAGCGGGGCCTGTCGGCCACCGGGTGCTCCGGCGACCGCTCCCGCCACAGCACCGTCGATCTTGCAGCCATCGCAAACGGAGATCGATTGCCTTCGCGATGGCTACAAGGTCGACGGGCTTCGGTTTCTGGCGGCGCGGCCGAAACGGCGGTCGGCGGGCGCGGCCGGAATGCCGCGCCCGCCGGAGCACGCGCTTCTCAGAGCACCAGGACTGACAGCCCGTAGAGGCCGCACACCAGCGCGAAGGCCATCAGACCCACGGCGGTGGCCTGGACCGTCCAGGTGCGCAGCGTCGTCTTCGTGTCCATCTCCAGGAAGCCGCGCACAAGCCAGAAGCCCGAGTCGTTGACGTGAGACAGCACGATCCCGCCCGCGCACATGGCGAGGACGATCAGCGCCAGTTCGAACTGCGAGTGCCCTCCCGCGGCCTGCACGGCCGGAGCGAGCAGCCCGGCCGCGGTCGTGGTGGCCACGGTCGCCGACCCCTGTGCCACCCGCATCACCACGGCGATCAGGAACGCGGCCACGATGAGCGGCAGACCCATCGCGTCCAGCCCGTCGGCCAGCGCATCGCCGATGCGGCTCTCGGCCATGACCGCACCGAACATGCCGCCGGCGCCGGTGAGCAGGATGATCGTGCACACCGGCGCGAGCGCGCGGTCGATGAGTCGCTCCAGCGACGCGCCGTCGCCGCGCCGGCGCCACCCGAGCAGGTACAGGGCGGCCAGCACGGTCATCAGCAGCGCGGCGGGAGTCTGGCCGAGCGCCTGCAGGGACTGCACCCACAGCGCCTTCTTGTCCACGGCGCCGGCGGCGCTGAGGGTCTCCAGCCCGGTGTTGACAAAGATCAGCACTACCGGGAGCAGCAGCAGGAACAGCAGTACCGGCATGCGCGGCGGGGCGGCCGGTTCCTCCGGTGCGGTTCCTCCGGAGCCGCCGCCGTTCGCTGTGCCGGTGCGCTCCGCGGAGCCGTCCGACCCGGCGCCGGGACCGCCGAGGATCGACGGGATGGGCACGTCGTTACGGGCGCCCAGCCACCGGCCGAGCAGGTAGCCGCTGACGTACCAGGTGGGCAGGGCCACCAGCAGACCGGTGAGCACCACGACGCCCATGTCCGCGCCGACCAGCTGGGTGGCGGCGACCGGACCCGGGTGCGGCGGCAGCAGCGCGTGCATGGCGAGGAAGGCGCCGGTGGCCGGCAGGGCGTAGAGCAGCACCGACCCGCCCATGCGCCGGGCGACCGAGAAGATGATGGGCAGCATCACCACGAAGGCGGCGTCGAGGAAGATCGGGAAGCCGAACAGCAATGAGGCCACGCTCAGCGCGAGCGGTGCGCGGCGCTCGCCGAACAGGCGGGTGAGCCCGTCGCAGAGCACCTGGGCGCCGCCGGAGACCTCGATGAGGCGGCCGAGGATCGCGCCGAACCCGATCAGGAGCACGACCTCCCCGAGCGTGGAGCCCAGTCCGTCGAGGAGCAGGGGCACGAGCTTGCCGGGAGGCGTTCCGGTGGCCAGCGCCGTCGCCGCGCTGACCAGGATCAGGGCGAGGACGGCGTGCAGTCGCACCTTGATGATGAGGAAGAGCAGGGTGGCGATGGACAGCACGGCGACGGCGAGGAGCCAGGCCGTGGGGAGGTTCGCGGTATCTGCCATGGATGGGGACCTGTCCGGGGGCTGGTTGGGGTGGCGCGCGTCGGCGCGCTGTCGGAGGGGGCGCGTCCGCCCGCGGCGCGGGGGCCGGGGCGGGGTGGGGCGCCGCTGATCGCGGGGGGCGTGCGGTGGCGATGCACGGCCGGACCCAAATGTTCTATATTTCGGACGATGTCTGCTATTTCGTCACCATAGATTCGCGGTGTGCGGCAGGTCAACCCGGGCAGTGGCGCGCATCACCGGTCGCGCATGCCGCACACCACCCGTTGACCGGCCTGCACGTCACTCGTAAAGTGCGGTGACGATATAGAGAACATTGTTCGATATATAGAACCCGATGCGGACGACCCGCGGCCGTGCGCCGCGGACACCGTCCCCGACCCGCCGCCCCCGTCGTGAGGAGCTCCATGACCGACTCCGCGCCGCACCCGCCCCCCGGCCGCGCCGCGCTCGACGCGCTCGGCCTGCCCGGAACCGACGCAGACCCGCCCTCCTCTCCGCTGGCCTTTCCCGACGGGGGCGCCTGGCGGCTGGAGATCCCCAGCGTCGAGGGCCCGGACGCGCTGCAGGCGGTGCTGTCCGCCGCCGGGGAGTGGGAGGTGCCGGTCCACCGGGTCTCGCAGGGGTCGGGCGTGACCATGCTGACCGACGGCGAGATCACCGAGATGGTGCGGACGTGCGCGGAGGCCGGCATCGAGCTGTGCCTGTTCGCACGGCCCGGCGCCAACTGGGACATCGGCGCCGCGCGGGACAGCGCCGCCGGCTCGTCCTCCTCCCGCAGCAGGGGCGCCGCACAACTCGCAGCGGGCGTGGCCGAGGCCGAGCGGGCGGCGTCGCTGGGCGTGCGCAGCCTGCTGGTGGCCGACGAGGGCCTGCTGTGGGTGCTGCACAGCATGCGCGCCCGCGGCGACCTGCCCGCCGACCTGCAGCTGAAGGTCTCGGTGATGGCGGGCCCGGTCAACCCGGCGGCACTGGCCGTGCAGGAGCGCCTGGGTGCCGACACCGTCAACGTCCCCTCCGACCTGACGCTGCACCAGCTGGCCGAGCTGCGTGCGGCCGGCGCGGTGACCCTGGACTTCTATGTCGAGGCGCCGGACAACATCGGCGGGTTCGTCCGCCACCACGAGATCGCCGGGATCATCCGCGCGGCGGCGCCGGTGTACGTGAAGTTCGGCCTGCGCAACGCGCCCGACGTTTACCCCGCGGGCGAGCAGCTCAGCGCGGTCGTGGCGGCCTCCTGCCGCGAACGGGTCCGCCGCGCCCGCCTGGGCCTGGACGCGCTCGCGCGCACGCCGGACCCGCCGCGGATGTCCTCGCCGGGCCGCCGCGAGCAGCCGGGGTGCGCCCGATTCGCGCCCTCCGGGTTCGCCGGACGGGGCCCTGGCCCCGCATGACGCGGCTCCGGTGGCGCGCCGGTGGGCACCGTGCCCCCGCGTTCGAGCGCGCCGCGGGAGCAGGACGCACCCGGACGCCGCTCGCAGCTCTCGGCGCCGGCGCGGGAGAATGGCGGTCTACCGCACACGCCGGGCCCCGCCCGAACGGGTGGCCGGGCCGCTCAGCGGGCAAGGCCTGATCGGGGCGGCTCCGGCCGCCCCCGTCGCGGCGCAGCCGTGGTAGGAAAAAATCGGAAAGCGCATTCCCATCCGTCCGCACGCCAACGTGAGGAAGCAGACGATGACCCAGACCGGCACTCGTGACACCGCCGACGCGGAGCTGAACCGCACGCTGGAGTCCGCGGCCGATGCGGCCGAGTCGTTCGGCGCCCTGGCGCCGCGCGAGCGCGCCGCCATGCTGCGCGCCGTCGGCGACGCCGTCGACGCGGCCGCCGACGATCTCATACCGATCGCCCGGCGCGAGAGCCGCCTGCCCGAGGCGCGGCTCAAGGGCGAGCTGGCCCGCACGACGTTCCAGCTGCGGCTGTTCGCCGAAGTACTGGAGGACGGCGCCTACCTGGAGGCCACCGTCGACCACCCCGACCCGGAATGGCCGGTCGGCCCGCGCCCGGACCTGCGCCGCATCCTGGAGCCGCTGGGGCCGGTGGTGGTGTTCGGCGCCAGCAACTTCCCCTTCGCCTTCAGCGTGATCGGCGGCGACAGCGCCTCCGCTCTGGCCGCGGGCAATCCCGTCGTCGTCAAGGCCCACCCCGGCCACCCGGAGCTGTCGGTACGCACCGGCGAGGTCGTCGCGGCGGCGCTGCGCGAGGCCGGTGCGCCCGACGGCGTCTTCGCCGTGGTCCTCGGCCAGGAGGCCGGGCGCAGCGCGGTCCTGCATCGGCTCACCCGGGCGGTCGGCTTCACCGGGTCGATCCCCGGCGGCCGGGCGCTGCACGACCTCGCGGTCGGCCGCCCCGACCCGATCCCGTTCTACGGCGAACTGGGCAGCCTCAACCCCGTCTTCGTCACCCGCGCCGCGGCGACTACGCGCGCCGAGGCGATCCTCGGCGGCTACGCCGACTCGTTCACCCTGGGCGCCGGCCAGTTCTGCACCAAGCCCGGCGTGCTGCTGGTGCCCGAAGGGACCCCCGTGGACTCCCTGGCCGAGTCCGTCCGGGAGCGCCCGGGGGCGCCGATGCTCAACGAGCGGATCGAGAAGGGCTACGCCGAGGGCTACCGGTCGCTGGCCGAACACGAGGCGGTCGAGGTCCTCGTCGAGGGCGGCCGACACGACGACGCGGAGGGGACGCCGGTGTGGACCCCGTCCCTGGTGCGCACCACGGCCAAGCGGTTCCTGGAGAACTCCGGCGAACTGCTGGAAGAGCGCTTCGGCCCGGTCTCGCTGGTGGTCACCTACACCGACCCGGCCGAGGCGCTCGACGTCGCCGACGCCCTGCCGGGCCAGCTCACCGCCGCCGTGCACGGCGAGGACAGCGACGACCAGGCGGGCTCGCTGCTGGACCGCCTGCGCCGCCGGGCGGGCCGCGTGCTGTGGAACGGCTGGCCCACCGGGGTCTCGGTGACCCATGCCATGCACCACGGCGGTCCCTACCCCGCCACCACGTCGGTGCTGCACACCTCCGTGGGCAGCACCGCGATCCGCCGCTTCCTGCGTCCGGTGTGCTACCAGCAGGTCCCCCAGCACCACCTGCCCCAGGCGCTGCGCGACGGCAACCCCCTCGGCATCCCCCGCCGCGTCGACGGCGAGCTGCGCCTGCCCTGACGCTCGCGGCTGACGCCCCGGAGGCCCGACGCCCCTCATCACCGCCGATCTTGTAGCTATCGTAAACGGAAATCGTTTTACTTCACGATGGCTACAAGATCTATTGGTTCATCATGGGGAGTGCCCGCGGCGGTTTCGACGGGAACCACCGCGGGCCGGGGCGGCGGAGTGACTCATACAAGATCTGTCCGCGTGACATCGCGTTGA
>NZ_JAVREK010000015.1:0-131080 GCF_031845375.1 Streptomonospora wellingtoniae
CGGCAGCTCAAACGGGCCATGTTCCTCTCGGCGTTCGCGGCCTTGCATGATCCGGCCTCCCGCGGCTACTACGACAAGTGCCGGGCCCGCGGCAAGACCCACACACAAGCTCTGCTGCGCCTGGCCCACCACCGCATCAGCGTCCTGTTCGCCATGCTCCGCGACGGAACCTTCTACGAACCCCGAGCACCACGCCCGGCTTGACAAAGAACATAGAGGCACCCCCCCGGGGGTCAGGACCAGGCGACGCGCTCCAGCCAGAAGTCAAGAAGCGCGCGGTCGCCCTCGACCGCCACATCCGCCCCCTCGGCGGGGCGCCGCCGCATCAGCACCAGCAGCAGCTCTGCGGGGGGTCCGGTCACGGTCACCGCAGCCGGCCCCGTACCGCGGCCGCACACGATCGCGTCGCCTGTCAGGTCCACCAGCCAGCGCGGGCGCTCCGCCGACGCCGTGCCGTCGGCCTCGAAGGCCAGCAGGCGCCCCGGGCCCCGCAGTTCGCGCTTGTGCGGATGGACGTCGAGCATCATCGGCAGCGACTCCAGGTCCATCCACTCGTCGACGGCGTCGACGGCCGCGGCCCTGTCCAGCGCGAAGCCGGTCCCCAGCGCGCGGGCCGCGTCGGCCCGGTGCACCGCGGTCTCGTGGGCGAACCTGCGGGCGTAGAAGCCGGACAGGGCGCCCGGGACCGGAGTCCACACCCGGGCATCGGGCCCGGCCGCGCGCAGGGTCGCCGCCAGGCGCTCGGCCCCCGCGACCAGCCAGGCGCCCGCCGCCGCTCCCTCGCCGGCGCCGGCGGGGGAGGGATCGGCGGAGTCGTCGTCCACATCGCGCATGAGACCAGCGGGCAGGGGCTCGGCCGCGCGGGTACGCACGGTCTCGTCGGCCCAGCGGTGCCCGCCCCAGAGGTGGCGCACCAGATTGCGCAGCGTCCAGCCGGGGCAGGCGGGAACGGGGAGATCGAGGTCGGCGCCGTCGAGGTGCGCCGCGAGGAGCCGGCTCTGCTCGGCCAGGTGGCCGCAGAGGCGGTCGTGGTCCATAGTCATGGAAGCCGACGCTAGACCGGGGGTGAGACATCCGGGCGCGGCCGCGCGGTGCGCGTCCGGATGCGGACACGACGCGGCGGTGCCCGGCGGAATAGTCCGTGTGCGCCGTCCGCTGAACCTATTCGGCTACGGCCTTTCCGGTACGCCGGAGTAGGTTGGAGCGGCGGTGCCGTCGGGTCATCGGACGGTACCCCGCGACCGCTGCGATTTCGGGCCTACGGGCAGGGGGACCTATGCCGGACGACGGTACGAGCAGCCGCACGCAGCACCGGGCGGTGTTCAGACGCGGATTGCACGTGCTGTGGGTCGCCATCCGCACCGAGCCCGCCGTCTTCCTCGTCGCGGTCGCCGGGGCCGGTCTGCACGCCGCCGTCAGCGTGGCCTCGGCCGAGGTCATGGGCGGGATCACCGACCGTGTCGTGCTGCCCGCCTTCGAGAGCCGCTCTACCACGTCCTCCGCCCTGGCGGCGGCCGCGGCGCTGCTGCTGGGCGTCGGCCTCGCCAAGGCGATCGGCCTGGCCGCCCGGCGGCTGTTCGCCGGGCTGATGCAGTTCCGCATGCAGGCCCGCTACCGGCGCAGCGTCTCGCGCACCTACCTGCGCCTGCCGCTGGCCTGGCACCACCGCCACGCCACCGGCCAACTGCTGTCCAACGCAAACGCCGACGTCGAGGAGGCCTGGCGGCCGCTGGCCCCGCTGCCCATGGCGATCGGCAGCGTCGCCATGCTGCTCATCGCCGCCGTCGCGATGGTGGTCACCGACCCGGTACTGGCGACGATCGCCTTCGTGGTCTTCCCGGCGCTGGCCGTGGCCAACGTCGTCTTCCAGCGGCGCGTATCACCGGCCGCCACCCGCGCCCAGGCACTGCGGGCCGAAGTCAGCGAGGTCGCCCACGAGTCCTTCGACGGCGCCCTCGTGGTCAAGAGCCTGGGCCGCGAGGACACCGAGACCGAGCGCTTCACCCAGGCCGCGCACCGGCTGCGCGACGCCCAGATCCGCGTCGGCCGGATGCGCGCCGCCTTCGACCCCGTCATGGAACACCTGCCCAACTTCGGCATCCTGGCCGTGCTCCTGGTCGGCATGTGGCGGCTGTCCGCCGGTGCCATCACGGCGGGCGAGCTGGTGCAGGTCGCCTACCTGTTCACCCTGCTCAGCATGCCCATCCGCTCCTTCGGCTGGCTGCTGGGCGACCTGCCCCGCACCGTGGTGGCCTGGGACCGCGTCCAGGCCGTCCTCACCGCGGAGGGCTCGATGCCCTACGGAGAGCGGCGGGTCCCCCGGGGCAGCGGCGGGGTCGGCCTCACCGCCCGCGGCGTCGGCTTCTCCTACGAGGACGCCTTCACCGGCGGCGCGCGCGACCTCTCCGACGACCCCGACACCGTCGCCGCCCAGCGCAGCATCGTGCTGCACGGCGTCGACCTCGACATCGAGCCCGGACGCACCGTAGCGCTCGTGGGCCCCACCGGCGCGGGCAAGTCCACGCTGACCACCGTGCTCATGCGCCTGGTCGACCCCGACACCGGAACCGTCGCCCTCGACGGCGCCGATGTGCGCGAGCTGGACCGGGGCGAGATCGCACGCGCCGCCGCGCTCGTGCCGCAGTCGACGTTCGTCTTCGAGGACACCGTGCGCGGCAACATCACCCTGGGCGCCGACATCGACGACGCAGACGTGTGGGCCGCCCTGCGGCTGGCCCGCGCCGACTCCTTCATCGCGGCCCTGCCCGAGGGCCTCGACACCCGCCTGGGCGAGCGCGGAACCAGCCTCTCCGGCGGCCAGCGCCAGCGGCTCGCGCTCGCCCGCGCGGTGGTGCGCAAGCCCCGGCTGCTCATCATGGACGACGCCACCTCCGCGGTGGACCCGCAGGTCGAGGCGCAGATCCTCGCCGGGCTGCGCGAGACCGACCTGGCCGCGACGGTGCTGGTGGTCGCCTACCGCCGCGCCACGATCGAGCTCGCCGACGAGGTCGTCTACCTGGAGCAGGGGACCGTGCGCGATCGCGGCACCCACACCGAGCTGCTGGAGAGCTCCGCCGGCTACCGGAGCCTCGTCACCGCCTACGAGCGCGCCGCCGCGGAGCGGGCCGGCGAGCCCGAACCGGACGAGGGGGGCCCCGAGCCCCGCGGCCTGCGCCCCGCGCCGTCCCCGGGCTCGGCCGGCGGCGACGGGCAGACCGACGAGACCAGGGAGACCGTACGTTGACAGCCCCCGCCGCAGATTCCGGGAGCCGCGCACCCGCCGACGAGGACGCGCCCGGCGAAGCCCCGCCCCAGGGCGGGCTGCAGCGCAGCGGCGACGGCGCCGTGGCCACCGTCCGGCGCGGCCTGCAGCTGTCGCCGGAGTTCGCCCAAGGCCTGTGGCTGACTCTGCTGCTGGCCGTTGTGGCCACTGCGGGCAAGGTCATCGTGCCCATCGCGGTCCAGCAGATCATCGACCGCGGCATGGACACCGGCACCGGCCGCCCCGACATGGACTTCGTGACCACGACCGTGGCGCTGTGTGCGCTCACCCTCCTCGCCACGATGTCCAGCGCCTACGTGATGAACGTGCGGCTCTACCGCGCCACCGAGTCCGCGCTGGCAACCCTGCGCCGCAAGGCCTTCCGGCACGTCCACGACCTGTCCGTGCTCACCCAGAACAGCGAGCGCAAGGGAGCGCTGGTCGCCCGCGTCACCGCCGACGTCGACCAGATCAGCACCTTCATGCAGTGGGGCGGCCTCCAGCTGATCGTCAGCATCGGCCAACTGGTCGTGGCCACCGCGCTCATGGCCGTCTACTCCTGGGAGCTCACCCTGCTGGTGTGGGTGTGCTTCATTCCGCTGCTGCTGGGCGCGCGCTGGCTGCAGAAGCGGCTTTCGCGCGCCTATCTCGCGGTCCGCGAACGCACCGGCGACATGCTCGGCGCCGTCGGCGAGACCGTCATGGGCGCCTCGGTCATCCGCGCCCACGCCACCGAGGAGCGCACCGCCCGCCGCGTCGACACCACCGTCCTGGCCACCCGCACCGCCCAGGTGAAGGCCCAGCGGCTGTCGATGGCCGTCTCGCCCTTCGCCGAGATCATCGCGGCCATAGGCAACGCCGCCGTGGTGGTGGCCGGCGTGGTGCTGGGCATCGGCGGGGGGATCTCCGCGGGCGAGCTGGTGGCGTTCCTGTTCCTGATGACGCTGTTCATCCAGCCGATGATGATGGCCACCGAGATCTTCAACGAGGCGCAGAACGCCATCGCGGGCTGGCGCCGCGTCCTGGGCATCCTCGACACGGTGCCCGACATCGCCGACCCCGGCGAGGCCGGCGCCGAGCTGCCGCGCGGCCCCGTGGCGGTGGCCTTCGAAGGCGTGTCCTACGCCTACCCCGGCGGCCCCACCGTCCTCGACTCCGTCGACGAGCGGATCGCGCCCGGCACCCGCCTGGCCGTGGTGGGCGAGACCGGATCGGGCAAGACGACGTTCGTCAAGCTGCTCACCCGGCTGATGGACCCGGCCGAGGGCCGGGTCCTCGTCGACGGCACCGACCTGCGCGAGGTCGCCTTCTCGTCGCTGCGCGCTCGGATGGTGATGGTGCCCCAGGAGGGCTTCCTCTTCGACAGCTCGCTGGGCGCCAACATCCGCTTCGCCCGGCCCGAGGCCACCGACGCCGAGCTGGAAGCGGCCGTCGGCGAGCTGGGCCTGTCCGAGTGGCTGCGCGGCCTGGCCCACGGCCTGGACACCCCCGTCGGCCAGCGCGGCGAGTCGCTCTCGGCCGGCGAGCGCCAGCTGGTGGCGCTGGTGCGCGCCTACGTCGCCGACCCCGACCTGCTGGTGCTGGACGAGGCCACCTCGGCTGTCGACCCCGACACCGAGGTGCGCATACAACGGGCGCTGGACCGGCTCACCCGCGGGCGGACGTCGGTGGCCATCGCCCACCGCCTCTCCACCGCCGAGGCCGCCGACGAGGTCCTCGTCTTCGACGCCGGCCGCGTCGTCCAGCGGGGCGGCCACGACGACCTGGTCGCCCGCCCCGGTGTCTACGCCGACCTGTACGCCTCCTGGGTGCGCAGTTCCGCCTGAACGACAGTCGGGGAGTCGGGGCGTGGGCCCAACCCCCGTTGATCTTGTAGCTATCGTGAGGGAAAACGATTCAGACTCACGATAGCTACAAGATCAACGGTGATAGCGCTCGCGCTCGGCCCACCAGTGTGCGGCCAGCAGCTCGGCGACCACCGGTTCGGTCAGCAGGCTGACGTCGGGGTCGCCGTCGCCGGGATAGCGCACCGCCATCTCCGCGCCCGGCACGTCGCCGCCCACGGCCACCGCCCGGCCGCGCAGCTGGAGCAGGTGGTCCATGGTGCGCTCGTCGTAGTGCGAGCCCGCGAACAGCAGCGCGCGGTAGTCGCAGACCGCCGCCAGGTAGCGGTCGGTGTGCGACCACTCGCCCGACTCCACCGCGTGGGCGGGCACGACCGGCCCCCGGCGCAGTGCCAGCGCACCCTGCTGTGCCGAGCACAGCCGCTCCGCCGGCGCCGCCAGATGCAGCCCGTCGGGCGAGCTCAGCGCCTCGGCCGCGCGCGGCACCCACTCCCGCGCCTGCTCCAGCAGCCCCGCCGTGGCGTTGGCGCAGCGCCGCAGGCTCACGGTCACGTCGCCGCCGACAGCCGGCGCGCCCAGCCGGTAGCCCAGCAGCAGCAGCAGTGCCAGGGCGTGCTGGAAGGCGCGGCAGGCGAGCCCGCTGCGCTCCTCGCCCGCCGACAGCGGCACCAGGATGTCGGCGTAGCGCGCCACCGGCCCGTCCGGTGCGTCGGTGAGGACGACCACCGCCGACTGCTCGACATAGGCGTCCAGAGCCGTGCACAGCTCCCGCGCGCCGCTGCCCGCCTCGACGGCGACCACCAGCGTGTCCGGGCCCGGCGGCAGAGAGCGCTGCGCCGAGGCGTACTCGGCGACCGCGCCGAGCCCGGCCGTCCGCATCCGCGCGGCCGCCGTCGCACACGCATGGCGCGCCGCCCCCACCCCGAGCAGGAGGATGCCCGCCGGCTCGTCGTCCAGCAGGGCCGGAAGCGCCCGGTAGGGGTCACGGCGGGAGAGGCGGTCGGCGAGCGCGGCGAGCGCGTCGGGCTTGCCGGCCAGATCGGCGGTGAGCAGCTCGGCGGACACAGCACTCCTGGGTCTCTGCGCGGGGCGGGTGCGGCGCCAGAAACCCTACGGGGTCACCGGACCGGCACGAGCGCGGGGAGCGGCGGAGCAGGGCCGACCCCGCCGCGACCTCCCCCGCCGGGCCCCTAGGCTTGGACCATGAGCACCACCCCTCCCGCAGGCGCCGACGAGCAGCGGCTCGCGCCGGAGATCGCCGCGCGGCTCACGCGCAACGCCGACGGCCTGCTGCCCGCCGTCGTCCAGCAGTACGACACCGGCGAGGTGCTCATGCTGGCCTGGATGGACGACGAGGCGCTGCGCCGCACCCTGCAGACCGGAAGCGCCACCTACTGGTCGCGCAGCCGTCGCGAGTACTGGGTCAAGGGCGCCACCTCGGGCAACGTCCAGCGGGTCATGGGCGCCGCGCTGGACTGCGACGGCGACACCCTTCTGATCAGGGTGGACCAGACCGGCGCCGCCTGCCACACCGGCACCCGCACGTGCTTCGACGAGCGCGAACTGCCCCTCGGCGGCGGCGCCCGCCACCGGGAGGCGCGGTGACCGTGCGCCGCGTCGAGTTCACGGTCGCCCTGTGCGCCGTGGCGGCGGGTGCAGGAACCCTCGCCGGGGCCTCCGGGCGCACGTGGGCCCGCGCCCAGGTGAACGTCGGCGGGCCGGTCGCCGCCGCACCCGTCGAGCTGACCGGCGACGATCTCGCGCCCACCGCCTTCGCGATGGGCCTGGCGGGGCTCGCGGCGCTGGCCGCCGTGCTGGCGACGCGCGGCCCCGTGCGGCGTGCGCTGGGCGGGGTCGTCGCCCTCTTCGGCCTCGCTGCGCTGGTCGGAGTGTGGCGCGGCACACGCGCGGCGTCCCTGCAGGAGGCCGCCGCCGACCGCGCCACCGCCGGCGGCGCCGTCGACAACCTGCACCTGCTCGCCCAGTGGCCCGCGCTGGCGGCGGCGGGTGCCCTCCTGCTGGCGGCCGCCGGGGCCTGCACACTGGTCCGGGGTGCCGCCTGGCCCGCCATGGGCGGCAGGTACGATCGCCACAGCGCCCCCGGCGCGGCCCGCTCCAGTGACCCCGCCGAGCTGTGGAAGTCGCTCGACACCGGTGCCGACCCCACTGTCGACCCCGGATCGGCCGAGGAGCCCGGGGCGGCGGCCGTAAGCGGCCGCACCGACCACGAGAACCCGAAGGAGCCTTGATGGCCGACGAACACCACGAGGACCACGGCCACACCCTCGCCGGGTGGTTTCTGACCATGTCCTGGATCGTCGTGTGGACCGCGGCCGGGCTGATGATCATCCTGGTCGACCAGGACGTGGTGCTGTGGTCCGTCGCCGCCCTTGGCCTGAGCGTCGCCTGCGCCGCCGTCGCCGGCATCATGAAGAAGGCCGGCCTGGGCCGCAAGCATCCGCGCCCCACGCCGCCGACCCGCCAGGAGTGGGAGGCGCAGCGCTCCGGCGCGGACGCCGGCACCGCGGCGGCGGAGGCGGAGGAGCCGGACGAGGAGTCCGACGAGTCCGAGCGGGCGTCCGGAGAGAAGGCCGCGGCCCGCTGATCGTAAAGGGCGCCGACGCGGCGTCCGCGCCGCCGAGCGGGTTGCCATGGCACACTGCTCGCACGGGCGCCGCGCAGGAGCTGCGGCGCCGCCTCTGGAACACCGAACGCAGGAAGCCCCCGAAATGAGCTACGGTACCCCGCCCGGCCCGCCCCCCGGCAACCACACCCCGCCGCCCGGCGGCTATCCCCCCGGCGCCCGCGCCGACCCGCCCAACGACTTCCTGGTACCCGCCATCCTGTCGATGTTCTGCTGCTGGCCCCTTGCCATCCCGGCCATCCTGTCGGCGGCCAAGGTCAACGCCCAGTGGAACCTCGGCGACTACACCGGAGCCCAGGAGCGCGCCGCCAAGGCCAAGAAGTTCACGATCATCGCCGTGGTTGTCGGCGTGATCGTCTACGTGCTCTCGACCGTGGGCTACGTCGGCATCATGGCCACCGCCCTCAGCAGCATGCCCACCACCACCTACTGATGGCCCGCGGTACCACCGGAGCGCCGCGGCGCCGCCTGCATCCCGGGGCGGCGCCGCTGCTGCTGGGCGCGGCCGGGCTCGCCGGCGCCACGCTGCTGCACTTCGTCGACCCCAACGAGGCCGGGCACTATCCCACCTGCCCGTGGCTGCTGGTCACCGGGACCTGGTGCCCCGGGTGCGGTGCCATGCGGGCGGTTCACGCGCTGACCGACCTGGACGTCGCCGGCGCCCTGCAGATGAACGCTCTGCTGCTGGCGGTCGCGCCGTTCATCGTCTACAGCTACCTCCGCTGGCTGTACCGGTCCTTCAGGCCGGCGCCCCCGCGCACGACTCCCGGGAAGGCCGTGCACCCCGGCTGGCTGTACCTGTTCCTGGGCGTGCTGCTGGCTTTCTGGCTGGTGCGCAACCTGCCCTTCGGCCAGTTCCTCGCCCCGGGTTAGCGGACCGGTCCGGTTCCGGCGCGCCAAACCGGGGGACGTGGCCACGGCCCCGCCCGGACTCGATACGATCGGTAGTACCCGAACGCGAGGCGGTCCCCGCGGTCCGGTGCCCGGCCCCGGCGCGCTACGCGGCGGGCGCGCCCGACCCGGCTACTCCGCGCCCGCCTCGGCCGCGGGAACCCGACGAGCCCGGTGCTACCCGTACGCGCGGGGATGGTCCGGATCCGCACCACCGGCGATATGAGGGGGCAGTCCCACGTGAGCGTGCTCGACGAGATTGTCGGGGGAGTGCGCGCCGATCTCGCCGATCGGCAGGCGGCCACACCCCTGGAGCGGCTCAAGAAGCTGGCCGAGTCCGCGCCGCGGCCCCAGGACGCGGCCGCCGCGCTGCGCCGCCCCGGTGTGCAGGTCGTCGCCGAGGTCAAGCGCTCCAGTCCCTCGAAAGGCGAGCTCGCCACCATCACCGACCCCGCCGCCCTCGCCCGCGACTACGCCGACGGCGGCGCCGCGCTCATCAGCGTGCTGACCGAGCAGAGGCGCTTCAACGGGAGCCTGGCCGATCTCGACGCGGTCCGCGCCGCGGTGCCGACCCCGCTGCTGCGCAAGGACTTCATCGTCAGCTCCTACCAGCTGTGGGAGGCGCGAGTGCACGGGGCCGACGCCGTGCTGCTGATCGTCGCCGCCCTGGAGCAGGAGGCGCTGGTCTCCCTGGTGGAGCGGGCGCATTCGCTGGGCCTGACGCCGCTTGTGGAGGTGCACACCGAGGACGAGGTCGAGCGCGCGCTGGACGCCGGAGCCACCGTCGTCGGCGTCAACGCCCGCGACCTGAAGACACTTCAGGTCGACCGCGACACCTTCGCCCGCCTGGCGCCGCTGATCCCCTCCGACCGCGTTCGCGTCGCCGAGTCCGGCGTGCGCGGGCCCCACGACCTGCTCGCCTACGCGGGCCACGGCGCCGACGCAGTGCTCGTGGGCGAGAGCCTGGTCCGCGGCCGCCACCCGCGCGACGCCGTCGCCGACCTCGTGACGGCGGGCGCGCACCCCGCGCTGCGGGACCGGGGCTGATCGTGCAGGCGCCGCGGTCGCCGGCACTGCCGGCCGCCTGCGCGCGATGGCCCTAGGGGGCCTCGCGCAGCCGCGCGACGCCCCCGCAGCCGCGCTGACCTCCAGCCGGCCGGCGACCGGGGCTGTCCGCCCGGCGCGTCGGCTTCCGACAGCCGAGGGCGCGCGCCGCGCGCCGACATGGAGAACCACATGCCATCCGCGACACCGGACCACAGCAGCTCCCGGCAGCCCGACGAGCGCGGGCACTACGGCCGCTACGGCGGCCGCTTCAGCCCCGAGGCCCTGATCGCCGCGCTCGACCAGGTCGCCCAGGAGTGGGAGAAGGCCAAGAACGACCCGGGTTTCCGCGGAGAGCTGGACGCCCTGCTGCGCGACTACACCGGACGCCCCAGCCTGCTGACCGAGGCGCCGCGCTTCGCCCGGCACTGCGGCGGAGCCCGCGTGCTGCTCAAGCGCGAGGACCTGAACCACACCGGTTCCCACAAGATCAACAACGTGCTCGGCCAGGCGCTGCTGACCAAGCGCATGGGCAAGACCAGGGTGATCGCCGAGACCGGGGCGGGCCAGCACGGCGTGGCCACCGCCACCGCATGCGCCCTGATGGGCCTCGACTGCGTCATCTACATGGGCGAGGAGGACACCCGCCGCCAGGCGCTCAACGTCGCCCGCATGCGGCTGCTGGGTGCCGAGGTCGTCCCGGTCACCGTGGGCAGCCGCACCCTCAAGGACGCCATCAACGAGGCGTTCCGCGACTGGGTGGCCAACGTCGACACCACCCACTACCTCTTCGGCACCGTGGCCGGCCCGCACCCGTTCCCGGCGCTGGTGCGCGACCTGCACTACGTCATCGGCGAGGAGGCCCGCTCCCAGGTGCTCGAGTCGACCGGGCGGCTGCCCGACGCGGTGGCGGCCTGCGTGGGCGGCGGCTCCAACGCGATGGGCATCTTCGCCGCGTTCCTCCCCGACACCGAGGTGGCCCTGTACGGTTTCGAGGCCGGCGGGGACGGCGTCGCCACGGATCGCCACGCCGCAGCGATCTCCGGCGGCGCCCCGGGCGTGTTCCACGGCGCCCGCACCTACGTGCTCCAGGACGACTACGGACAGACCCTGCCCAGCCACTCGATCTCGGCCGGCCTGGACTACCCGGCCGTGGGCCCCGAGCACGCGTGGCTGGCCGACGCCGGGCGGGTCACCTACCGGGCCGTCACCGACGCCGAGGCGATGGAGGCGTTCCGGCTGCTGAGCCGCACCGAGGGCATCATCCCGGCGATCGAGAGCGCCCACGCACTCGCCGGCGTTCGGCGGGTCGGCACCGAGCTGGGACCCGAGGGCGTCATCGTGGTCAACCTCTCCGGCCGCGGCGACAAGGACGTCGACACCGCCGCGTCCTACTTCGGCCTCGTCGACGGCGGGGAGTCGGCGTGAACGGGCGGACGAGCGGCGGGCGAGACGAGCGAGGAACGATGAGCCAGACCACACTTCAGGCCGCGCTGGCCCGGGCCGCCGACGAAGGGCGGGCCGCCCTCATCGGCTACCTGCCGGCGGGGTTCCCCGACCCGGACTCCTCCATCGGGATCATCCAGGCCATGGTCCAGGGCGGCTGCGACGTCGTCGAAGTCGGGCTGCCCTACTCCGACCCGACCATGGACGGCCCCACCATCCAGCGGGCCGCCGACACCGCCCTGGCGGCGGGTACCACGCCGCCCGACGTGCTGCGCGTCGTCGAGGCCACCGCGGCCACCGGGGCCGCGGCGCTGGTCATGACCTACTGGAACCCCGTCGAGCGCTACGGCCCGGAGCGCTTCTGCGCCGACCTGGCCGCGGCGGGCGGCGCCGGAGTGATCACCCCGGACCTCATCCCCGAGGAGGCCGACGAGTGGTTCGCGGCCACCGACGCCGCGGGCTTGGACCGGGTCTTCCTGGTCGCGCCCTCCTCGACCGACGAGCGGCTCCGGCTGACCGCCCGGGCCTCGCGCGGTTTCGTCTACGCCGCCTCGCTGATGGGGGTCACCGGAACGCGAGCGCAGGTCTCGGGCACTGCGGAGAAGCTGGTCGCCCGCACCCGCGCCGCGATCGGCGACGCCGGGCCCTCCGTGTGCGTGGGCCTGGGCATCTCCAACCGGTCCCAGGCCGCCGAGGTGGCCGCCTACGCCGACGGCGTCATCGCCGGAGCCGGGTTCTGCCAGCGGGTGCTGGACGCACCCGATCTGGAGACCGGCAAGGGCGCGGTGCGCGCCTTCGCCGAGGAGTTGGCGCTGGGCGTGCGCGCCGGCCGCTCCTGAGCCGCACGGCGGACGACCGGACCGCCGCCGGGCGGCGGTCCGGTAGAGCCGGGTAAGACAAGTAAGAGTTCCGTGAGATTGCACCCTCCGGCGCCGTGCGCGGGCATGCCCGGGCGGTGCGGCGCGGTTACAGTGCGGCGAGGACGCCCGCCGCGGTCGCAGCGGACCGCGCGTACCGGCGCCCTGACTTAGAGTAGTGTACGCACGGTGCGTACCGGAAAGCCCGGTGCCCTCGCCGAAGTGACCGCCTCGCCCCCTGGAACCCTTCATTGGACACAACACACGATTCGGCGGCGGCGACCGCCTCCGCCGCGGCTCGCCGCTGGTCGGCGATCCAGCCTTGGGCGACCCTCCTGGCGCGCCTCGGGCTCGCCGGAGTGCTGACGTTCGCGGCCGTGAGCAAGCTGCCGCCGGCGCTGTCGGTTCAGTCCGTCGAGGCCTACCAGCTCTTCTCCTCCGAGCTGAGCCGCTTCATCGGCTTCACGCTGCCGCTGTTGGAGCTCGCTCTGGCGCTGCTGCTGGTCGTCGGCATGGCCACGCGCTACGTCGGTGCCGCATCGGGACTGCTGATGCTGGTGTTCATCGCGGGCATCGCCTCGGCGTGGGCGCGCGGACTGAACATCGACTGCGGATGCTTCGGCACCGGCGGCCAGGTCGCCGAGGGCGAGACCCGCTACGGGCTCGACATCGCGCGCGACGTCGGCTTCCTCGCGCTGGCCGCGGTCGCCGCGATCTGGCCGCGCTCGCCCCTGGCGCTGGACCGCCTGTTCGGCCTCTACCGCTGAACAGGCCGCCGGGGAGCCGCGGCGGGGGCTGCCCCTCTCGGGCGGTTGCGCTGTGCGTCGGGCGCGCTCACGAACCGGCCGCTTGTCGGGCGACGGCGGCCACACCTGCGAAGAGACAGAACAGACTACGGATCACGGTGATCGGCTGATGGGCAAGGCTGCGCGGGAGGCGTCCCGCGAACGACTGAAGCGGGAACGGGAGCAGGCGAGGAAGCGCGCCGCGCGGAACAAGATCCTCGGCGTCGTCGGCGCCGCGCTCGCGGTGGTGCTGGTCGTGGTCGGCGGCGGCTACTTCTTCTTCACCCAGCAGCGGGCGGAGGAGCAGGCGTTCGCGCAGCGCTACGACGACCTGCCCGCCCAGACTTTGCAGGAGGACGGCAGCGTCGTGCTGGGCGACAAGGGCACCGAGGCTCCCGTGGTCGAGGTCTACGCCGACTTCCAGTGCCCGGCCTGCAAGCAGTTCGAGGACGCCAGCGGCCCGACCCTGCAGCAGTTGGCCGCCGAGGGCGACGCCGTCGTGCACTACCGCCCGGTCAGCATCTTCGCCCAGGCGAAGTCCCCGATCAGCGACAACTCGCTGCGCGGCTCGGCCGCCGCACGGGCGGCCGCCGACTACGGCAAGTTCGTCCAATACAACGACAAGCTGTTCGAGAACCAGCCCGCAGAGGGGGCGCAGGGCTTCTCCACCGCGGACCTCAAGCAGTGGGGGACCGGCCTCGGCATCGACGACCCCGACTTCGCCAAGCGGGTCGAGGCCGAGAGCAAGGTCGTCGACACCTTCACCGGCGAGTACCTCCCCGAGCTGACCCGCAAGGCCCAGGAAGGGCTGAGCGGCGACCAGATCCAGAAGATGGGCGTGGGCGGCCTCATGGAGTGGGGCGACGAGCACGGCGTGGACAGCTCGTTCCTCCAGGACACCTACGTCCAGGAGGTCCTCGATGCCACATCGGCGGTCAAGGGCCGGTACTCTTCCGGAGCGAACGCGTTCAACGGGACCCCGTCGGTCTACGTCAACGGCGACAAGATGGGCGACGCCGCCTTCTCCGGCGACGGCGTCCGCGAAGCGGTGGAGCAGGCCGGGCCCGGCGAGGTGAGCACGGAACCGCTCGCCGCGGCCGCCGGCCCGTCCCCAGGAGCCTCGCCCGAGCCAGAAGCCTCCCCCTGACCCAAGGACAGATCCGCGCGATGACGAATTCGCTGATCGCCCCCGAGGGCGCGGCCGCGACCGGCCGCGCCCTCGCGGCCATCCCCAGCCCCGATGTGAGTTCGATCTCGCTCGGCCCGGTGACCATCCACTTCTACGCACTGTGCATCCTCGCCGGGGTCGTGGCCGCGGTGTTCTGGAGCGAGCGCCGCTGGGCGGCTATGGGGGGCGAGAAGGGGACCATCGTCGACCTCGCGGTGCCCGCGGTGCTGCTGGGGCTGGTCGGCGGCCGCCTCTACCACGTCATCAGCGACTACCAGCTGTACTTCGGCCCCGGCCGCAACCCGGTCGAGGCGCTCTACATCTGGAACGGCGGGCTGGGCATCTGGGGCGCCGTCCCGCTGGGAGCGGTGGGCGTGTGGTGGGTCGCCCGGCGCCGCGGGATCTCGCTGTCCAAGCTGTCCTTCGCCATCGCCCCGACGATTCCGCTGGCCCAGGCCTTCGGCCGCTGGGGCAACTACTTCAACCAGGAGCTGTTCGGCAAGCCCACCGACGTCCCGTGGGCCGTGCACATCTCCCTGGACTACACCTACAACTCCGAAGGCGCCCCGCGGCCGGGCATGCAGCCGCTGCCGGGCAGCAGTACGGAGTACTACAGCACCTACCACCCGACGTTCCTCTACGAGTCGCTGTGGTGCCTTGCACTCGCGGTGCTGCTCGCCTGGCTGGGCAGGCGTTACGGCGACCGGCTGGACGGCGGGCGGCTGTTCGCGGTCTATATCATCGGCTACTGTGTGGGACGGTTCTGGATCGAGTACCTGCGCGTCGATCCTGCGCACGAGATTCTGGGCCTGCGGCTGAACAATTGGACCTCGGTACTGGTGCTCGCCGCCGCACTCGCCTACTTCGTGTGGGCCGGGCGGCGCCTGGACGCATTCTCCAGCCGGGTGGTCCCCGCGGGCCACGACGTCGGGACCGAGGTCTTCGACACCGACCCCGCCACGTCCCAGGACAGCGGCGACACCGGATCCGATGGCGGTTCCGAGGCCGCAGACCCGGAGACAGGAAAAGCCGGACGGCCGAAGGGCAGGGGCACCGCGCCGTCCGAGGATGGATGAGTTGACCACGTGAGCAGATCCGACTCCACCGGAGGAGCAGCCCGAAGGCGCTCGCGCCGGGGCGCGCCGGCCCGCGCGCCCCGGGAGCGCTACGCGGCCGACGACGTTCACACCGACCGCGGCGACACCGCTGACACGGGCGGCTCGCGCCGCGGCGGCCGCACCGCCACCGCTCCGCGCGGCGCCGAGGACTCCGGCCAGAGCGAGCGCGGCGGTCGCCGCACCGCCCGCGGCCGCCGCCCGGGCCGCTCGGCGCCCTCCGTCGACCCCGTCTCCAAGTTCTCCGCCTCCGCGCTGCGGCGGGTGAGTGTCCTGGGCGACCGGCCCAGCCAGGTCGTCTACACCCTCGCCGAGCAGAGCATGCGCAGGCGCGGCACCGCGTTCCTGGCCACGCTGCTCGTACTGTGCGTCGTCGCGCTGGTGGCGCTGCTCGGCGTTCTCGGCTATCAGCTGGCGACTGAATCCGCCGACCTCCCGAGCGGTGGCGACGGCAGCGCCATCGTGGCGCCGCCCGAAGGGCACTCCACGCTGGTTCCGGCCCTGTACCAGGCGCAGCCCCAGGATGAGGCGTTCGACCCTATCGCCGAGCGTGGCGACGACTCGGGCGGGATCCCCGAGGACAAGGTCTTCGGCTCCGACACCGAGAAGCTGGCCCTGGACGGCCACAAGCTCGTCCGGGACGAGACCGGGGTCACCGACACCTGCACGTCCCTCGTCTGGGGCGATGAGGCCGCCCAGGCCCTGGTCGACGGCGAGTGCACCTCCGCTGCCAGCGCCGTCTACCTGGACGGCGGCGGCAAGTACGTCGCCCAGTTCACGCTGTTCGACCTGGCGGACTCCGATTCGGCCGACGCCGTCTCCACGGCGCTCGACCCCAACGACTCCTCGACGGCCCCCGGGTTCCTCCTGCCCCAGAAGGACGGCATGGACGGCCTGCACAAGGGCTACAGCCAGGCCACCGCACAGGTGATGGGACACTACCTGGCGGTGTACTGGGTGGCGCGGACCGACGGAGAGCAGCCCGGCGACGGCGACACCCTCTCCACCCTGAACGTGGCGGCAATGAACGCCTCGACGTGGGTCTACCGGCAGGTCGGCGACGCCGAGCAGTAGGACCGGGGCCCGGGCGCCGCACCGCGCGCTCCGCCGCGCCCGTTGCGGGACGCGGAGGCGCCGGCGGCTCCCGGGCGGGCGGGACGGCCCGGTTCCGCCCGCAAGCTAGGATTTGCGGACCGGCGGCATGGTCACACGCGGCTCCGCCGCTCCCTCCCGCTACATGAATCACAGCCCCCGCGACCGTCCGAGAGGTTCTGGTGTCTTCTAAGTCGTCTGTTTCCGGTACCCCCGGCCGGCGGAGGAAACCCGACGAAGCCGACTCCATCGAGGGTCTGGCCGCACCTCCCGATCGCCGCAAGGGAGCCCGGCGCCGGCGCCGGCGCTCCTCCCGCGCCAAGGCGCCCGGCACGAAACTGCTCCCTCTCCTGCTCGGCGCCCTCGGAGTCGCCGTGGTGGCGCTGGCCGTGGTGCTCGTCCTGCAGTTCGTCGGCGGCGGCGCCCAGGCGCCAGAGGACCCGGTGCCCGCCGCGTTCGAGATCCACGACTCGGGCAGCGAGGTGCTGGCCACGCGGGAGGTCGACTCGCGGCCCCTGAACAAGCGCGAACTGTTCGGCGAGGACGCCAAGACGATCGAGAGCGAGAGCCAGGGGATCTCCTTCGAGCTGCAGACCTCGTCGCTGGCCGAGGACTGCGCCTCGGCGGTGTGGGGCGAGGCGGTGCGCAGCGCGCTGGCCGAGGCCGACTGCACCCAGGCGGCGCGGGCGGGCTACACCTCCGAGGACTACGTCGGCGCGGTCGCGATGTTCAACCTCAAGGACGCCGAGGCCGCGCAGGCCGTGGCGACGGCGCTGCAGCCCCCCAAGGACGCCCAGTCCGAGCAGTCCGGGTTCATCTCCGTGCCCACCCCCGAGCAGGACCCGTTCTCCAGCCTGGGCGCCGGCTACAGCGCCGCGGAGGCCACCGTCAGCGGCCACTACCTGACCGTGCTGTGGGTGCAGTCGATCGAGTCGGACGACCCGGCGGTCCGTGAGAGCCTCGTCTCCCCGCTGATCGCGCTGAACAGCTTCCGCGACCCCCTCTACAACCGCGAGGTCCAGCTGGAGAACTTCCAGGAGAACCAGCAGGGCGCCGCCGCGGCGTCCTGACGCGCGGTCCCGTGCCCCGCCGGCTTCGCCGGTACTCGGAAGGCGGGCCCGGGCGGCCGGGGAGTAGCCGGGCGCTTCGGAGGCCGCGGCGGCGGGGCGCGCACCGGCCAAGCGCGTCTTCCCCGGCTCCCACCGCACCGCGGGTCGCCCGGGCCGCCGCCGGAGCGGCCCTCCGGGGTGCCGCGGTCACGCCCGCCGGTCGCCCCGAGGGTTGCCGGAGGACGCCCCGGCGGCCGCCGCTGCCGCCCGGGCGGCCAGCTCCGCGGCCGCCTCGCGCAGCAGGGGCATGCGGTGGGCCGGCAGGTCGAGCAGCGTGTGTCCGCTGAGCCAGGGCGCTGCCTCGGGCACCGCGCGGCGGGCCGTGCGTTTGTTGACCGGGGTTCCGGCCTCGGCGGCCACCCGCACCAGCCCCTCGCGCAGGGTGGCGGCCAGCCTGCCGTGCGCGCGGCGCTGGCAGTGCAGCAGCAGCCGTTCGGCCGGGTCGCCGCCGCCCGGGAGCTCCACGGCGTGCACCGTGGTCAGCCGCGGTCCCGGAGTCCCGCGCAGGAAGCGCACGCTCCAGCGCGGCTCCAGCAGGCCGGCCAGCTCCTGCTGCCCCGCCCGGTCGCGCACCTGCGGATGGGAGGCGGGCACGACGGCGGCCGCTTGGGGGCCGGGCGCGGCCAGCAGTACCCGTGCCAGCAGGTCCTCCCATCCTCCGGTGAGGTTCACTGCGGCGCGCCCGGCCTCGCCCGGGCTCTCCAGCCACGTACCGAGCCGGACCCGGCGCGGTGCACGCGGTTGCCCACCGCCGGGCGCGGGCACGGGATCCAGTGCGCCGTCGGGCCACTCGCCCACGGCGGCCTCGGCGGCGACGCGCTCCACCACTGCGCGCGCCTCCGCCTCCCCGAGCGCCCCCGCCGCCTCGGCGGCGTTGGCGCCGCGGCTGTAAACCCGGGCTCTGGCTCCCGTGCCGCGGGCCGTCTGAGGTGTGCGGCCAGTGGGGCGCAGCACGTACAGGTCGCTGGCCGCGCCGATGGCCTCGGCGCCCAGATAGCGGTTGAAGTCGGGCCACAGCGCCTCGGTGACCAGGCCCAACCCGCCCAGCCGCCCCTGTGTCCCGGCGGTCAGCGCGGGTGTGGTCTCGCTGGCGCCGTAGGCCAGCAGCACCCGGCCGTCCCGGTGGTCGGCGAGGCCCTCCACGCCGCGGCGCACGAACAGCTCCACCCCCTCGGGTGTGTAGGGCGGGTCGGTGAAGACCGCGTCCGCACCGCCGCGCACCGCGTCGGGCAGGCCCAGCCGCAGGTCGGCGAAGTGGCAGCGCACGGGCAGGCCGAGCCGGGCGGCGGCCCCGTCGATGTAGGCGAGCATCCGCTCGTCGATGTCGACCACGACGGCCTGCAGCCCGGGGCAGACGAGGGCGGCTGCGAGCGCGGTGAGGTCGTGGTCGCCCACGCACAGCAGGCGGGTGCCGGCCGCGGGAAAGCGCGCCCGCAGCATCAGGCCGCGGCGCAGAGCGGTGTCGGCGGTGGCGGCGACGTGGTCCAGGTCCGTACGGGGGTCTGGGGCACCGTCGACGAGGCGGCGGAGTTCGGCGGCGGCCGCCTCGTGATCGCTGCGCAGGTGTGCCACGGGGTCGGCCGTCTCGGGTCGGCCGTATCCGGCGAAGTCCTCGGGGCGCACGAGCCGCACCCGGGCGCCGTCGGCGTCCCACTCGACCTCGTCGGCGAGGGCGTCGATCACGCCCTCGACCGTCCGGTGGGCCGCAGCCGTGCGGCGCACCAGCTCACGCGGCGTCCACCAGCCCCCTTCGGCGAGGGCGGCCGGTACCCGGTACACGCGCGCCGCACCGCCGCCGCGGGCGGCCAGGAGCGCGTGCGGCCCGGAGGGCGGTTCGGGGCGCGCCGGGAACGGAGCAGGGGAGGGGTGCGGTTCGGGGCGGCCGGAGGGGGCGGCGGCGGTGTCGTCGTGCACCCTCCGATCATCGCGTACCCGCGGCGCGTTCGCCGCCGCCCGTCCGGGCGCCTGCGCTCCCGCGGGGCGGAGCGTCCGCACCGCGCCGGTCCCGGGGGTGCGCGGCGGGTCCGGGGGAGGCGGGTGTCACCGGGCTCACAGGCGCTCGGTCGGGTGTGGCGCGGGTCGCAGCCGAATCTCACCGCGGCTTTATGTCCTGTCTGTTGCCTGCGGGTACGCTGACTGTGAACCGAGGCTCACCCCGCCGCACACCGCCGGATCGGGGCGGGGTACGGTTCTAGCGCTTCGCTTTGCCGCGTTCTGTGAAGATCGGGGCGAAAGGGATGTTTGAGCAAGAGTCGGGCCTGGAAGGATCCCGGCTAACCCCGAAGGGCGGGTCGACGCCGACCCACCCCGCACCGAGCGGGCCCTCGGGCCTGACCGCACTGTGGCGGTGCGCGGTCTAGACCTTCGATTTCACGTCGGGGCTGGACCGCTGTATAACTGACTACTCGCGAGTGTGGCCGCCGACCTGGGGCGACACCGGTTACTACGAGGACGTGACGCGGATTCGGCGCTGGGCGCCGACCGTGGAAACCGGTGCCAGGAGGGGCCGCCTTCGCATGCTGACGCAGCAGGGCCAATGTCGTCCCGGATGCGCTTTGTCCGAAAGCCCATACGTACGACGACAGGAGGGTAGATGCCTGCTGGCCAGGTGCAGCGTTCGTCCGTCCGACCGAACGCCGATTCCACCCGCGAGGGCCTGTACGACAGCGCCTACGAGCACGACGCCTGCGGCGTCGGGTTCGTAGCCGACCTCTCCGGCCGTCGCAGCCACGAGATCGTCGAGAAGGCGCTGACGGTGCTGCGCAACCTCGACCACCGGGGCGCCGCCGGCGCCGATCCCGAGGACGGTGACGGCGCCGGGATCATCACCCAGGTCCCCGACGCCCTCTACCGCGAGGTCTGCGGCTTCGAGCTGCCCGGGGGGGGCCGCTACGCCGCCGGCATCGCCTTCCTGCCCGCCGACAGCGGCGAGCGCGCCTCCGCCGTTGCCGCGATCGAGGCCGTCGCCGCCGAGGAGAGCCTGCGCGTGCTGGGCTGGCGCGAGGTTCCGGTCGACCCGCACTTCTGCGGACCCGCGGCGCGCGAGGCCATGCCGCACTTCGCCCAACTGTTCGTCGCGGGCGCGCAGGGCACCGCCGCCGAGGGCCTCGGCGGCATCGAGCTGGAGCGTTACGCCTACTGCCTGCGCAAACGCGCCGAGCATGAGACCGGCGTGTACTTCCCCAGCCTTTCCCCGCGCACGATCACCTACAAGGGCATGCTCACCACGCCTCAGCTGGAGCCGTTCTACGCCGACCTGTCCGACCGGCGCTACTCCAGCGGCCTGGCACTGGTGCACTCGCGGTTCTCCACCAACACCTTCCCGTCGTGGCCGCTGGCGCACCCCTTCCGCTACGTCGCCCACAACGGCGAGATCAACACCGTCAAAGGCAACCGGAACATGATGCGGGCCCGCGAGGCCACGCTCGACAGCGACCTGCTGCCCGGCGACATCTCGCGCGTGTGCCCCATCGTCGACCCCGACGACTCCGACACCGCGTCCTTCGACGCCGCTCTGGAGCTGCTGCACCTGGGCGGGCGGTCGCTGCCGCACGCGGTGCTGATGATGATCCCCGAGCCCTGGGAGAACCACACGGAGATGGACCCGCACGTGCGGGCCTTCTACGAGTTCCACTCCATGCTCATGGAGCCCTGGGACGGCCCCGCGTCGGTGTCCTTCACGGACGGCTCGCTCATCGGCGCCGTCCTGGACCGCAACGGCCTGCGCCCCGGCCGCTACTGGGTCACCGACGACGGCACCGTCGTGCTGGCCAGCGAGGCCGGCGTGCTCGACGTCGAGTCCTCGCGCATCGTACGCAAGGGGCGGCTGCAGCCCGGCCGCATCTTCGTCGTCGACACCGAGCAGGGCCGCATCATCGAGGACGAGGAGATCAAGTCCGAGCTCGCGGCCGAGCACCCCTACGCCGAGTGGCTGGAGCGCGGCGTGGTGGCCCTTTCCGACCTGGAGCCGGGTGAGCCCGAGCCCGTGGGCGACCTCGTCTGCCAGCAGCAGGTCTTCGGCTACACCGAGGAGGAGCTGCGCATCATCCTCGAGCCCATGGCGCGCACGGGCGCCGAGCCGATCGGCTCCATGGGCACCGACACGCCGGTGGCGGCGCTGTCGGCCCGCTCCCGACAGCTCTTCGACTACTTCTCGCAGGGCTTCGCGCAGGTGACCAACCCGCCGCTGGACGCCATCCGCGAGGAGCTGGTCACCAGCCTGCACACCGCGCTGGGCGCCGAGGAGAACGTCCTCTCGCCCGACCCCGAGGACTGCCGGCGCATCGTGCTGCCCACCCCGGTCCTCGACGAGGCCGGCCTGGCCCGGATCGTTCGCGCCGGGACGGCCGCGGACGCCGACCCCGCCTTCCGCACCTTCGTCGCCAACGGCACCTACGCCGCCGCCGGCGGCGGCGCGGCGATGTCGGTCCGCCTGGACGAGATCTGCGCCGAGGTGTCGGCGGCCATCGCCGCCGGCGCGCACATCGTCGTGCTCTCCGACCGCGGCGCCGGCCCCGACCGCGCGCCGGTGCCCTCGCTGCTGCTGACCGGCGCCGTCCACCACCACCTGGTGCGGGAGAAGACCCGCACCGAGGTCGGCCTGGTGGTCGAGTCCGGCGACGCCCGCGAGTGCCACCACATCGCGCTCCTGCTCGGCTACGGCGCCTCGGCGGTCGCGCCCTACATGGCGCTGGGCACGGTGCGCGACATGGTCGAGCGCGGCGTCATCGGCGGCATCGGCGCCGACGAGGCCGTGGGCAACACCGTCAAGGCCTTCGGCAAGGGCGTCCTGAAGATCATGTCCAAGATGGGCGTCTCCACGGTCAGCTCCTACACCGGAGCCCAGATCTTCGAGGCGCTGGGCCTCGGCCCCGAGGTCATCGACCGGTGCTTCACCGGCACGCCCTCCCCGCTGGGCGGCGTCGGCTTCGGCGTCCTGGCCGAGGAGGTCGGCGTCCGCCACGCAACCGCGTTCGCCGCCAACCCCGCCGACCACCGGCGGCTGGCGATCGGCGGCGAGTACCAGTGGCGCCGCGAGGGCGAGCCGCACCTGTTCAATCCCGAGACCGTCTTCAAGCTGCAGCACGCCACGCGCTCCCGGCGCTACGAGATCTTCAAGGAGTACACCTCCGCGATCGACGACCAGGCGAGCACGCTGATGACGCTGCGCGGGCTGTTCCGCCTCAAGGAGGGCGTGCGCGAGCCCGTTCCGGTGGAGGAGGTCGAGCCGGTCTCCGAGATCGTCAAGCGTTTCTCCACCGGAGCCATGTCCTACGGCTCCATCTCGGCCGAGGCGCACGAGACCCTGGCCGTGGCCATGAACCGGCTGGGCGGCAAGTCCAACACCGGTGAGGGCGGCGAGGACGCCGACCGCTTCACGCCCGACGAGAACGGCGACCTGCGGCGCAGCGCCATCAAACAGGTCGCGTCGGGCCGCTTCGGGGTGACCTCGCACTACCTCAGCAACGCCGACGACATCCAGATCAAGATGGCCCAGGGCGCCAAGCCCGGCGAAGGCGGCCAACTGCCCGGCCACAAGGTCTACCCGTGGATCGCCGGCACCCGGCACTCCACCCCCGGCGTCGGGCTGATCTCGCCGCCGCCCCACCACGACATCTACTCCATCGAGGACCTCGCCCAGCTGATCCACGACCTCAAGAACGCCAACCCCGGCGCGCGGGTCCACGTCAAGCTGGTCTCCGAGGCCGGAGTGGGCACCGTGGCCGCGGGCGTGTCCAAGGCCCACGCCGACGTCGTGCTGATCTCCGGCCACGACGGCGGCACCGGCGCCTCGCCGCTGACCTCGCTCAAGCACGCGGGCACGCCCTGGGAGCTGGGGCTGGCCGAGACCCAGCAGACCCTGCTGCGCAACGGGCTGCGCGACCGCATCGTCGTGCAGGCCGACGGGCAGATGAAGACCGGCCGGGACGTCGTCGTCGCGGCCCTGCTGGGTGCCGAGGAGTACGGCTTCGCCACCGCGCCCCTGGTGGTCTCGGGTTGCGTCATGATGCGCGTGTGCCACCTGGACACCTGCCCGGTGGGCGTGGCCACGCAGAACCCGGAGCTGCGCAAGCGCTATTCCGGCCAGGCCGACTTCGTTGTGAACTTCTTCGAGTTCATCGCCCAGGAGGTCCGCGAGTACCTGGCCGCGCTGGGCTTTCGCAGCCTGGACGAGGCCGTCGGCGCCGTCGGCCTGCTCGACACCGCCGACGCCGTGGACCACTGGAAGGCCTCCGGGCTGGATCTCGCGCCCGTCCTGCACGAGGAGGACTCCTGGGACGGCGACCACCGCCACCGGGTGCGCGGCCAGGACCACGGGCTGGAGAAGGCGCTGGACAACACGCTGATCCAGCTGGCCGAGGGCGCCTTGGAGTTCGGCGAACCGCTGAAGCTGGACCTGCCGGTGCGCAACGTCAACCGCACCGTCGGCACCATGCTGGGACACGAGATCACCAAGCGCTACGGCGCCGAGGGCCTGCCCGACGACACCGTCGACGTCACCTTCACCGGCTCGGCCGGCCAGTCCTTCGGCGCGTTCGTGCCGCGGGGCGTCACCCTGCGGCTCGTCGGCGACGCCAACGACTACGTGGGCAAGGGGCTCTCCGGTGGCCGGGTCGCCGTCCGCCCGCCCGAGGACGTGCCCTTCGCGCCGGAGCGACACATCATCGCCGGCAACGTCATCGCCTACGGTGCGACCTCCGGCGAGGTGTTCCTGCGCGGCGTCGTGGGCGAGCGGTTCTGCGTGCGCAACTCCGGCGCGCTGGCCGTCGCCGAGGGCGTGGGCGACCACGGGTGCGAGTACATGACCGGCGGGCGCGCCGTCATCCTGGGCACCACGGGGCGCAACTTCGCCGCGGGCATGTCCGGGGGCATCGCCTACGTGCTGGACCTCGACCCCGAGCGGGTGAACGGCGAGATGGTCGACCTCGACCCGCTCGACGACGCCGACCGGACGTTCCTGCGCGACGTGCTGGACCGCCACCGCGAGGCCACCGGATCGGGTGTCGCAGCCGAGCTGCTGGCCGACTTCGACAACGCGCTCGCCCGGTTCGGCAAGGTCATGCCGCGCGACTTCAAGCGGGTGCTGGCCGCCCAGGCCGAGGCCGAGCGCGCCGGCCGCGACGTCGGCGAGGCCATCATGGCCGCCGCCCAGTCCTGAATCGTCGGCCGGATCCGAAAGGAGGGGAACACGATGGCTGACCCGAAGGGGTTTCTGAAGATCACCGAGCGGGAGCTGCCCGCTCGCCGCCCGGTCGACGTGCGCATCCAGGACTGGCACGAGGTCTACCACGAGGCCGACCGCGGCACCGTCGTCAGGCAGGCTTCGCGCTGCATGGACTGCGGAATCCCGTTCTGCCACAACGGCTGCCCGCTGGGCAACCTCATCCCCGAGTGGAACGACCTGGTCCACCGCCACGACTGGGGCGAGGCGATCGAGCGGCTGCACGCGACCAACAACTTCCCGGAGTTCACCGGGCGGCTGTGCCCGGCTCCGTGCGAGTCGGCGTGCGTGCTGGGCATCAATCAGCCTGCCGTGACCATCAAGAACGTCGAGAACTCCATCATCGACCGGGCCTGGGAAGAGGGCTGGGTGCGGCCCCAGCCGCCCGAAACCCGCTCGGGGCGCAAGGTCGCGGTCGTGGGCTCTGGACCGGCCGGGCTGGCGGCGGCTCAGCAACTGACCCGCGCCGGACACGACGTCACGGTCTTCGAGCGGGCCGACCGTGTCGGCGGGCTGCTGCGCTACGGCATCCCCGAGTTCAAGATGGAGAAGCGGCATATCGAGCGCCGCCTGGGCCAGATGCGGGCCGAGGGCACGGTCTTTCGCACCGGCGTCGACGTGGGCACCGACATCACCGTCGAGGAGTTGCGCGCCCAGCACGACGCCGTGCTGCTGGCCGGCGGGGCCACCGCGTGGCGCGAGCTGCCGGCCGCCGGCCGCGAGCTCGACGGCGTCCACCAGGCCATGGAGTACCTGCCTCTGGCCAACCGGGTGCAGGAGGGCGACTTCGACACGCCCGCCATCAGCGCCGAGGGCAAGCACGTCATCGTCATCGGCGGCGGCGACACCGGCGCCGACTGCGTGGGCACGGCGCACCGCCAGGGCGCCCTGTCGGTCACCCAGCTGGAGATCATGCCCAAGCCGCCCGGGGACCGGCCCGAGAACCAGCCGTGGCCGACCATGCCCATGGTCTACAAGGTCACCACCGCTCATGAGGAGGGCGGCGAGCGGCTGTACTCGGTCAACACCGTGGAGTTCCTCGGAGGCGACGACGGGCGCGTGCGCGCGCTCAAGCTGGTCGACGTCGAGCGCACCGCCAACGGCTTCGAGCCGGTCGCCGGGACCGAGCGCGAGATCCCGGCCGGACTGGTCACCCTGGCCATGGGCTTCGTCGGCCCGGAGAAGGCCGGGATGATCGAGCAGCTGGGCGTGGAGCTGGACGGGCGCGGCAACGTCGTGCGCGGCGCCGATTACGCCACCACGGTCGAGGGCGTCTTCTGCGCCGGCGACATGGGGCGCGGCCAGTCCTTGATCGTGTGGGCGATCGCCGAGGGACGCTCGGCGGCGGCGAGCCTGGACCGGTACCTCACCGGTGCGGACACCGTCCTGCCGACGGCCGTCCCGCCCACGGAGCGGCCGCTGACCGCGAGCTGACCAGCGGTCAGGGCGGCGCGGGCACGTGCCCGCGCCGCCCGGGCGCCAGGGGCCGGGTCCCGCCCCCGCGAGGGCGCACTGTCCCCGGAATCGCCGTAGTGGCGGGCATTTCCACCGCCCCCGCGGGTACTTCCCCCATATGGGCTACCGCCTTATCGCCGACGCGGCCATGCTGCTGCACTTCGGCTTCCTGTGCTATGTGGCACTGGGCGGGTTCCTCGTGTGGCGCTGGCCGCACGCGTTGTGGCCGCACGTGGGCGTGTGCGCTTATGCGCTGGGCATCATCGACTTCCAGTGGCTCTGCCCGCTCACCGGAATCGAGGACTGGGCGCGGCTGCGGGCCGGCCTGCAGGGCCTGCCCTCCAGCGGGTTCATCGACCACTACCTGACCGGTGTGGTCTACCCCGAGCGCTACCTGACCGAAGTACAGTTCGCCGTGGCGGCGGTGGTGGCGGTGTCCTGGCTGGGGGCGCTGCTGCTGACGATGCGGCGGCGGCGTACGCCGAGGGAACGGGACGAGGCGACCGGGTCCCGTTAAGAATCCGTGTGGATTTCCCTGTCGCGAAAGCCGCGAGGCGGGCGGAATTCGCGTAAAGAAGTGCAAAAATGGCGCATAGCGGTCGCCTGTCCGGCCCTGGGCCTTTGAACGGATGCCCAGGTGCGGGCGTACATTCGTGGCATGAGCATGGTGACCCCGGAAGCCCTCCGCTCCGCGGAGCACTTCATCTCGCGCAATGCCCGACTCATCGACCGCCACCGCTTCGCCTACCATTTCCGCAGCGGCTCGGCCGCGCCCATCCGCTCGGCCCTGGAGTCCTACCGCAACGTCGACGGGGGCTACGGCAACGGCCTCGACCCCGACTTGCGGGGCCACGGCAGCCAGCCTGCCGCCGTCGTGGTGGCCCTGCGCTACCTCGACGAGCTCGGCGCCGTCCCCCGCGACATCGCCGACGGCGTCGGCCGCTACCTCACCAGCATCACCCGCGACAGCGGGGGAGTGCCGCCGGTGCTGCCCACGGCGCGCCACACCGAGGCCGCGCCCGCCTACCGCGAGGCCCACGACTTCGCGGGCGCGCTCGAGCCCACGGCGACCCTGGTGGGCCTGATGCACCGCCACCGCATCTGCCACGCCTGGCGCGACCGCGCCACCGCCTTCTGCTGGACGCGCATCGCCTCACTGCGCTGGACCGACCCCGACGAGGCCGTCGCGCTGTGCACCTTCCTGGAGAACGTGCCCGACCGCCGGCGCGCCGAGGCCGAGTTCCAACGCCTGGCCCCGGCCATGCGCGCCGTGATCGAGACCGACCCCGCGGCAGCGGGCGACGTGCACCGGCCGCTGGACCTGGCCGCCCGCCCCGACCACATCGCCCGGCGGCTCTTCACCGACGAGGAGGTCGCCGGCGACCTCGACGGGCTACTCGGGCGCTGGAGCGCCGACGGCGGCTGGGACATCACCTGGGACAGCTGGGCCGTCAGCGCCCGAAACGAATGGCGCGGGATGCTCACCGTTCGGCATCTGAAGACGCTGCGCGACTACGGGCGCCTCTCCGCCGACGTCCCCGCCGTGCGGACCGGCTGAGCCGCCGCTGCGCGGCGCGCGCGTAAGCCCTCGCATCGTGGGCAGCGGCAACGCTGCAGGCCCGCCCCGCGGTGTCCGCCGCGGGGCCGGGATGCCGCCGCACGAGAAGGAGGACGACCACCATGGCCGGCGACCTCAACGGATCCATCATCGCCTTCCTCGCCGCTCCCGAAGGCACCGAGCAGATCGAGCTCACCGACCCCTGGCAGGCCGTGGAGAAGGCCGGGGGGACGCCGCAGCTGATTTCGACCTCGCCCGGGGAGATCCAGGGGTTCAACCACCTCGACAAGGGCGACACCTTCGCCGTCGACGCCCCGGTCGAGGAGGTGGGCGCCGACGACTTCGCCGGGCTTGTGCTGCCCGGCGGCGTAGCCAACCCGGACTTCCTGCGCACGGTCCCGCGCGCGGTCGCGTTCACCAAGGAGTTCTTCGACAAGGCCAAGCCGGTCGCGGCGATCTGCCATGCGCCCTGGCTGCTGGTCGAGGCCGAGGCGGTCGCCGGACGCCGCCTCACCTCGTTCCCGAGCCTGCGGACGGACATCGCGAACGCCGGCGGGCAATGGGTCGACGAACAGGCCGTGGTCTGCTCCCAGGGGCCGAACAAGTTGGTCACCAGTCGCAAACCGGACGACCTGCCCGCGTTCGACGGCGCGCTCGTGAGCGCGTTCGCCGGGTAGCGACCTGGAGTACGCCCACTCGCAACCTGGTTTAGACCACTGCACTGCCCAGACGCTTTAGAGTGTTAAGGGTGACACGTCGAGCAAAAATCGTCGCGACTCTCGGTCCCGCGACATCGAGCCCGGAGAGTATCCGCGCGCTCGTCGACGCGGGACTGGACGTAGCGCGACTCAACCTCAGCCACGGAACGCATGAGGACCACCACGCCAGCTATACCAACGTCCGGGAGGCCTCCGAGGCCGCCGGGCGCAGCGTAGGGATCCTCGCCGACCTGCAGGGACCCAAGATCCGCCTGGGAACCTTCCCCGAAGGCCCCGTCGAACTGGCCGCCGGCGACCAGTTCACGGTGACCGTCGAGGACGTCCCCGGCGATCGGCACCGGGTCTCCACCACCTACAAGGGCCTGCCCGGGGACGTGCGCCCGGGCGACCGCGTCCTGATCGACGACGGCAACGTGGTCCTGGAGTGCACGAAGGCCACCAACACCGAGGTCCAGACACGGGTCCTCATCGGCGGCCGCGTCTCCAACCACAAGGGCCTCAACCTGCCCGGCGTCTCGGTCAGCGTGCCCGCCCTCACCGATAAGGACGAAGAGGACCTGCGCTGGGCCCTGGAGGAGGGCGTCGACATGGTCGCGCTGTCCTTCGTGCGCAGCCCGGCCGACGCCGAGGACGTCCACCGCATCATGGACGACGTCGGCGTTCGGGTCCCGCTCATCGCCAAGATCGAGAAGCCGCAGGCCGTCGAGCGCTTGCAGGACATCATCGAGGTCTTCGACGGAGTGATGGTCGCCCGCGGCGACCTCGGCGTCGAGCTGCCGCTGGAGAACGTCCCGATGGTGCAGAAGCGCGCCATCGAGCGGTGCCGTGACAAGGCCAAGCCGGTGATCGTGGCGACCCAGATGCTGGAGTCCATGATCAGCTCGCCGCGGCCCACCCGCGCCGAGACCTCCGACGTCGCCAACGCCGTCCTGGACGGCGCCGACGCGGTCATGCTCTCCGGCGAGACCAGCGTGGGCGCGTTCCCGATCGAGACGGTCGAGACGATGGCCCGCATCGTCGCCGCGGCCGAGCAGGAGTCCCTGCGGGCCTCGCACATCCTCAGCCGGGTCCCCGAGACCACCGGAGGGGCCATCGCCCGCGCCGCCGCCGAAGTCGGCGCCACCGTCGGAGCCAAGGCCCTGGTCGCCTTCACCATGTCCGGCGAGACCGCGCGCCGACTGGCGCGCTACCGCTCGCCGATCCCGCTGCTGGCGTTCACCACGCAGGGCTCCACGCGGGCGCAGCTGGCGCTGACCTGGGGCGTCGACACCCACTGCGTGCCCTGGGTCGACCACACCGACGACATGGTGAGCCAGGTCGAGGGCGAGCTGCTGGAGATGGGCATCTACCAGAAGGGCGACAAGATCGTCGTCGTCTCCGGGAGCCCGCCCGGAACCCCGGGTTCGACCAACTCGCTGCGCGTACACCGCATCGGCGACGCGATCACCCACGGCCGCTGATCCGGCCGCAGGGTCGAGGCGGGCACGCGCCTCCCCACCCCGGCCCTCGCCCCGGGAAGGCCCACTGGCCTTCGCCGGGGAGGGCCGACCGGGGTCCGGCCCCGCCTCAGTTCGGCAGCGCGTTGGGCAGTGGGCCCTCGTAGGACGCCCGCTCCAGCGGCATGTCCCACGGCAGGCGCTGCCACGGGCTCGCCGGGTCGAACGCGAGCAGCTCCAGCGCGGTCCACGTGCGCTCCCACCCCGGCCCCCGCTGGGCGTAGGTGAGCAGGTACCCGCAGTGGAAGGCCTCGGCCAGCTGCTGCCAGCTCGCATAGCGCCGCTGCAGGTCGCCCGCCGTGCGGCGGAGCAGGCTCTGGGTCTCCACACGGCTCAGCCATTCCAGGGTGGCCCCGCCCAGTATCAGGCGGACGATCTGCGCCGCCCGCCACCACTGGTGGGCGGCGACGACCACCGTGTCCGCGCCCTGCTCGGCGCCGGTGACGGCGCGCAGCCGTCCGACCTGTTCAGGGGCCAGGTGCACCACGCGCTCGTGCGCGGAGTCGGGACTGGGCCGGCCGCGCAGCGTGGCGGCGGCGAAGTCGATGTGCACGTCGGCTTCACCGCCGGCGTGCAGTTCGGTCCACAGCCGCTCGACGGTCGCCAGCAGCGACGCGCGATCGACGACCCCCCACTCCTGCTCCAGCGCGCGCCGGTAGCGGCGCCGAAGCTGCGGGCGCTCGACCTCGTCCCAGGGTTCGGCCAGGGCCGTGCGGAAGGGGGCCGCCGCGGCGGCGGCCCAGCGCTCGGTGCTCAACGGGGCCTCGGGGGCGGCGGTGCGCAGCGCGGGGGGCTCGCGCGAGCCCACGACAAGCTCGGCGAAGGTGCCCGCAGCCAGCAGCACGACGGGCGCGAACGCCCAGCCCGGCAGGCCCAGCGCGACCAGCAGCACCGCCGCTGCGGCCAGGGGGGCCAGCAACCAGGGCTGACGGCGCCGGGACCCCCACGACACCAGGACCCAGGCGCCGATGGTCAGCGCCCCGGCGATCGCGGCCACCGCGCTCAGCACCAGGACCTCCTCCACTCGCAGCCGACAACCGCCCGTCGCGGCCGCAGACGCCGCCCGAGCCGCTCTCGTAGAACACGCCCGTACTCCAGGATCGGCGAACCCCGGCGGTCGTGGCGACCGAACCTACGGGTTGTGCTCGTGTTGTGGCCGCAATGTGACCGGCGCTGCGCCGCGCGCGGTCACGGCCTCGCGGACGGCGAGCTGAGGACGTGGGCGGGCGCGGGAAGCCGGGAGAAGCCGGTGAGGGGACCGGTCGCCTCGACCGCGCCGCCGACGGGGGCGCGAGAGGCACAGGGTGCCCTGAGTGGGATTCGAACCCACACTGTACGAGGTTTGAGCTCGCTCGCTCTACCGGTTGGCGTATCAGGGCTGCGCAGCGGGAAAGGGGGCGAACCGAGCCGAAGACCCCGGATGGGGCGCGGCTGGCGAGGTCACGCCTTGGCTTAAGTTCCCGCGGCCGCTGCTCAGTATCGTAGCGGATCTCGGTACCCTCATGTACGTGACGACGACGCAGAGCCGCGTGGTGATCGCGGAAGACGAGGCCCTGATCAGGCTGGACCTCAAGGAGATGCTTGAGGAGGACGGCTATGCCGTTGTGGGCGAGGCCGGCGACGGCGAGACCGCGATACGCCTCGCCGGGGAGCACCGGCCCGACCTCGTCATCCTCGATATCAAGATGCCGGTCCTCGACGGGCTGTCGGCCGCCGAGCACATCGCCGCCGAGCGCATCGCGCCCGTCGTCATCCTGACCGCCTTCTCCCAACGTGAACTGGTCGAGCGCGCCCGCGACGCAGGGGCGATGGCCTACCTGGTCAAGCCGTTCAGCAAGTCCGACCTGGTACCGGCGATCGAGATGGCCGTCAGCCGCTACGCCGAGCTGTCGGCGCTGGAGGCCGAGGTCAGCGGCCTGCAGGAGCGGTTGGACACCCGCAAGCTGGTCGAGCGGGCCAAAGGGCTGCTGCAGAGCCGGCACGGCCTCAGCGAGCCCGAGGCCTTCCGGTGGATCCAGAAGAACTCGATGGACCGCCGGCTGACCATGCGCAAGGTCGCCGAGACGGTGATCGAGACCCTGGGCGAGCAGGGCGGCGGCTGAGACGACGCGCGGTACCCGCCGCCCGCCGCCTGACAGACAGCTGGGCAACCGGGTGATCACCGATCCGCGGACCCCAACCCCGTCGATCTTGTAGCCATCGCAAATGGAAATCGCTTTCCTTCACGATGGCTACAAGATCGACGGTGGTATTGCCCTCGGGGGGCAGCCGGACGGCGGCGCAGGAGCGAACGCCGCGGCCCTGCCCTGTGGTTGCGCAGGGTGACGGCGAACCCGCCCGCGGTCGCTTCCTCGTGGCCCGGTGCTCCGACGAGGCCCCCGTCAACAGGCGAAACGTCCCGGTTCGATCACGGATGCGCACAAAGCAGTGACGTTTGGATCACGTGGCTTTAGAGGTGCTGAATGCACAGGGTAAAGCGGGCTAAACTCACGCCACCGAACAGCAAATCCGTCGGAAGCGGACACAGACCGGTTCCGGCCTCTGACGAATGCGCAAGGAGCGCGCGTGCGCACACGCCTCGTGACGGTGCTGCTCGCCCTGATCGCCGCCACCTTGGCGATCCCGGGTGCGGCGGCAGCAGACACCCAGGGCGGTGCGTCGCTATTCGGCCAGATCCGTCAACCGGACAGCGACGAGGGTGTCGAGGGCCTCGACATCACCGTCTCCCAGGACGGCGAGCGGATCGGCGAAGCGACCACCGACTCCAGCGGTGATTGGGAAGTGGACCTGCCCGGCGCAGGCACCTACCACGTGGTGCTCGACGAGGAGTCGGTACCCGGGGAATACGACGTCCTGCAGCTCCCCGCGGGGGCCGAGCGCGACGTCGAGGTCCGCGACGACCAGCGCTTCGCCGTCGTCTACCAGCTCGTCCCGCAGGGGCAGGGCCAGCCTGCCCCGCCCAGCGAATCGGAGTCCTCCGAGGACAGCACCGGGGACGGCGAAGGCGACGGCACTGCGGGAGGCGGCGAGGAAGAGGGTGCCGTCGAGGCCCCGCCCGCCCCCGAGGGCTCCGGCGCGTTCGGCCAGGTCGTCTCGCTGACGATGGCGGGCCTGCTTTTCGGCCTGATCATCGCCATCTCGTCGGTCGGCCTCTCACTCATCTTCGGCACCACCCGGCTGATCAACTTCGCCCACGGCGACATGGTCACCTTCGGCGCGATCATGGCGATGATCTTCAGCGGGACCGCGACCCTGGCCTCGCTGCACGAGCCCTTCGAGGGGGTGCCCGTCCTCGACTTCGCGACCAACCCGTTCGTCGTGGGCACCGTGCTCGCCGTCGTCTGCGGGGGCTTGCTCGGCGGGCTGCTGGAGCGGTTCCTGTGGCGCCCCCTGCGGCGCCGCCACGTGGCGATGATCCAGATGTTCATCGTGACCATCGGCATCGCCCTGCTGCTCCGCCACGCCCTGCTGGTCGTCTTCGAGGCCAACCGGCGCAAGTACGTGCAGTTCCGCATCCAGGACATGATCGAGTGGGGCCCGGTCGCCATCACGCCCCGCGACCTCGGGATCATGGTGCTGTCCGTCGTGGTGCTGGTCCTGGTCGCGAGCATGCTGCAGTTCACCCGGATCGGGAAGGCGATGCGGGCGGTCTCGGACAACCGCGACCTCGCGGAGTCGTCCGGCATCGACGTCGACCGCGTCACCGTCTACGTCTGGGTGATGGGCGGCGCCCTATCGGCCCTGGGCGGGGTCCTCCTCGGCCTGAACCAGTCGGTGTACTGGCAGATGGGCTTCCACCTGCTGCTGCTGATGTTCGCCGCGGTGATCCTCGGCGGGCTCGGCACCGCTTACGGCGCGATGGTCGGCGGCCTGGCGATCGGCCTGGTCGCCCAGCTCTCGACGCTGTGGTTCTCGCCGCAGCTGATGAACGTGTGGGCGCTGCTCATCATGATCGTCGTGTTGTTGGTACGGCCGCAGGGCATCCTGGGCCGTCGTGAACGGGTCGGCTAGGGGAGACGGACGATGGACATCATGACGATCCTCTCCTTGTCCCTGGAGACGGCGATCGGGCCCATCGCGGCCATCTACGTGCTCGCGGCCATCGGGCTGAACATGCACTTCGGCTACACCGGCCTGCTCAACTTCGGCCAGGTCGGGTTCATGCTCGTGGGCGCCTACGGCGTCGCGATCAGCGTCGCGACCTTCGGGCTCTCGCTGTGGGCGGGTTTCCTGGCCAGCCTGGGCTGCTCGGTGGTGCTGGCGCTGCTGCTGGGCATCCCGACCCTTCGGCTGCGCTCCGACTACCTGGCGATCTCCACCATCGCCGTGGCCGAGGTGCTGCGACTGGTCTACCGCGCCGAGTTCGCCCGGCCGATCACCGGCGGCGTCTACGGGCGGCAGAGCTTCGCCGAAGGCTTCTACGAGGCCAACCCCCTCCCGCAGGGCTCCTTCGGGATCGGCGACGTCGACTTCTCCTCCGACGAACTCTGGCTGATGCTGGCCTGCTGGGGCCTTGCCGCCGCAGGGCTGGTGATGACTGCGCTGCTCATGCACAGCCCCTGGGGCCGCGTCATCAGGGGCATCCGCGAGGACGAGGACGCCGTCCGCAGCCTTGGCAAGGACGCCTTCAACTACAAGCTGCAGAGCCTGGTCTTCGGCGGCGTGTTCGGCGGCCTCGCCGGCGTGATGATCGCTCTCAACCAGCAGAACATCACCCCCGACCAGTTCATGCCGCAGGTCACCTTCTACCTGTGGGCGATGCTGCTGCTGGGCGGCGTCGGCACGATCTGGGGCCCGGTCGTAGGCCCGGTCATCATGTGGTTCCTGCTCACGCTCTTCGACGAGACCCTGCGCGGCATGGCCTCCAACGAGGTGCTGCCCTTCCTGGCCACCTCCGATTCCGGCCCGCTGCGCCACGCCCTTGTCGGTGTGGTCCTGATGCTGCTGATCGTCTACCGTCCGCAGGGCCTCGTCGGCAACCGCAAGGAGATGCTGGTCAATGTCAAGTGACGCGACGCGCGGCGGGCCCGAGGCGGGTCGGGACCTGATGGCCGGCGCCGAGCCCGTGCCCGGATCGGCCAAGGCCGACCCGATCCTGCGGGCCGACGGCATCCGCCGCTCCTTCGGCGGCCTGACCGCCGTGGACGTGGAGCACCTGGAGGTCCAGCGGGGCACCATCACCGCGCTCATCGGCCCCAACGGCGCAGGCAAGTCCACCCTGTTCAACCTGCTCACCGGGTTCGACCGGGCCGACGCGGGCGGGTGGTCGTTCCAGGGCCGCAAGCTGAACGGCGTCGCCGGCCACAAGGTCGCCCGGCGCGGAATGGTGCGCACCTTCCAGCTCACCAAGGCGCTGACCCGCCTGACCGTGCTGGAGAACATGCTGCTGGCCGCGCCCGGGCAGACCGGAGAGCGCTTCGCGGGCTCCTTCGCCCGGTGGATGTGGGCCGGCCAGGAGGCCGCCAACCGCGAGCGCGCCCTGGAACTGCTGGCGCGCTTCAAGCTCGACACGAAGCGGGACGACATCGCCGGAAGCCTCTCCGGCGGCCAGCGCAAGCTGCTGGAGATGGCCCGCTCGCTCATGGTCGACCCGTCCATGGTGATGCTCGACGAGCCCATGGCCGGCGTGAACCCCGCGCTGGTGCAGTCCCTGCTGGAGCACATCACCGCGCTGCGCGACGAGGGCACCACCGTGCTGTTCGTCGAGCACGACATGGACGTGATCATGGGCATCAGCGACTGGATCGTGGTGCTGGCCCAAGGGCGGGTGATCGCCGAGGGGCGGCCTGCCGACATCCGCTCCAACAACGAGGTGATCGACGCCTACCTGGGTGCGAGCCACGACGATCCGGGTAGTGGAGCGCAGGCGAAGGAGGAGGGGCCGTGAGTGCATCCGAGCAGGCCGGCGGGTCCGGCGGCGGCGCCGAACCGCGCCGCGAGGACCAGGACGGCCGGGAGGCCGGCTCCGCGGCCGAGCGGCACGACCGGGAAACGCGCCTGCCGGAGCCCCCGGAGGACGCGACCGTTCTGCAGGAGCACCGCGAGGAGGTGCTCGAACAGGCCGGACCGACCGAAGGCGTCGAGGACTACTCCCGGTACCTGCTGGTCGCCGACGGGGTGAAGGCCGGATACGTCCCCGAGGTCAACATCCTCGACGGGTGCACGCTGACCCTGCGCGAAGGCGAGGTCGTGGGCATCATCGGGCCCAACGGCGCCGGCAAGTCCACCCTGATCAAGACGATCTTCGGCCTGCTGCCGGTGCGCGGGGGCGCGATCACGCTCCGCGGCGAGAGCATCGTCGACCGCAGCGCCCACCAGCTGGTCTCCAGCGGCGTCGGCTACGTGCCCCAGTCGCAGAACGTCTTCCCCAGCCTGACCGTCGAGGAGAACCTGGAGATGGGCGTGTTCCTGCGCCCGAAGATCTTCCAGAGGCGCCTGGCGTCCGTGGCCGAGCTGTTCCCGCTGCTGGCCGAGCGCCGCAAGCAGAAGGCGGGGGCGCTCTCCGGCGGCGAACGCCAGATGGTGGCCATGGGGCGCGCGCTGATGATGGAGCCCTCGGTCCTGCTGCTGGACGAGCCCACCGCCGGGCTCTCGCCGATCTTCCAGGACGACGTGTTCCAGCGCGTCCGCGAGATCAATGCGACCGGCGTCTCGGTGGTCATGGTCGAGCAGAACGCCCGCCGCTGCCTACAGGTCTGCGACCGCGGCTACGTGCTGGACCAGGGCCGCAACGCCTACACCGGCACCGGGCGGGAGCTGCTGGACGACCCCAACGTCATCGAGCTCTACCTGGGCACCCTGGCGCAGGTGGGCTAGGTTCCCCGCCGGGCGGACGCCGCCCGGCACCGGCGGGAGCCGCACGCGACGGATCCGAAAGGGCGGCGCCCAGGCGCCGCCCTTCTGCATGCGCTCGGGAGGCTCCGGGGAAGGGACCGGGGCCCGGCGGGCCCCGTCCTCGGACGCGGCCGACGCGCGCACCGCACGCTCGCCCCATGCGCCCCCCGCTCGCACCCGCGGGCCCGGACTGGCGCGGTCCGCGTTGACGACGGACCCGCTCCCCGCCCGTGCGAAGGCCCCCGGCGGTCCGAGGACCGGCCGGGGGCCGTGTGCGTGTGCGCCGACGCCCGCGGGAGCGGGAAGGCGCGGACGCGGGGAGCTAGGCCTCGCTGTCCACCGTGATCTCGTCCTGCTTGCTGTGGGCGCCCTGGTCGTCGAAGCCGTAGATCTGGAAGGTCGCCGAGGTGACGTTGCCGTCCTCGTCGAAGTTGATCGGGCCGCTCACGCCCTGGTAGTCGATGTCCTCACCGTCGGCGATCAGGTCCTTGCACTCCTTGAAGCCGCTGCACTCGGTGCCCTCGCGGGAGACCGCGCGGACCTCGTCCACGAAGACCGCGGGGTCGGTGCTCTCGGCCTGCTCGGCGGCGAGCGCGGTGACGATCGCGCAGTCGTAGACCTGACCGGAGAACTGGAAGACCTCGAGGTCGGAGGAGAAGCCCGTGAGGCCCTCGATGAACTGGTCCTCGCCGTTGTCGGGCGCGGTGCCCTGGAAGCCCGCGAGGGTGCCCGGGTCCTCGGCGTCCACCTTCTCGGCCAGCGTCTCGTCGTTGAGGCCGTCGGTGCCGTACATCTGGTCGGCCTTGACCCCGGACTCGATCAGGCCGGTGATGATCTGCACGCCCTCCTCGAAGGAGACCATCACCACCGCGTCGGCGTCGGCGTCGGCGACGTCGCTGACGATCGAGTCGAAGTTGGAGGAGTTGGGGTCGTAGCCCTCGTTGAAGGCGACCTCGATGCCGTTCTGCTTGAGCGCCTCGGCCGTCGCGTTGGCCAGGCCCTCGCCGTAGTCGTCGGCGCGGTAGGTGATCGCGACGCTCTGGTGGCCGTCGCCCGCGATCTTCTGCGCGAGGACCGGGCCCTGCATGGTGTCGCTGGGCGCGGTGCGCCAGTAGTAGCCCGTCTCGTCCTCGCCGGCCAGGCCCGGCGCGGTGTTGGAGCCGGAGCACTCGACGACCTCGGCGCCGGTGACGGTGTCCATGATGGCCTGGGTCATGCCCGAAGCGGCCGCGCCCAGGATGATGTCGGCGTCCTGGTCGACCAGGCGCTTGGCGGCGTCGTTGGCCTGAGCGGCGTCGTTGGCCTCGTCGCCGGTCAGGATGTCGGGTACCTCGCTGCCCGCGACACCGCCGGCGTCGTTGATCTCCGACAGCGCGTACTTGGCGGCCTGGATCTGCGGCGGGCCCAGGTGGGAGAGGTCCCCCGTCTCGGGGAAGACGTATCCGAACTGCAGCGGGTCTTCGCCGCCGCCTCCTTCTCCGCCTCCGCCGCCGCAGGCGGTCAACCCAAGTGTGAGGGCCGCGGCCGCCGCGGTGAGGCTGAGGGCCTTCTTGCTTGGCATCGAGGTCTCTCCGTTCAACCGGCTGGGTAGCGCTGGTGCGCCCTGGCGGCGGCGAGGGTGATCGCGCTTAACCACGGGCGTTAGCGGAGCTTAATCACACCCGTTCACGTTGCGGTAGGCCGGATCTCATGTCGGTGCTGAGTCGGGTTCATGCCGTTATCTCTCCGTAGTCATGTCTTGATGGAAAATCCGCTGCTCAGAGGCGTTATTCACGATTTGCGCCGTGACATTCGCGCTCGGTGACCACGCGGTGTGCGCGGCTCTGCCGCAGGCGGGCACGGAGCGGGGGCGCGGCGCCGAGTCGGCACCGCGCCCCCGTGGGCCTGCCCCGGGCGGACGCTCAGGCGTCGCGCATGAGGCAGGTCAGCCGCGAGGTGCACACTCGGCGGCCCTGGTCGTCGGTGATGGTGATGTCCCAGGTGGCCAGCGTGCGGCCGAGGTGCACAGCCTCGGCCACGCCGGTGATGTGGCCCTGCGTCGCGCTGCGGTGATGGGTGGCGTTGATCTCGATGCCCATGGCGATGCGCCCCTCGCCCGCGTGGATCATCGACCCCACCGAGCCCAGGGTCTCGGCGAGCACACACGAGGCGCCGCCGTGCAGCAGCCCGTAAGGCTGCGTGTTGCCCGCGACCGGCATCCGGCCGACCACCCGCTCGGAGGACGCCTCCAGAATCTCCAGGCCCATGCGCTCACCCAGGTCGCCGCCCATGTTCGCGCCGGTCGGACGGGCCGGCCCGTCCGCGTCGATCGCCATGTTCTCTTCCGCCCTCCATAGGAACCCCGAGAACCGGGGCGGTCCGCCCCGTTCCCTCTGCCGTCACCGCCGGCGCCGCGGGCGCCGGGGGTGCTGTCCGGACCCCGGCGGCGCACCGCAGGTCGGGGTCCGGGTACCCCGCCTGTATGGCGCAACGCGCAAATGTCCGCACGGCATCCTAGGATTTGGCTGTGGCGACGACACAGCAGACCCCCGGACAGAACGGCACGTCAACGGCTGAGCAGGGCCCGCCCGGCAACGGGCGCCTGCTGCTGCTCGACGGCCACTCCATGGCCTTCCGCGCGTTCTTCGCGCTGCCCGTCGAGAAGTTCACGACCAGCACCGGCCAGTCCACCAACGCCGTCTACGGTTTCACCTCGATGCTGATCAAGCTGCTCCGCGACGAGCAGCCCACCCACATCGCGGTGGCCTGGGACCTGTCCGGCCCCACGTTCCGCCACGAGTCCTACTCCGACTACAAGGCCGGGCGCGCCGACACGCCGCCGGAGCTCCCCTCGCAGGTGGAGTTCGTCCAGGAACTGCTGAAGATGCTCGGCATCACCAGCGTCTCCGCCCCGGGCTATGAGGCCGACGACGTCATCGCCACCCTCACCGCGCGCGGCCGCGAGAAGGGCATGGAGATCCTGATCGCGTCGGGCGACCGCGACGCCTTCCAGCTGGTCGACGACGCGTGCACCGTGCTCTACCCGGGCCGCAGCATCTCCGAGCTCACCCGCATGACCCCCGAGGCCGTCGAGGCGAAGTACAGCGTGACGCCCGAGCGCTACCGCGACCTCGCCGCGCTCGTCGGCGAGAAGGCCGACAACCTCCCGGGCGTGCCCGGCGTGGGTCCCAAGACCGCCGCCAAGTGGATCGCCAAGTACGGTTCGCTCGAAGAGCTGGTAGCCCGCGCCGACGAGCTCACCGGCAAGGCCGGGCAGAACCTGCGCGACCACCTCGACCAGGTGCTGCGCAATCAGCAGCTGAACCGCCTCGACCCCGACGTCGAGCTGGAGCGCCGGGTCGGCGAGCTCACGCGGGGCGAGTCCGACCGCGCCGGCGTGCACACGCTCTTCGATGACCTGGAGTTCGCCACCACCCTGCGCGATCGCCTCTTCGCCGTGCTCGGCGACACCGGCGAGGGCGCACCCGAGCCCGCCGACGAGGAGTTCACCGTCGACCTCGCCGCGCCCGAGGCGGGCGGACTCGGCGCCTGGCTGGCCGCCAACGCCTCCGACGGCTCGCGCTGCGGCGTGGCCGTCTCGGGAACCTGGGGCGCGGGCAGCGGCACCGTCGCGGGTCTGGCCGTCGCGACCGCGGGCGGCCCGGCCGTGTTCGTCGACCCCGCCGACCTCGGTCCCGACGACACCTCCGCCCTGGCCGAGTGGCTGGCCGACCCCGACCGCCCCAAGACCCTGCACGACGCCAAGGGTCCGCTGCTGGCTCTGTGGGCCCACGGCTTCGAACTGCGCGGGCTCACCAGCGACACCGCGCTGGCGGCCTACATCGTGCAGCCGGGCGGGCGCCGGTTCGAGCTGCCCGACCTGTGCCGGCGCTTCCTCAACCGCGAGCTCGGCGAGCGGCAGGGCGACTCCGGCCAGCTCTCCCTCGACATCGAGGGCGACGGCGGCGCCGGCGGCGACCACCGCGCGGCCGAGCGGCTGGAGCTCGCCGTCCGCGCCCGCGCCACCCTCGACCTCGCCGACGGGCTCGACCTCGACCTCGACAAGCGGGGCGGCGCCGCGCTGCTGCGCGACCTCGAACTCCCGCTGCTGCGGGTACTGGCGGGCATGGAGCGCACCGGCATCTCCGCCGACCGCGAGTACCTCGACTCGCTGGAGGAGGAGTTCGCCGCCGCCGCGCGCCAGGCGGTCGACGAGGCCCACCGGGCGGTCGGCCGCGAGTTCAACCCCGGTTCGCCCAAGCAGCTCCAGCAGATCCTCTTCGAGGAGCTGGACCTGCCGAAGACGAAGAAGATCAAGACCGGCTACACCACCGACGCCGACGCGCTGGCGTGGCTTGCCGAGCGCACCGACAACGAGCTGCCCGTCATCCTGCTGCGCCACCGCGACCAGACCCGCCTGCGCACCACCGTCGAAGGCCTGATCAAGACCATCGCCGAGGACGGGCGCATCCACACCACCTACAACCAGACCGTCGCGGCCACCGGCCGGCTCAGCTCGGTCGAGCCCAACCTGCAGAACATCCCGGTGCGCACCGACGCGGGACGCCGGATCCGCCGCGCCTTCGTGGTCGGCGACGGTTACAGCGACCTCCTCACCGCCGACTACAGCCAGATCGAACTGCGGATCATGGCCCACCTCTCCGAGGACGCGTCGCTCATCGAGGCCTTCCAGACCGGCCACGACTTCCACGCCGAGATCGCCTCGCGGGTCTTCGGCATCGGTGTAGACGAGGTCGACGGCCAGGCCCGGGCCCGCATCAAGGCGATGAACTACGGACTGGCCTACGGGCTCAGCGAGTACGGTCTCTCCCAGCAGCTGGGGATCGCGCCCAAGGAGGCCAAGGGCCTGATGGACGACTACTTCGTCCAGTTCGGCGGCGTCCGCGACTACCTGCGCGCCGTGGTCGATCGCGCGCGTCGCGACGGCTACACCGAGACCATGCTGGGGCGGCGCCGCTACCTGCCCGACCTCACCAGCGACAACCGCCACCGCCGCGACATGGCCGAGCGCATGGCGCTGAACGCGCCGATCCAGGGGTCGGCCGCCGACATCATCAAGGTGGCCATGCTCGACGTCGAGGCGGGCTTGCGCGAAGAGGGCTACCGCTCCCGGACGCTGCTGCAGGTGCACGACGAGCTTGTTCTGGAAGTCACCGGGGAGGAGCTCGAATCCGTCCGAAAACTGGTGTCGGAGAAGATGTCGGGCGCCTATGATCTCCGGGTGCCGCTGGCCGTCTCGATCGGCGTGGGCCGCGACTGGCACGATGCCGCGCACTGAGCCGGCGGCCGCGCCCGGCGCATGATCGCCCCGAGCGGGCGGGAAGGCGCGTCCCGAGTGGCGGCGAAGACCGAAGCAGAAGAGAGGCAGGCGAACCCGTCGCCGCACCGGCGCGCGAGCGGGGACGCCGATCGTAGGAGGCGTGCACGATGTCGGCACCCGGAGGCGGTACACGCGGCGCGCAGCGCGGCGAGCCGCCCGTCGAGCTGCGCGAGGCCGAGCTCGCCTGGCGTTTCACCCGCTCCGGCGGACCGGGCGGCCAGCATGCCAACACCGCGGACACCCGCGTCACGGTCTCGCTGGACGTCGCTGCCACCGAGTCGCTCACCGACGTCCAGCGCGAGCGGGTGATGAGCCGGCTCTCCGCACAGCTGAACGGAACTGTGCTGACCGTCACCGTCGAGGACCACCGCTCCCAGCTGCGCAACCGCGAACGCGCCCGCGAGCGGCTGGCCGCGCGGCTCGCCGCGGCCGCCGCCCCCGGTCCTCGGTCGCGGCGCCCCACCCGCCCCACCCGCGGCTCGACTGAGCGCCGACTCGCCGCGAAGAAGCGCCGCTCGCAGGTCAAGCGGATGCGCGGTCGCGGCGGCGAGGACTGACACGCCCGACGGGCGCCCGCTCGGGCGGACCGCGGACCGGCGGCGGAGCCGAGTCCGGGCGAGTCCGGCCGCTCGTCGGCCCCGGGGGGGCGCGGAGCGCGCCGCGCGGGTAGCAGGCGCAGATCGCCCCGGAGACCGGTTTGTCGGGCCGCTTCCGATTGACCTGGAGGGCCGCGTCTCATATTGTGGCAAGAGCGTTGTGGACTCGCGTGCGCAACTCGACCTCGGAGATCGTGCCGGTGTGACAGACCAGATCGCATACTCGACTCGACCCCCCGGGGCTATCGGGGGCGCGGCGGCTGGTCGGCATCCAGGGATTCGCTGAGTGACCCGAGCTTCGGCTCGGATCCCGAGGTCGTCTCAGGAGGTGCTGTTCCGGCCGTGTGATTTCACGGCGCACCTATTCTGCCAATGTCCGTATCCGGAGTCCACCCACACATGACGAGCAGCACAGAGGTAACCTCGACACCCCAGGTAGCGGTCAACGACATCGGGTCCGAGGAAGCCTTCCTCGCGGCGATCGACGAGACCATCAAGTACTTCAACGACGGTGACATTGTCGAGGGCACCATCGTGAAGGTCGATCGAGACGAGGTCTTGCTCGACATCGGCTACAAGACCGAGGGTGTTATCCCGTCCAGGGAACTGTCGATCAAGCACGACGTCGACCCGGGCGAGGTCGTGACCGTCGGCGACCACGTCGAGGCCCTCGTCCTCCAGAAGGAGGACAAGGAAGGCCGCCTCATCCTGTCCAAGAAGCGCGCGCAGTACGAGCGCGCCTGGGGCACGATCGAGAAGATCAAGGAAGAGGACGGCGTCGTCACCGGCACCGTGATCGAGGTCGTCAAGGGTGGTCTGATCCTCGACATCGGACTCCGCGGCTTCCTCCCGGCCTCGCTTGTGGAGATGCGCCGCGTGCGCGACCTCCAGCCCTACGTGGGCCGCGAGCTCGAGGCCAAGATCATCGAGCTCGACAAGAACCGCAACAACGTCGTGCTCTCGCGCCGCGCCTGGCTGGAGCAGACCCAGTCGGAGGTCCGCCAGACCTTCCTCAACACCCTGCAGAAGGGCCAGATCCGCAAGGGTGTCGTGTCTTCCATCGTCAACTTCGGCGCCTTCGTCGATCTCGGCGGAGTCGACGGCCTCGTCCACGTGTCGGAGCTGTCCTGGAAGCACATCGACCACCCCAGCGAGGTCGTGGAGGTCGGCCAGGAGGTCACCGTCGAGGTCCTCGACGTCGACATGGAGCGCGAGCGCGTCTCCCTGTCCCTCAAGGCCACGCAGGAAGACCCCTGGCAGCAGTTCGCCCGCACGCACCAGATCGGGCAGGTCGTTCCCGGCAAGGTCACCAAGCTGGTTCCCTTCGGCGCGTTCGTCCGCGTCGAGGAGGGCATCGAGGGCCTGGTGCACATCTCCGAGCTGGCCGAGCGCCACGTGGAGATCCCCGAGCAGGTCGTCCAGGTCGGCACCGAGATCTTCGTCAAGATCATCGACATCGATCTCGACCGCCGCCGCATCAGCCTTTCGCTGAAGCAGGCCAACGAGAGCGTCTCGCCGGACCAGGTCGACTTCGACCCGACGCTCTACGGCATGGCGGCCGACTACGACGAGCAGGGCAACTACAAGTACCCCGAGGGCTTCGACCCCGACAGCGGCGAGTGGCTCGACGGCTACGAGGCCCAGCGCGACGAGTGGGAGCGCCAGTACGCCATGGCGCAGTCCCGCTTCGAGGCGCACCGCAAGCAGGTCGAGGAGGCCCAGGCCGCTGAGGCCGAGGCCGGCACCGAGGCACCGTACGAGGGCGGCGAAGCCCCCGCTGCGGCCCCGAGCGCTCCCGCCGCGGAGCCGGACACCGGCGGCGCCCTCGCCTCCGACGAGGCGCTGGCCGCGCTGCGCGAGAAGCTCGCCGGCGGCTCCGAGGGCTGACGCCCTCGGCCGCACGGTCGGCACGCGAATCGCCAAGGGCCGCTCCCGGAAACGGGGGCGGCCCTTCGCTATGCTCACCGCAGCCGCCTTCACCGACCCCTCAAGGGGAGCAGCGATGCCCATCCCGCCCGAGCCCGCCATCGGCGCAGCAGCGGCCGAGGACGCCGGCGAGATCTGGACGCTCCAGCGGGCGGCGTTCGTCGACGAGGCCCAGCTCTACGGGGACCCGTTCATCCTGCCGCTGGCCGAGACCGCCGACAACGTCCGACGTGCCGTCGAGGGCGGCGGCCACGTCCTCAAAGCGGTCGAGGGGCACCGGATCGTCGGCGCGGTGCGCGGGCGGGCCGAGGACGCCACGGGACTCGTCAACCGGCTCTGCGTGGCACCCGACCGGCGCCGCCGCGGCATCGGCCGTGCGTTGATGCGGGCCCTGGAGGAGCGCATGGCCCACACCCATCCCCACCTCGCCGCGTTCACGATCTTCATCGGCCAGCAGAACGAGGCCAACCTGCGCCTCTACCGCAGCCTGGGATACACCGAGACGAGCCGCGAACGCATGTCAGACCACCTCGCCCTGGTGCACATGCGCAAAGCGGTCCCCGGCCGCGAGCCCCGGCCCGCCACCGTCTAGAGTCGCCGCCATGCTGCGTGTGGGACTCACCGGAGGCATCGGCTCCGGCAAGAGCGCCGTGGCCGAGCGCCTCGCCCGCCACGGGGCGCTGGTCGTCGACGCCGACCGGATCGCCCGCGAGGTCGTCGAGCCGGGCACCTCGGGGCTGGAGGAGATCGTCGCGGAGTTCGGCGCAGACGTGCTGACCGAGGACGGCAGGCTCGACCGCCCCCGCCTCGGCGAGATCGTCTTCTCCGACTCCGCCAAGCTCGCCAGACTCAACGCCATCGTCCACCCGCGCGTCGGCAGGCGCACCGAGGAGCTGATGGCGGGCGCCTCCTCCGACGCCGTCGTGGTCTACGACGTGCCGCTGCTGGTGGAGAACGATCTGGGCGGCCTCTACGACGTCGTCGTGGTCGTCGACGTTCCGGAGCAGGAGCAGGTGGCCCGGGTCGCGCGCGACCGCGGCATGGACGAGGAGCAGGTCCGCGCCCGCATCAGGGCCCAGGCCGCCCGCGAGCGGCGCCGGGCCGCCGCCGACGTCGTCATCGACAACTCCGGCACCCCCGCGGAGCTGGACGCCAAGGCCGCCGAGCTCTGGGAGCGGCTGCGCAAGCAGGCGTGAGGTGCCCGTGACGGGCGCCGCCAGAGGCTTCCCGGGTGGGCCGAGCGGCCGTCTAGCAAGTCAGCGAGGAGACCCGAGAGCACCTCGGGCCGATACAGGCTGCCCCGGTCGCGATCGCCACCGCGGGCAGGCGCGCCATCACATCGGCCGCCTCCACTCCGGGAACGGGTAGTCAGCGACGAGGCGCACCGGTCCGTCTACCGCAAGTACGGCGAGATCTTCGCCTGCTTCGACTCGCTGCTCCTGGGCCTGACCGCCACCCACAGGGACGAGGTGGACCGCAACATCTATCGGCTCTTCGATCTGGAGGAGGGCGAGCCCACCGACGTCTACAGCCTTCAGGACGCCGCCGCCGACGGCTACCCGGTCATGCTGCCCAAGACCGTGTCGGTGCCGCTGCTGTTCCAGCGCGAGGGCATCCGCTACGACGGCCTCAGCGAAGAGGAGAAGGACGCCTGGGACGAGCTGGAAAGGGGCGACGACGGCGAGGTGCCCGACCGTGTCGAGGCCGACGAGGTCAACGCCTTCCGCGAACCGGTGGCCGCGCCGAGCGCCAGCGCACGCAGCAGCGGCTCAGGTCGGCCGCTCGGAATCCGGACCCCCGCGGCGTCGGCGACCAGGCGCCGCGGAGCCTCCAGCCCGCCCCGCCGCGTGGTCGGACGACGGTTCGCCGAAGAGGTCGCGACGATCCGTTCGGATCCCTGCGATGGCCGCTCCCGGCCACGGGATCGCCGCGACCGCCGTCCCGGGGGCTCCGTCGTGTGGTCCGTCCGGCCGCCGGATCGGTCGTCTGCGGTTCTGCACTGCCGCAACGTCGACAGCACGCCACCAGGCGGAGGACCGCACGCACCGGCGCGGCGATCGTGCGCCACGGTCGGCCACGCGAGACACCGCGGACGAAGCAACGGCTTCGGTCTCCGCACGGTCGGCGGTGCTGTTGGCACGGCATCCCTCCACTACCGGTGTCCGGACAGCACCAATAGATCACGTTAGGTGATGACAAATCCCTTAGTCACCGACAGTCGTCATATGAGGCCCTTGTCCAGGAATGTCCGTCTTGTGTGCGACGTCGGAGGCGGGTCCCGATCGCGATCGGGCGACTATTTCACGTGGCGGCTTCGATGTCCGCCGTTTATCCAGGTCAGGCGGAAAATGATTCGGAGTCGCCCGATGGTTCGGCGCCGGCGGTTGCGCTCTTGTGTGGCCTGAAGAAGTGTGATTAATTCCTGGGGGCGCCGACAGCGCCGCTGTAAGAAGAAGTCTGCTTGGAGGAAGCTGTGAATCTCAACGGCATCGACCCGGCTGGCAGCATGACCGAGGAACTCAGCGACCAGGACCTCGCGGGAAAGGAAGGAAGCCAGGCTGGCGGCATCTGGACCATTCCCGGAACCTCGACGATCGGCGCCGTGTGCACGGTGTCGTGGGAGTGCAACGGCGGAACCGTCTGCGGTATCGGGTAAGACGGATTCGGCAGCCGGCAGGAAGTGCTTGCCTGAACGGCCGCTGATCTCGCGGGGCAGGGAATCCTAGGCGCCGTGTGCGCGCCGGAAACCCGTCCGCACGTGAGAAAGAGGCCCGGCCATGCGGCAGGGAGGCCTCTGCATGAGCAGGGGCCTCCTTTCCAGGTGCTAGGAGAATGTCACGTTGCTTCGTTTCCCCCGCGACGCGGGAATCTTTTTCCCCGAACTTTCGTCGGCCGACGAAGTGGAGTCGCTTATCCGTCGGATTTCGGGCTCGGGCGTCGATGAGGCGTTTGGCTCGGCGACCGGGACCAGCGGCCTCGGGGCACCGAGCCGCTCCGAGGCGGGGACCGAAGCGGCCCCCGCGGTCGACGGTCTGTTCGCCGGATTTCTTGCGCACGTCCTGGAACGCGAGTTGGCCGAGCTCGGGCGCATCGTAGGCGCATCTCCGCTGACCGCCGGGGCGGCGGCGGCACTGGCCGAGGATCTGACCGGTCAACTGCTGGAGCGGATACGCGCCCTCTGCGTGCGAACGCTGGTGACCGACCTGCACGAGTACCGGGAACGGTCATTGCTGGAGGGTGCCGACAGCCGGGCGCGGTATGCGCACTTCGAACGGATCATCGCCTCGCGCTCATACGCGGACTCGCTCACAGAGCGGTATCCCGGGCTTCTTCCGGAGCTCCACCGGGCTGCCGAGCGCTTTGTGCGCAACCTGGAAAGCCTGCTTTCAGCCACGGAGGAGCGGCTCCCCGATCTGCGCCGGGAGTTCGGTCTCGGCGCTGACGCCTCGATCACGGGCGTACAGACCGGAAAAGGCGACGCCCATCGGGGCGGGAAGTCGGTTTCGGTCCTCGAATTCAGCGGTGGAACCCGGATCGTGTACAAGCCGCGCCCCATGGAAGTGGAGCGCGCGTATCACGAACTGGCGCGCCGGATGCACGCGGAATCGGGCCTGCCCGTGGGCTCGCTGAAGGTCGTGCCGGGCAGAGGGTGCGGCTGGGAGGAGTACGCCGCTCCAGAAGCCGTCCACGATGCCGCGGGGGTCGCCGGATTTTACCGGAACACCGGAGTCCTCCTCTGCCTCCTGCACTTTCTCCGCGCGATGGACGTCCATTTTCAGAACATCGTCCGCCGGGGGTCGGTGCCCTACCTTCTCGACGCGGAGACCCTCCTCGCGGTCAACGCTTCCGCCGATGAGGACGAGCACGCGGACAACCGTGCCAAGGACGCCCTCAGCCGTTCCGTGAAGATGGTCGGGCTGCTGCCGTCGGTGATCGAGAACTCGAGGAACGAGTCGGGCGTCATGGACGTCGGCCTGCTCGGCTACACTCAGGGGCAGACCTCGCCCTTTAAATCACTTGTGGTGGTGGACTCCGGACGAGACACCATGCGCCTGGAACTGCGGAACCTCCCCGTGGGCGACTCCGAACCGGTGCCGCGTCTGGAAACGCCGGAAGAAGAGATCACCATGGTGGTGGACGGGTTCGAGGCGGCCTACGACTGGATATCCGGTCGTAGGCACGACTTCTCCCGCTGGGTGTCCGAGCTATTCGGAAACGTCACCGTCAGGTTCGTCGCGGAGAACACCTACTTCTACACCCAACTGCTGCGGATGGGAACACATCCGCGTCTCCAGGACGGAACCAATGCGAAGCGGACGCTTTTCCACCGCGTGGGAATAGGGCGTCCGCACACACCCGCCCCCGTCCTCCGCGCGGAGATCGAGGACCTCGTAGCCGGAGACGTCCCCTACTTCGCACTCTCGACTCGGGGGACGGAGATCTACGACTCCCGCGGGCACCGGCTCGGGTCGTACCTGAAGCAGACACCGATCGACTCGGCCCGTGAGCTGATCGAATCGAGTTCGGCGGCGGATCGGCGGTTGAACGCCTCAATCATCCGCCTGTCCTATGTTTCCAAGCTGCGCCACGCCAGCGACCGGACCGGGTTCGTGTTCGACCCGAAGCCCGGCACCGGCGCAAGCGCCGGGGCGGCGGATGCGCGCGATGCGCGCGAGACGGTCGGGCGGATCGCGTCCGAGATCGTCCACCAGCGCATCGAGGGCTCCGGCACCCTTCCGCCGACCTGGATCGGCGCGCGCATCTCGCCGACCGCGCTCCAGTACTGGCAGGTCGACGAACTGGGAACCGACTTCTATTCAGGTTCTCCCGGCCTGGCGTACTTCCTCGGACAAGCGGGCACCGCGCTGGGCCGCGAGGAGTGGACGGAATCGGCACTCCAGTACTTCACGCGGCTCGGCGGGAAGCTCGTCGAGCGCGGGATCCAGGACGTGCCGAACCTGCTCCCGGGGATGTACACCGGTGCCGGGGGTATCGCCTATGCGATGCACAACCTGGCGGACACGGTCGGCGACACCGGGCTGCACGGGCTCGCCGCCCGGATCTGGAACCTCATCCCCGGCGCGCTCCCGGACGAGGCCGAGTTCGACGTCCTCGGCGGGGCGAGCGGGCTCCTGGGCGCGTCCCTGGCTCTGGCGGAACGCTCCCGGGGAACGGAGCACGAGTCCCACTACCGTGCGGCGGCCGCGGCGTTCTACGAACGCATCCGCCGAGCCGTCGAGGATCTGCGGGCCAGGCCGGATGCGACGTACTACTCGGGCTTCGCCCACGGGGTGTCGGGCGTCTACCCCTACCTGCTGAGGTACGGAGCGCAGACCGGCGACCCGGTGTGCGCGGATCTGGTCGAGTCCCTGCTGGACCGCGAGCGGCGCCTGTTCGACGCCGGCACGGGAACGTGGGCGATCGGCGGCGGCGCCGACCAGTCCGCGCACGGCTGGTGCCACGGAGCCCCCGGCATGCTCCTGGCGAAATGCCTGGCCGCGACTTTCCAGCCGGACTTGTCGGACCGGTTCCTCCCGGAGATCCGCATCCTCCTGGACACCGTGCTGAGGGAGTCCTTCGGCCACAATCTGACGCTGTGCCACGGCGACCTCGGAAATCTCCAGATCGTCGGCTTCGCGGCCGAGGTGCTCGACGATCGGGACCTGCGGGAGCGGGCCGACCGCCGCATGGACGAATTCGCCGCCAGGACGGTTCCCGCCCTCCTCCGGAGCGAGGGCAACCGGCATGTGCTGGCCGAGAGCGTCATGGCGGGCAGGGCGGGGATCGGCCTCACTCTGCTGCGGCGGATGAATCCCGACGCGGTGCCGCCGGTCCTGTGGTTTCTGCGGTGATGGAGGAAGCGATCCGGGCGCGTCTCCGCAGCATCGCCGACCGGATTCGACGAGTGCGCCCGATGAGAGTGCGTCCGTTCTACCAGAATGTGCAGACCGAATGCGGGCTGTGCTGCTGCGGCATGCTGATCGCGATGCACGACAAGAACTTCTCGATGACGCGGTTTCGCCAGGCGTACGAGGTCGGGCGCGACGGGATGACCATCCGCGACATCGTCACCGTCCTGCGAGACAGCGGCCTGCGGGTCCGCGCGCTGCGCGTGGCGCCCGGAGGAGCGAGCGCGGTCGACACCCCGTTCATCGCCTTCTGGGGACGGCGCCACTTCGTGGTCGTCGAAAAGGTGGAGGACGCACGGGTCCGCATCGTCGATCCGGGGCGGGGCAGGCTCCGGATCAGCGGATCCGAATTCGCGGCCGAATTCTCCGGAACCGCTATCACCGCGGAGCCCGGCCAGTATTTTACCGCAAGTTCTCGGCGTCCGAGAAACGAGTGGTGGCGGCTGCTGCCGTATGTACGCTTCGCGGCGAAACCACTGCTGCTCCTCCTGGCCGTTTCCCTGGCCGCGTTCGGTATGGTCCTCGGGGTCCCGATCCTGACGCAGCTACTGGTTGACGCCTACGTTTCCGACGCCGGCGGGCCCGGAACACTCCCCGTCGTGCTCGCCGCCATGGCGGCGGGGTACCTGTCGGTGCTGCTGGCCAAAGTGCTCCTGACGATCACCTCGGTCAAGCAGATGGGGCGCTTCATGGCGGACTCGGTGTTCGAGCACTTGGTCCGCCTGCCCTACAAGTTCTTCGCCATGCGCTCCTCCGGCGACCTGCTGTTCCGCTTGAACAATGTCACCCAGCTCCGCGACTTCCTCGCCAACGACCTGGTCACCGGTGTGTTGAGTCTGGTGCTGACGTTCGTTCTGGCCGGCTACATGCTGGTGAACTCGCTCGTCTTGGCGGCCATGGCATTCCTGCTGTTCTCGATGGCCCTGGCGCTGCTGTTCACGACTCGACACCGGATATCCCGCGCGTCGCTTTCCGAAGTGGAGGAGCAGGCGAAAGGCCAGGCAGTTCAGGTCGAGGCCGTGGGCTCGATATCCACGGTCAAGACCAGCGGAGCCGAGGACGAGTTCATCTCGTCCTGGAATGCGGCCAACCGCAGGATCCTCGACCGCTATCAGAGCAGGGCCTGGTGGCAGGGCGCCACCAGTTCGGGTATACAGGCGATCCAGACGTTCGGGCCCCTGGCGGTCGTCGCCGCGGGCCTGCAGCTCGCCCCCGCCTCGGGGATGTCCCTCGGCGAGGTCATCGCTTTCCAGGTCGCGGCGTCGTCGTTCTTCGCGCAGGCTTCGGCCACATTCACCACGGCCACCAAAGTGTTCGAGGTCAAAGCTCTGCTTTACCGCATCGGCGACATCCTGGACACCCCCGAGGACACGACGTTCGCCGAGGGAACGCTCGGCGACCTGGACGGGAACATCGAGTTGAGGGACGTCTGGTTCTCCTACTCGAGTTACAGCGCTCCCGTGCTTCGGGGGGTCGGGCTCACCATCGCTTCGGGGCAGAAGATCGGAATCGTCGGGGCCTCGGGTTCGGGAAAGAGCACCTTGGCCCGGCTGCTGGCGGGGCTGTACCACCCCACCGGCGGAGAGGTCCGCTACTCGGGACACCGGATAGGCGCCTATCGCAAGAGTGCCTTCTTCGATGCGGTTGCCTTCGTGCACCAGGAGGTCGTTCTGCAGAACAGAACGATCCGGGAGAACATCTCCTGGGGCGTAGGGGAGGCGGACTGGCAGGCGGTCGAGCAGGCGGCGCGACGTGCGTGCATCCATGACGAGATCGTCGCCATGCCGATGGGTTACGAAACGCTGATCACCCAGTTCGGAGAGGGCATATCGGGCGGCCAGCGTCAGCGTATTCTGCTCGCCCGCGCCCTGCTGAAGAACCCGCGGATCGTGGTTCTCGACGAGGCGACCAGCTCGCTCGACTCGGTCAACGAGCAGGCCGTCGCCGCTCAGTTCGGCGGGCGGGACGCCACGCGGATCGTCATCGCCCACCGTCTTTCGACGATCGAGGACGCCGACGTCATCTACGTGCTGCGCGACGGGCAGGTCGTCGAGCGGGGTACGCACGGGGAGCTGATCGCCGCGGAAGGGGAGTACGCGCTGCTCCACCGGCGCCAGGGCGGAGTCGCCGCCCGAGAGGCGGGGGTCTGAGCCCTGCGGCGCCGGGCGTCCCGCCGGCTGCCGCCGGCGGGACGCCCTCATGGGCGGCCGAGCCGCGGATCAGACGGCCCGGCGCCGCAGCCGCACGGCTGCGGGCACGAGGGCGGCTGCCGCCCAGCCGGCCATGACGATACTTCCCTCCAGCCGGGTGAGGCTGTCCGGCGGCGTCTCCATCAGCAGCATCTGCCCACCGGCGCGTGAGGGCAGCATCGCGGCGATCGGGTCGACGCTTTCCCAGGGAATGATTCCAAGGGCGATCGGGAGCACGAGAAGGACGCTGAAGGCCGCCACCATGGCCCCCGCTCCCTGTCGGATCAGAAATCCCAGCCCCAGGCACAGCCAGGAGACCAGAGCGAGGTAGATTCCCGTGCTCACGATGATCATGGGTATGCCGGGAGTCGTCAGCGGGTAATCGAGTCCCTCCCGCGCGAGGACCGGTCGGCTGAGCGTATAGACCAGCAGGGCGGAGAACGCACCGATGGTGAAGGACACCGCGCCGGCGACCAGGGCCTTGCTCCACAACAGCGGGAGTCGCTTGGGCACCGCGGCAGCGGAAAGCTGGATCGTTCCGAATCCCCATTCCGACGTGGCGAACAGGACGCTGAATGCTGCTACGAAAAGCTGGGCGAAGGTGATTCCGTTGGTGGCGTACTCGTAGAAGAAGTTCTCGGGGATCGGGTCGCCGCTGTTCAGGCCCGCGACGCCACCAGCAGCGGTCAGCACGCCCATGGCAACGAACAGGACCAGGCTGCCACCCGCCAGTATCCGCGTCGACGGAACGCTCCACAACTTCAGCCATTCGGCACGTACGACATTGGGGAACGTGAGTACCGGGGCCTTGCGCGCGGTAGGTGCGCCGTGTTCTGTGGATGTCATCCTCTTACCTGTTCCTGCCCGCGGCTTGGTATTCGACCGACTCCCGCGTGAGGTCGATGTAGGCGTCTTCGAGAGTGGTGCGCTGCGGAGTCAGTTCGTAGACGAGAACCCGGTTCTCCAGGGCGATCTCCGCGATCCGCCTGCCGTCCGTTCCGCGGACCGCGAGCCGGTCGCCCCCCTCCGCTTCGACCTCGGCTCCGTCTGCGGTGAGCAGGCGGGCCAGCCGGTCGGTTTCGGCTGTCCGCAGCGCCACGGTGTGCGCTTCCTCCTCGCTGAGGACCTCGCCGATCGGCCGGTCGGCGATGATGCGCCCCTTGCCGATGATGACGAGGTGGTCGGCCGTCAGCGCCATCTCCGACATGAGGTGGGAGGAGAGGAACACGGTCCGGCCGGCCGCGGCCAGATCCTTCAGCAGCTCGCGTATCCAGACCACGCCTTCGGGGTCGAGCCCGTTGATGGGCTCGTCCAGGACGAGTGTGCGGGGATCGCCGAGCAGCGCCGCCGCGATTCCCAGGCGCTGGCTCATGCCCAGCGAGAACCCGCCGACACGTTTGCGTATGACGCTGTCCAGGCCGGTCTGCTCTGCGACCTCGCGCACGCGCGCCCGAGGGATACCGTGCGTGAGGGCGAGCGCCCGCAGATGGGCTTCGGCCGTCCGGCCCGGGTGGGCGGCCTGCACGTTCAGCAGGGACCCGACCTCCGTCAATGGTGCGCGGCTCTCAGCGTAGGTTCGGCCGTTGACGGTTATACTGCCCGACGACGGTTCGTCCAGCCCGAGAATCAGCCGCATCGTCGTGGACTTTCCCGCTCCGTTCGGGCCGAGGAACCCCGTGACCCGCCCCGGGTGCACCTGGAAATTAACACCGTCGACCGCGGTATGGCTGCCGTAGCTCTTGCTGACGTTCTCTATCCCGATCAACCAACGCTCCTTCGGGTTGCGGCCGCCGATCGGCGAACTAATACCGCGCGGCCATGTTAGACGTGCCGCGGGCGTGCGGTATCCACCGGGATGATGATTCCCGGGTCGCTGCGGCCCGACTTTAGTCCTGTCCGATGCGCAGGAGCTGGTTGACCGAAATCGGCCAACCATGTTGTCTGCTTCGCAGTCGCCCAATACAGTCGTCGCCTGTGCGGGTGAGCAGTCGAGTGCCGCGACCGCGCGGACATATACCGGGAAGTCGCCCGGAAAACGGGGAGAAGAGCGGGATATCGGTCGGCCGAAGAATATTAGCAGGTCAGCGAGGCCGTTTCCGATGCTGTTTATTCTACGTGGGGTGCGGGTTGTCGCGCGATGGCCACCGGCCGGAAAAGGAGGCGCACCGGAGTCCGGCGCTGTATCGCCGGCTGGTGCCCGACACCCTCTGGGCCGTGGCGGGTCCCCTGGTCCCTCCATTCGGAAACCGCCGCCAGGGCGGAGGCACCGCGCCATTGGACGACCGCACCGTGTTCACCGCGGTCGTTTATGTATTGACCAGCGGATGCGTGTGGCGCCGGCTGCCCGCGGAGTTCGCCGTCTCCCCGGCCACTGCTCACCGCAGGTTCACCGAATGGACAAAGGCGGGTCTGTGGATGCGGCTGCTCCGCACCGCGGCGGTCGAGATCCCCGGTGAACTCGAATGGGTCCGCGCGATCGCGAACGCTGCCGCCACCCGGGCCGGCACCTCCGCGCCGTCGTCCTGAGGCGCGGCGGTCCGGCGGCGCGGTCGTCCATCGTGCCCCCTTCGACGTGGGAATCCTCCGCTGCCGAATCATGTTGTCGGGGGGTGCGTATAGCGTGGTGAGCGTAGGCGGGAGTCTGCGGCGAATCGGGGGAGTGAGGCCACGTGCGGCCGGTGAGCGACATCCAGCGCAAGAAGACGCCGTTCGAGGTCGTGTCGGACATGACCCCCGCGGGCGACCAGCCCTCGGCCATCGCCGAGCTGAGCCGCAGGGTCGGGGCCGGCGACCGCGACACCGTGCTGCTGGGCGCCACGGGCACCGGCAAGACCGCCACGGTGGCCTGGATGGTCGAGCAGCTGCAGCGGCCCACGCTGGTCATGCAGCCCAACAAGACCCTGGCCGCGCAGTTCGCCAACGAGCTCCGCGAGATGCTGCCCAACAACGCGGTCGAGTACTTCGTCTCCTACTACGACTACTACCAGCCCGAGGCCTACGTCCCCCAGACCGACACCTACATCGAGAAGGACTCCTCGATCAACGACGAGGTCGAGCGGCTGCGGCACTCGGCCACCAACTCGCTGCTCACGCGGCGCGACACGATCGTGGTGTCCTCCGTCTCCTGCATCTACGGCCTGGGCACGCCGCAGGAGTACGTCGACCGCATGGCCGAGCTCGAGGTCGGCATGCAGGTCGACCGCGACGACCTGCTGCGCAAGCTCGTCGAGATGCAGTACTCGCGCAACGACACGGCCTTCACGCGGGGGACCTTCCGCGTGCGGGGCGACACCGTCGAGGTCATCCCGGTCTACGAGGAACTGGCCATCCGCATCGAGATGTTCGGCGACGAGGTCGAGCGGCTGCTGACCCTGCACCCGCTGACCGGTGAGGTCCTGGGCGAGGACGACCACGTGTACCTGTTCCCCGCCTCCCACTACGTCGCCGGCCCCGAGCGCATGGAGCGCGCCGTATCCCAGATCGAGGCCGAGCTCGCCGAGCGCCTCACCGAGATGGAGGGCCAGGGCCGGCTGCTGGAGGCCCAGCGCCTGCGCATGCGCACCACCTACGACCTGGAGATGCTGCGGCAGGTGGGCAGCTGCTCGGGCATCGAGAACTACTCGCGCCACTTCGACGGCCGCGATCCCGGCAGTGCCCCCAACACCCTGCTGGACTACTTCCCCGAGGACTTCCTGCTGGTGGTCGACGAGTCCCATGTGACGGTGCCCCAGATCGGCGGCATGTACGAGGGCGACGCCTCGCGCAAGCGCACCCTGGTCGACCACGGCTTCCGCCTGCCCTCGGCACTGGACAACCGCCCGCTGAAGTGGGAGGAGTTCGTCGAGCGCATCGGGCAGACGGTCTACCTCTCGGCCACGCCCGGCAACTACGAGCTGCGGCAGAGCGGCGGCGACGTCGTCGAGCAGGTCATCCGGCCCACGGGACTGGTCGACCCCGAGGTGGTCGTCAAGCCCACCGAGGGCCAGATCGACGACCTGGTGCACGAGATCCGCGAGCGCGCCGAGCGCCGGGAGCGCGTGCTGGTGACCACGCTGACCAAGAAGATGGCCGAGGACCTCACCGACTACTTCGCCGAGATGGGCATCCGCGTGCGCTACCTGCACAGCGAGGTCGACACGCTGCGGCGGGTGGAGCTGCTGCGTGAGCTGCGGGTGGGCGAGTTCGACGTGCTGGTGGGCATCAACCTGCTGCGCGAGGGACTCGACTTGCCCGAGGTCTCGCTGGTGGCCATCCTCGACGCCGACAAGGAGGGCTTCCTGCGCTCCTCCAGCGCCCTGATCCAGACCATCGGGCGGGCGGCGCGCAACGTCGCCGGCCAGGTGCACATGTACGCCGACAACGTCACCGACTCGATGCGCAGCGCCATCGACGAGACCAACCGGCGCCGCACCAAGCAGCTGGCCTACAACGAGGCCAACGGGATCGACCCGCAGCCGCTGCGCAAGAAGATCGCCGACATCCTCGACTCGCTGGCGCGCGAGGACGTCGACACCGAGGAGCTGATCGGCTCCGGCTACCGGCAGTCCAAGGCGCCGGTGCCCTCCCTCAAGCAGGCTGGCCCGGAGCGCTCCGAGGAGGTCTCCCGGCTGCCGCGGGCCGAACTCGCCCAGCTCATCGACCAGCTCGGCGAGCAGATGCACCAGGCGGCCGCCGACCTGCAGTTCGAGCTGGCCGCCCGGTTGCGCGACGAGGTCAAGGAGCTCAAGCGCGAGCTGCGCGGGATGGACGCCGCCGGGGTCGGCTGAGCGAACCCGCACAGCGCCCGCCGCCCGTCAGCGGGGCGGCGGGCCGCCGCATGCCGTCGCATTGCGGCAAGCGGATGATCATAGGATCTCCCCAACGCAACGCCCGATCCGGCGCGAATCGGTTACCGTTGGACCTACCGGGCTTGCCTCTGTGAAATTGCATGGCGTCAATTTCAAAACGATCGGGGAAACTCTTGACGCAATCGCGAGCGAAGTGACTGTTGAGGCGCTACGGTCATTGTGTCCGTGTTGCGACGGTACGTGACCACTGATCGGCTCCCGACAGCCGCGCCGGAGAGCCGAGGGCGGGTGAGTGCGGGATGCGCGGCCTGGGAGGTGGGATGGGCGGTTATGTCGCCCGGGTGCGGAACGACGAGATGCCCGGCAGCGGTGCGGAGTTCGACCTGCTCGTCGATTCCGCCGCCACGCGCTGGCGCGAGGCCGACCCCCTGCTGCCGGTACCCACGCGCCCGCGCAAGAGCACCTATCCGCTGTTGACGGTCAGCGACGAGGGCGGATGGCCGGTCGCAACCGGCACCATGCGCTACTCCTGGCACCAGCCCGGCGAGGTCGGCCGTACCTGGGGCATGCCCGACCAGCACTGGCTGACTCCGGTCGTCGGCGGACCGGATCCCGGCCGGGCCCTCGACTCGCTGCTGTCGAGCTGGCGCGACCAGCTGCGCCAGCTGCCCACGGGCACCGGTTCGGAGTCGGCCGCCCAGCTCACCTGGCCGGCCCGCGACGTCGTGGGCGTGCCCGCGCTGCAGGCGCACGGCCTCCAGCCCTACAGCGTGCTGGCCGCCCGCGAGCGGCGCCGCGGGGTACCCCCGTCGCTGCCGCCGCGCGACGTCAGCATCCGGCTGGCCGACATGCAGGACCTCGCGCCGATCGTCAGCCTGCTCATGGAGGAGCACCGCTACGAGGAGTTCTTCGGCGGCGTGTTCGTCCAGCCGGAGACCCCCGAGCAGACCCGCCGCGTCGCCGCGCGCGCCCTGGGCCGCTCGCCTTCGTGGGTGTGGCTGGCCGAACGGCGCGGCCGCGCGGTCGGCCTGGTCTGGGTCTCCCCGCCCGACCGCGCCCGGTGGGCGGCCCCGCTGGTGCGGGCGGCCCCGGCCGCACACATCGGCTACGGCGTGGTGGCCGAGGACGAGCGCGGACGCGGGATCGGCACGGCCCTGGTCAACGAGGCGCACCAGGCGCTGGACTCCCACAACGTGCAGGTGACGGTGCTCAACTACGCGATGATGAACCCGCTTTCCGGCCCCTTCTGGAACCGCATGGGCTACCGCCCGGTGTGGACCACCTGGGAGGTCCGCCCTTCGCTGGCGCTGCGCTGAGCGGGGGAGGGGCGGCGCGCCCCCCGACGCGGGGACCCGCCCGGCGGAGTCGGGCAGGCGGCAAGCTGTCGGAGCCGGCGAGTTCGGCTCGCAGGGATGGGATGATCGGCCGAACCGCTGATCGGTCTCGGCGGCCGCATTATCCTGGGCCGTGCGGGCGGGTGCGGTGCGCGGCCCGGGAAGCGACGTCGAGACGGGAAGTGGCGCAATGGCGGCGCAGCAGGTGGAGATCGTCGAGGTCGGGCCGCGGGACGGGCTGCAGAACGAGGAGACGCCGCTGTCGGCAGCCCGCAGGGTCGAGCTGATCGAGCGGCTGCTGGCGGCGGGCGCCCGCCGGGTCGAGGCGGTCAGCTTCGTCGATCCGCGGCGGGTGCCGCAGATGGCCGGAGCCGAGGAGGTCATGGCCGCCGTGCCGCGCCGCGAGGGCGTCTCCTATATCGGACTGGTGCTCAACCGCCGCGGCCTGGACCGCGCGCTTGAAGCCGGCGTCGACGAGGTCAACGTCGCCATTCCGGCCACCGACGGCTTCTGCCGGCGCAACCAGGGCTGCTCGGTCGAGGAGATGAACGACGCGTTCGCCGGCATCGCCGCGGCCGCCGCCGACGCCGGCGTCCCCATCAGCGCGACGGTCTCGACCGCTTTCGGCTGCCCGTTCGACGGCGAGACCGACCCCGAGCGCGTGGTCGAGGTCGCCCGGCGCGCGGCCGAAGCCGGCGCGGTGGAGGTCGCCCTGGCCGACACCATCGGCGTGGGTGTGCCCCGCCAGGTCGCCGACCTCGTCGAACGCGTGCGGAAGGCGGTGGGCGGCGCGCGGCTGCGCTGCCACTTCCACAACACCCGAAACACCGGCTACGCCAATGCCCACACCGCGGTCGAGCACGGTGTGACCGTGCTGGACGCCAGCGTCGGCGGCTTCGGCGGCTGCCCGTTCGCTCCCGGCGCGACCGGGAACATCGCCACGGAGGATCTGGCCTTCCAGCTCGAACGCAGCGGCCTCCACACGGGCGTCGACGTCACCGAGACGGCCCGCGCAGGCACCTGGCTGGGGTCGGTCCTGGGCGAGCCTCCCACGGCGCTCCTGGGGCGCGCCGGCGTCTTCCCGTCCGGCGGGCGGTAGCCTCGCCCGGTCGCCCGCATCCGGCTCTTGCCCGCACCGCTCGGCGTGGCCGGATCCGGCCCCGGGATCGGCGGGCCGGGGTCCCTTCGGGGGCGCGGCGCCACCCGGCCGGGCAGCGCGCAGCCCCTCTCAGGCCGCGCGCCCGGGGGATCGGCGGCAGCGGCGCCCGCGTGAGCCGGCGTCGGACCAGGGCATGCGTCCCTCGCCTGCGGCCCGCGCCGGTCGGGTCCGTATCGGGGCGGGGGTGCGGCGCTGTTATTCTGGTGGCCCGTGGAGTCCGAGGTCGCGGACGGGGCGAGCCCCCTCCGGCGCCGGACACCGCACGGGCCCCCGAGCCGAACCGGACGGCCCGTCGACGTACGACCACGGGAGCAACCTTTGGCAACCGCCGCGAGCACCAAACACCTTTTCGTTACTGGCGGGGTCGCCTCCAGTCTGGGCAAGGGCCTGACCGCATCCAGCCTCGGACGGCTGCTGAAGTCGCGTGGCCTCCGCGTCACCATGCAGAAGCTCGACCCCTACCTCAACGTCGACCCGGGCACGATGAACCCGTTCCAGCACGGCGAGGTGTTCGTCACCGGCGACGGGGCCGAGACCGACCTCGACATTGGCCACTACGAGCGCTTCCTCGACACCGAGCTGTCCGCCTCGGCCAACGTCACCACCGGCCAGGTCTACTCCAGCGTCATCGCCAAAGAGCGCCAAGGTGCCTATCTCGGCGACACCGTGCAGGTCATCCCGCACATCACCAACGAGATCAAGGCGCGCATCTACGCGATGGACTCCGCCGACGTCGACGTGGTCATCACCGAGATCGGCGGCACCGTCGGCGACATCGAGTCCCAGCCGTTCCTGGAGGCGGTTCGCCAGATCCGCCACGAGATCGGCCGCGACAACTGCTTCTTCCTGCACGTCTCGCTGCTGCCCTTCCTCGGCCCCTCGGGCGAGCTGAAGACCAAGCCCACCCAGCACTCGGTGGCCGCGCTGCGCAACATCGGCATCCAGGCCGACGCGATCGTCTGCCGCTCCGACCGGCCCATCCCGCAGAGCCTGAAGAGCAAGATCAGCCTGATGTGCGACGTCGACGAGGGCGGCGTGGTCTCCACCCCCGACGCCCCCTCGATCTACGACATCCCCAAGGTGCTGCACCGCGAGGGCCTGGACGCCTACGTCGTGCGCCGCCTGGGCCTGGCCTTCCGCGACGTCGACTGGACCGAGTGGGACAACCTGCTGCGCCGCGTGCACCAGCCCGACCACGAGGTCACGATCGCGCTCGTCGGCAAGTACATCGACCTGCCCGACGCCTACCTGTCGGTGACCGAGGCGCTGCGGGCCGGCGGGTTCGCCGAGAACACCCGGGTGCACCTGCGCTGGGTGGCCAGCGACGACTGCGCCTCGCCCGAGGGCGCCGAGCGCGAGCTGGGCGGCGCCGACGGCGTGCTGATCCCCGGCGGGTTCGGGGTGCGCGGCATCGAGGGCAAGCTCGGCGCGATCCGCTACGCGCGCGAGGAGCGCATCCCGCTGCTGGGCATCTGCCTGGGCCTGCAGTGCATGGTGATCGAGTACGCCCGCAACGCCGCCGGGCTGGCGGGCGCCAACAGCGCCGAGTTCGACGACAAGGCCGAGCATCCGGTCATCTCGACCATGGCCGATCAGACCGACGTCGTCGCCGGCGAGCGCGACATGGGTGGCACCATGCGGCTGGGGCTGTACCCGGCGGAGCTGGCCGAAGGCTCCATCGCCCGCGAGCTCTACGGCGAGTCCCGCGCCCAGGAGCGCCACCGGCACCGCTACGAAGTCGGCAACGCCTACCGCACCCGTCTCGAGGACGCCGGGATGGTCTTCTCGGGGCTCTCTCCCGACGGCCGCCTCGTGGAGTACGTGGAGCTCGCGCGCGAGGAGCACCCCTTCTACATCGCCACCCAGGCCCACCCCGAGCTGCGCTCGCGGCCCACCCGCGCCAACCCGCTGTTTCGCGGCCTGATCTCGGCCGCTCTGGAGCACGTCGAGAAGTCCGCGGACAGGGCCGCCGCGGCTCCGGTGCACGGATCCGCCGACGCCGCCGAGGAGGCGTGAGCGGCATGCGGGCAACGGGTGAGCCCACGCCGTTCGCGGCCGAGACCGGCGCCGCCCCGGCCGACCGCCCCGAGGCCTGGCGGGTCGAGCGCAGCGAGGTGCTCTACCGCGGTGCGAAGACCGCCACGCGCGTCGACGCCGTGCACATGCCCGGCCCCGACGGCGACGAGGTGGTCGCCCGCGAGTACCTGGACCACCCGGGTGCCGTGGCCGCGCTCGCCCTCGACGAGCACGAGCGTGTGCTGATGCTCAGCCAGTACCGGCACCCGGTGGGGCACCGGCTGTGGGAGCTGCCCGCCGGCGTCCGCGACGAGGAGGGCGAGCCGCCGCTCGACACCGCGCGGCGGGAGCTGCGCGAGGAGGCCGGGTTCGCCGCCGAGCACTGGTACGAGCTGGCGGACTTCTTTCCCACGCCCGGCTTCTCCAGTGAGCGCATCCAGGTCTTCCTCGGCCGCGGACTGACCCGGCTGAACGGGGACGAGATCGGCTTCGACCGCGTGCACGAGGAGACCGACATGGAGCTGCGGTGGGTGCCGCTGCACGAGGCCGCCGAGGCGGTCATGGCCGGGCGGCTGCGCAACGGCGCCGCCGTGGTCGGCGTGCTGGCCGCCGCCGGCGCGGCCCGCGGCTCATTCGCCGCACTGCGGCCGGCCGGCACCGGCTCCTAAAGGCCTTTCCTCGGCCGCGGTGCGCTCCGCGGGCCGCGGTCCGGGGGAGACCGGACCCGGAGCGGTGTCCGGATCGGCGCGATTGGTCGGCTTGTCGCCGGTGGTCTACTCGCGTGGGTTGCTGGCGGTATCGCCGTGTCGGGCCTCCGATGTCCCCACCGTGTGGCATGATCGCCCCCGAAACCCCCCGGACGCGGCGGAAGGCGGGTGATCGCCCGGTGGCCCCAGAACAGGATTCCGCCCGCCCCCGGCCCGCGGCGGCGCTGCGCTCGGCTTTGACCGGCTACCTCGACCACCTGGCGGTGGAGCGCGGGTTGGCGGCCAACACCCTCTCCTCCTACCGCCGCGACCTGCGCCGGTACCTGGACTTTCTGGCCGGGTGCGGCGTCGGCTCCCTGACCGCGGTCACCGAGCACAACGTCACCGAGTTCCTTCGCCGCTTGCGCGAGGGCGATGCCGACCACCCTCCGCTGGGCGGCAACTCCGCCGGACGCGCCGTCGTGGCCGTGCGCGGGCTGCACCGCTTCGCGCTGCGCGAAGGGCTGGCCGCGACCGACCCCGCCGGCGGCGTGCGCCCGCCGACCCCCGCGCGGCGGCTGCCCAAGGCCGTGTCGCTGGAGGCGATCGAGTCCCTGCTGGGCGCCGTGCCCGCCGAGGGCGACCCTCGCGCCCTGCGCGACCGCGCGCTGCTGGAGCTGCTCTACGGCACCGGCGCGCGCATCTCCGAGGCGGTGGGCCTGGACGTCGGCGACATCACCAGCATCGCAGTCGGCGCCGCCGATCCCCGACCGGGCGAGGACCCCGGGTCCGACGCATCCGGCCCCCAGGACGGCGTCGCGGCGGTCCGCTTCCGCGGCAAGGGCGGCAAGGAGCGGCTGGTGCCCGTCGGTCGGTTCGCCCGCGGCGCCCTCGACGCCTACCTCGTCCGCGCGCGCCCGGTGCTGGCGGCGTCCGGCCGCGGCGCACCCGCGCTGTTCCTCAACGCCCGCGGCGGCCGGCTGACCCGCCAGGGCGCCTGGGCGGTGCTGCGCGCCGCCGCCGGGCGCGCGGGGCTGAGCGACGTCTCGCCGCACACGCTGCGCCACTCCTTCGCCACCCACCTGCTCGACGGCGGCGCCGACGTGCGCGTGGTGCAGGAGCTGCTGGGACACGCGTCGGTGACCACGACGCAGGTCTACACGATGGTCACCGTCGACCGGCTGCGCGAGGTCTACGCCGCCAGCCATCCCCGCGCCGATGCGGTCCGGTGAGGACCCCGCCGCGGCGGCGGGCGCTTCGCGCACGCGGCGGCTGCGCCACCCCGTAGAGTGTCGCGTTGAATGATTGTGCGCGGAAGTTCTAGAGTCGCGGCACGACAGCTGGTCGCTGTCGACATATTGAGTTTTTCCGACGGCCGGTGGGTCTGCGGGCGCCGCGACGTCCGCACAAGCCGGTCCGTAGGGAGGTCAAGGGTTGTGAGCTGGTCGGAGTACGACGATGCGGGGCCGGGGGCGCCCATCGACGAAGACATGCCGGACTCCCCGGCGAGCAACCCATGGGGGGCAACGCGCAGCACGGGGGCCGAACTGCAAGCGAACAGACCTAAGCCGGACTATCCGGAGCCCGAGCCGCTGGACAGCCACGGCCCGGCACGGATCGTAGCACTGTGTAACCAGAAGGGTGGAGTCGGTAAGACCACCACGACGATCAACCTCGGCGCCGCGATAGCCGAGTACGGCAGACGGGTGCTGCTCGTCGACTTCGACCCCCAGGGGGCGCTGTCGGTGGGCCTGGGGCGGCTCGACCCGCGCGAGCTGGAGCTCACCGTCTACAACCTGCTCATGCAGCGCGACGTCGCCGTCGAGGACGTCCTGCTCAAGACCGACATCGACGGTCTCGACCTGATCCCGAGCAACATCGACCTGTCCGCGGCCGAAGTGCAGCTGGTGGGGGAGGTGGCGCGTGAGCAGATGCTCGGGCGCGCCCTGCGCCCGGTCATCGACGACTACGATGTCGTGCTCATCGACTGCCAGCCCTCGCTGGGGCTGCTCACGGTCAACGCGCTCACCGCGGCCGACGGGGTGATCGTGCCGCTGGAGTGCGAGTTCTTCGCGCTGCGCGGCGTCGCGCTGCTGATGGACACGATTCAGAAGGTACAGGAGCGGCTCAACGAGGACCTGGTGATCGACGGATTCCTGGGGACCATGTACGACCCGCGCACGCTCCACGCGCGCGAGGTGCTGGCCACCATCATCGACGGATTCGGCGACAAGGTCTACGGCACCGTCATCAACCGCACCATCCGCTTCCCCGACGCCACGGTTGCGGGTGAGCCGATAACGCGGTTCGACACCTCGTCGGCCGGTGCCAACGCCTATCGCGGACTCGCGAAGGAGGTGCTGGCCCGGTGGCCAAACAGCGGTCACGCGTGACCCTGCCGGGGGCCGACGAGCTGTTCTTCCGCTCGTCCGACCCCGTCGACCCCGAGCCTGCACGCTCCACAGCCACGGCGGAGCCGCCGAGTCCGGGACAGCCGGAGGCCGACCGGGCCGGGCCCGCGCCGGCGCAGGCGCCTGCGCCGCGGGAGGCCCAGGCGAGCCCGCCGCGGCCCAGCGGCAGGCAGCGCCACGACGAGAAGATCACCGTCTACATATCGGCCCCCGAGCTGCTCGCTCTGGAGCAGACCCGGCTGACGCTGCGCGGCAACCACGGGCTGGCCGCCGACCGGGGGCGGATCGTCCGGGAGGCCGTGGCAGTGCTGCTTGCCGACTTCGAGGAGCACGGGGAGTCGAGCATGCTCGTGCAGCGCCTGAACACCTACTGAACCGCCCACCGCCGCGACGGTGGCAATCTGGGACGATGAGCCGACCTGACACGCACCCGCCGCATGGCGACTGAGGAGGAGGCCGCAGACGGCGGGTTCCAGGTCCACCTGGACAACTTCGAGGGACCCTTCGACCTGCTGCTGGGGCTGATCTCCAAGCACAAGCTCGACATCACCGAGGTGTCCCTGTCGAAGGTCACCGACGAGTTCATGGCCTACATCCGGGCCCACGGCGACTCCTGGGACCTGGACCAGGCCAGCCACTTCCTGCTGGTGGCGGCCACGCTGCTGGATCTGAAGGCGGCGCGGCTGCTGCCGCGGGGGGAGATCGAGGACGAGGCCGACCTCGCGCTGCTGGAGGCCCGCGACCTGCTGTTCGCGCGGCTGCTGCAGTACCGCGCATACAAGGAGGTCGCCGCCCTCCTGGCCGAGCGGCTCGCGGCGCAGGGGCGCCGCTTCTCGCGCGCGGTCCCGCTGGAGGACCGCTTCGCCGACGCGCGCCCCGACGTCTTCATCAAGCTCGGTCCGCAGGAGTTCGCCATGCTGGCGGCGCGCGTCTTCACGCCCAAGGAGCCGCCGAGCGTCCCGGTCACCCACATCCACCAGACGCGCACGTCGGTGCGCGAGCAGGCCGAGATCGTGGTGCAGGCGCTGCGGGACCACGGCACGCTCACCTTCGCCGAGCTGATCGCGGACTGCACGGGTACCTTCGAGGTCGTCGCGCGGTTCCTGGCGCTGCTGGAGCTGTACCGCGCGGCCAGCGTCGGCTTCGACCAGCCCGAACCGCTCGCCGAGCTGACGGTGAGCTGGACCGGCAGCTTCGCGGGCGAGGTCGACGTCTCCGACGAGTTCGACCAGGCCGCACAGGACAGCGAGGAGGAAGCGTGAGCGCGGCAGAGCAGGACCGGACCGCACCCGCGGCCGAGGAGGCCGGGACCGGCGCGAACGCGCGGTCGGCGGCGCAGCGCGCCTCGGCCGCGCGGACCGGGCCGGCCGGCGAAGGCGGCCCGGGGGAGCGCGAGGAGGCGGCGCCCGGCGGGCAGGGGCGCGACGCAGCGCTGCGGCGCGACCTGGAAGCGGTGCTCATGGTCGTGGACCAGCCGGTGCCCGTGTACGACCTCGCCCGGGCGTTCGACCGCTCGGTCGAGGAGGTCGCCGCGGTCCTCACCGGGCTCTCCGACGAGTACACCGAGCAGGGGCGCGGGTTCGACCTGCGCCGGGTCGCCGACGGATGGCGCTTCTACACCCGCCCGGAATGCGCCGACGTCGTCGAGCACTTCCTCAAGGAGGGCCAGGAGGTCAAACTCACGCAGGCCGCCTTGGAGACCGTCGCCGTAGTGGCCTACCGCCAGCCCGTCTCGCGCGGCCGGGTCTCCGCTGTTCGCGGTGTGAACTGTGACGGTGTTATGCGTACCCTCGTACTGAGGGGACTCATCGAGGAGGCCGGGCAGGACCCGGAGTCGGGCGCGCACCTCTACCGCACCACCGGGTACTTCCTGGAGCGGCTCGGACTGCGCGACCTGGACGAGCTTCCCGACCTCGCCCCTTTCCTGCCTGACGACATCGAAGGTTTTGACGACACCGGTGAACACGCCACGTAAGAACTCCCGGTCCCGCGGTGTGCGGGACTCCGACGACCGCCGCGCGGAGCGCGGGCGGTCGGCCCCGCGCGGTGAGCGCGGCGGCGACCAGCGAAACCCCGACAACCGCAGCAGGTCCGACAAGGCCGGCAAGCCCGAGAACGGCGGGCGCCGCGACAGCGGTTCCGCCCCGCGCGGGCAGGGCCAGGCCGCGGGCCGCGGCGGCGCTGCCCGCGGCGGCTCCGACGAGCGCCGCGGGCGCCAGAGCGATGCGCGACCGGGTCGTCAGCAGCACGGCGGTGCAAACCACCGTGACCCCGTGCTGCGCAACGAGGCCGAGCGCGCCCAGCGCTCCGGCGCGCGCGCCGAGAAGAGCGGGACCGGGCGCGGTGCGCGGGACTCCCGCGACTCGCGTGACTCCCGCGAGTCCCGCGGCTCCAACCGCGGCGAGCGGCGCGACCCGCGCGTCTACACCCGGCGCGAGGAGCGCGGAGGCGGCCGCTCGGCGAACGACCGCCCCGCGCCGCGCGACTCCCGCGACAGCGGCGTGCCCCGCGGCGGAGGCGCCGCCGAGCGCGACCTCTCGCCGGCCGCCCGCGCCAGGCTCAACACCCTGCGCTCGGAGTTCGACCCCGCCGACGAGGAGAGCGCCGGCGACGACCGCGACGCCTACGCCGACGTCCCCGGCGGAATCCGGCTGCAGAAGGCGCTGGCCCAGGCGGGCGTCGCCAGCCGGCGGGCCAGCGAGGAGCTGATCGTGGCCGGGCGGGTCAGCGTCGACGGCCACACCGTGCGCCGGTTCGGCGCGCGCGTCGACCCCGACAACTCCGAGATCAGGGTCGACGGCATGCGCGTCGTCGTCTCGCCCGACAAGCTCTACTACGCGCTGCACAAGCCCCGCGGCGTCGTCAGCACGATGGCCGACCCCGAGGGTCGGCCCACGCTGGCCGACTACACCGGCGGCACCGAGGAGCGCCTGTTCCACGTCGGGCGCCTGGACACCGAGACCGAGGGCCTGATCCTGCTCACCAACGACGGCGAGCTGGCCAACCGGCTGACCCACCCCCGCTACCAGGTGGTCAAGACCTACGTCGCCAAGGTGCCGGGCCCGGTGCCGCGCGAGGTGATCCGCGGGGTGCGCGCCGGCGTCGAGCTGGAGGACGGCCCCGTCGAGGTCGACTCCTTCCGCGTCGTGGAAAACGGCGAGCCGCAGGCGCTGGTCGAGGTCAGGCTGCACGAGGGCCGCAAGCACATCGTGCGGCGGCTGATGGAGGCCGTAGGCCACCCCGTCTACGACCTGGCCCGCACCCAGGTCGGCCCGGTCGGCATCAAGACCCTCAAGGCGGGCACGATGCGCGCTCTGACGGCCGAGGAAGTCAGCGAGCTGTACACCACCGCGGGACTCTGACGAGGACGACACGTGCGGCCCGGCCGCGCCGGAGGGCTCGCCCGCCGGCGCGGCCGGGCCGCCGTACGGCGACGAAGAAGGACGGGCGAAAGTGGCAGTACGAGCGATCCGGGGCGCGGTGCAGGTCGATGCCGATGAGCGCGACCACGTCCTGGAGGCCACAGCCGAGCTGGTGTCGGAGGTCCTCCGGCGCAACGCGTTGACGACCGACGACGTGATCAGCGTGCTGTTCACCTCGACCCCCGACCTGACGTCGGAGTTCCCGGCGCTTGCGGCGCGCAAGCTCGGGTTCAGCGAGGTCCCCCTGATGTGCGCTGCGGAGATCGCGGTCCCCCGCGCGCTGCCCCGCGTCGTGCGCCTGATGGCCCACATCGAAACCGAGCGGCCGCGCGCCGACCTCCAGCACGTCTATCTGCGCGGCGCGCAGGCGCTGCGCCTGGACATCGCCCAGTAGCGAGGGTGAGCACCGCCGCCAGCGCCCACAGCGGTCGACCCCCGCCGATCGTGTGGCCATCGTAAATGGAAATCGTTTTCCTTACCATGGCTACACGATCGGCGGTGCGGGGGCGCGGTGGGAGCCGCCGCGGGGCGGCGCCCCCGCCGCAGGGTGGACTACCCTGGGGCGATACGCAGAGTGCCGGTGAGGTGCGCAGCGGCACCGGAGGGGCCGCGGCCGAACGGACGGGGAGCGACGTGGGCAGGATCGAACGGGCGGTCGTCGTAGGCGCCGGGCTGATCGGCACCTCGATCGCGCTCGCGCTGCGCGAGCACGGCACCCGGGTCGCCCTCAGCGACCCCGATCCCGCCACCCTGCGCCTCGCGTGCGAGCTGGGCGCCGGCGAGGCGCTGGACGCGGACGCCTCCGGCCGCCCCGCCGACATCGCCGTCATCGCCGCACCTCCCTCCGCGGTTCCCGAAGTGCTGCGCGCCGCCCAGGATCGCGGCCTGGCCCACGTCTACACCGACGCCGCCAGCGTCAAGCACGGCGTCGTCGCCGCCGCCGAGCGCGCCGGATGCGACATGGCCACGTTCATCCCCGGCCACCCGATGGGCGGCGGTGAGCGCAGCGGACCCAGCGCCGCCCGCGCCGACCTGTTCCTCGGGCGCTCCTGGGCGCTGTGCCCCACGGGCAAGGCCGACCCCGTCGCGGTCTCGGCGGTCCGGGACCTGATCCGCCTCTGCGGCGCCCAAGCCGTGCCGATGGGTGCCGCCGCCCACGACCGCGCCGTCGCGCTGGTCTCCCACGGTCCGCACGTCGCGGCGGCCGCCGTGGCGGCGCGCCTGCTCGAAGGCGACGAGGCCGAGCTGTCCCTGGCCGGGCAGGGCGTGCGCGACGTCACCCGCATCGCCGCAGGCGACCCCCGGCTGTGGTGGGAGATTCTCGGCCACAACGGCGGCCCGGTCGCCGACGTGCTGGAGGCCGTCGCCGCGGACCTGTCCGCGTGCGCCGCGGGCCTGCGCGAGGCCGGCGACCGGGGAGCCGATTCCTCCGCCCCTCCGCCCGAGGCGGTCGGCGGCCTGCTGGAGCGCGGCGTGCGCGGGCGCGAGCGCGTGCCCGGCAAGCACGGCGGCGGCCGCACACCCGAGTACGCCGTAGTCCCGGTGCTCATCCCCGACGAACCCGACTCGCTGGGGCGGCTGTTCCTGGCCGCCGGCGCGGCCGGTGTCAACATCGAGGACGTGCGCCTGGACCACTCCTACGGCCTCCCGATGGGCGTGGCACAGCTCTCCGTGGTCCCCGAGGCCGCCGAGCGTCTGGCCCGCGTGCTCCGCGAGCGCGGCTACTCGGTCCACGCGTGAGGGTCCGCCCGCCCGGGGCCGTCAGCGCGGCGGTGCCGAGCGGGCCGCCGCGCCTGTAGGCTGAGCGGTTGAGACGAGATGGATGTAGTACACCCCGGAGGAGAGCACCACGTGAGCGCGCAGGGCAGCGCCGAGGGAGTCGTCGTGGCCATCGACGGTCCCTCGGGGTCGGGCAAGTCCAGCACGGCCAAGGGCGTGGCCTCGGCGCGCGACCTGTGGTACCTCGACACCGGGGCGATGTATCGGGCCATGACCTGGTGGATGCAGCACCACGGGGTCGACGTCGACGACGCGGCAGCCGTCGCGGAGGCGGTCGGGCGCCCGGACATCGACATGGGCACCGACCCCGCCGCCCCCACGGTCCACGTGGACGGAAGGGACGTCGCCCGTGAGATCCGCACGCAGGAGGTGACGGCCGGGGTCAGCGCCGTCAGCGCCGTGCCCGCGGTGCGGGAGCGGCTCGTCGCGATGCAGCGCGAGACCATCGCGCTGGCGCGCAAACGAGCCGGAGGCATCGTCGTCGAGGGGCGCGACATCACCACCGTCGTCGCCCCCGACGCCAAGGTCAAGATCTATCTGACCGCCAGCGCCGAGGCCCGGGCGCACCGGCGCAGCGGCGAGCTGAGCGGCAGCGACCTCGCCGCCGTCCAGGCCGACCTCGCACGGCGCGACCTGCTCGACTCCAGCCGCGCGGATTCGCCGCTGACCCAGACGGCCGACGCCCTGGAGCTGGAGACCACCGGCCTGGGCCTCGACGAGGTCGTGGCGATCCTGCTCGAACTGACCGACCGCGCCGTCGCGGCCGCCGGGGCCGCCGACCGGTCCGGCACCAAGAAGACGGCCGGCGAGAAGCAGGCCGAAGGCTCCGCCGCTCGCTGACCGACCGCGCGTCCCGGGTCCGCGGATCGGCGGATCCGTGCCCCACGGTGCGGGCGCCGGGCCGGGCGGTTCGCGGGCACCTGCGCCGCCCCCGCTGCGTGCACCCGGCCGGGTGCACGCAGCGGGGGTACGCGGTCGGCAGAGCAACCCCGCACGACAGGCGGCGGCCGTCCGGCTGCCGCCGACGATTCCGCCGTGCCCGGTGCGGGCGCGGCCAGTCATTCCGCTCCGCGGCACGCGATCCTGGGCGCGCGGGGCGGCGAAACCGGGAGTAGTGGAAGCGATGAGTGAGCACAACCCCGCCCTCGACGGCCCGCCGGACGGTCCCGACGAGGACGTCGAGGTCAAACCGGTGGTCGCCGTGGTCGGCCGACCCAACGTCGGCAAGTCCTCGCTGGTGAACCGTATCCTCGGGCGCCGCGAAGCGGTGGTCGAGGACGTCCCCGGCGTCACCCGCGACCGCGTCGCCTACGACGCCGACTGGCAGTCGCGTGAGTTCACCCTGGTCGACACCGGCGGTTGGGAGACGGGCGTCTCCGGGCTGGCCGAGATGGTCGCCCGCCAGGCCGAGTACGCCGCCCGGGCCGCCGACGCGGTCCTGTTCGTCGTCGACGCCACCGTGGGCGCCACCGACGCCGACGAGGCGGTGGCCCGGACCCTGCGCCGGGCCGGAAAGCCCGTCGTGCTGGCCGCCAACAAGGTGGACGGCGAGCTCCAGGAGCCCGACGCCCTGGCGCTGTGGAACCTCGGCATGGGCGAGCCCTTCCCGGTCAGCGCCCTGCACGGGCGCGGAACCGGTGACATGCTCGACGCCGTCGCCGGAGCACTGCCCGAGGGCCCGCCCGAGCGCGAGGAGGAGCCCGAGGACGCGCCGCGGCGGATCGCACTGGTCGGTCGCCCCAACGTGGGCAAGTCCAGTCTGCTCAACCGGATCGCGGGCGAGGACCGCGTGGTCGTCGACGCGAAGGCGGGCACCACCCGCGACTCCGTCGACGAGGTCGTGGAGCTGGGCGGGCGGCCGTGGACGTTCGTCGACACCGCAGGGATCCGCCGCCGCTTCCGCGCGCTGCAGGGCGCCGACTACTACGCCACGGTGCGCACCACCACGGCGCTGGAGCGGTCCGAGGTCGCCGTGGTGCTGATGGACGTCAGCGAGCCGCTCGCCGAACAGGACATCCGCGTCGTCGAGCAGGTCGTCGAGGCGGGCCGCGCCCTGGTGCTGGCGTTCAACAAGTGGGACACGCTCGACGAGGAGCGGCGCTACTACCTGGAGAAGGAGATCGACCGCCAGCTCTCCCGGGTCTCCTGGGCGCCGCGCGTCAACATCTCCGCCCGCACCGGGCGGCACACCGAACGCCTGGTGCCCGCGCTGGAGACCAGCCTGGCCGGGTGGGACACCCGCATCCCCACGGGCCGGCTGAACAGCTGGCTGAAGGAGCTGGTGGCGGCCACCCCGCCGCCCGTGCGCGGCGGCAAGCAGCCAAAGATCCTCTTCGCGACCCAGGCCGACGCCCGGCCGCCGCACTTCGTGCTGTTCACGACCGGGTTCCTGGAGGACAACTACCGCCGCTTCATCGAGCGGCGCCTGCGTGAGGAGTTCGGCTTCCACGGCAGTCCGATCAAGCTGACGATGCGCATCCGCGAGAAGCAGGGCAAGGGAGGCGGCCGCAGAGCATCGCGCGGCAGCCAGCGCCCCGACTGGCGCCGCTGAGGCCGGTCCCGCGCCGCCGCTTCCGCCTCGCCCCCGCCCCGCGCGGGCCCGCTCCGCCGAGGGCGGCGGCGTTTCGTGGAGGGGCCGGTCGCCCGCCTGCGCAACCGGCGCGCATCTCGGCGGCCGGCCTCGCACACCGGTGGTCTATGGGCCGGATGGCGACAGGGACCGGATCGAGCGCTTCGAGTGATCTGCGGTGGCGTTGATGCGTATGTATTATTTTTCGGGGAAGTAAAGAGCGTAGGTCCCATACTGACCGTCTTCGGACGGTGCGGTGCGGGACGTCGGCCCCATAGGAGGGGTGGGACCGCCGGGAGGCGCCGCTGCGGCGGCGCCTCCCTTTTCGCCTCCTCGCTGCCCGACACGGGGCCGTGCGGCACGGTGGCGGGCGCGGCGCCCCCGCCGCCGGCGGGCGGATGGCAGACTCGGCGCTGCGGCGCGCATCCGCGCCCCCGGCCGCCGGCGAGGAGGCCGCCCGGCTGCGGAGGCGCGGGCAGCAGCGGCCCCGCAGGGATCCGGTCCAGCGGGCGCCGCGTGCCCGCGGACCGGACCAGGCACGCAAAGGAGTCAGGAACGTGGATATCCAGGTGGTCGACGCGCCCGAGAACAAGCGCTACGAGGCCCGTACCGGCGAGGCCGTCGCGGGATTCGCCGCGTACCGGCTCGCCGACGGGCTCGTCGTGTTCACCCACACCGAGGTCGATTCGGCCTACGAGGGTCAGGGCGTGGGCGGCGTGCTCGTCCGCGGAGCCCTCGACGACGTGCGCCGGCGCGGCCTCGGCGTGCTGCCGCTGTGCCCCTTCGTGAAGAGCTGGATCGAGCGCCACCCCGACTACGCCGACCTCGTGCCTCGGGACGGTCCGGCGGCGTCCGCCGACTGACGGCGGCGGCGCGGGCGGCGTAGGCGACAATGCCGGGGCCGCGGTCCGTCCCCCGCGGGCGGGTGGCAGGATCGGCGCCATGGCAACGAAACCGGTAGCGGAACGGACCGCCGTTCTCGCACTGCACTGGCAGGTCAACGTCATCCGCCCCGAAGGGTTCTTCGGCGGAATGCTCAGCGAGCCCGTACGCTCCAGCGGCGTGGTCGAGCGGGCGTCGCGCTTCCACGCCGCCGCCCGCGCGCGGGGCGTGCCGGTGGTGTTCACCCGGTTCACCGTCCCCGAGGACGAGGGCGCCCTGGTCCGCAACACCGCATTCATGGCCGCCGTCGGTGATGCGCAGGAGAGCTTCCGCCCCGATGCTCCCGGGAGCGCGATCATCGAGGAGATGGTCGAGTCCGGCGCACGGGATCGCGTCGTTGACAACCAGCGGCTGTCCGGGCTCTCCGGCGACCTGCCCCGGCTGCTGGCCGAGCTCGGCGCCGACACCCTGCTGCTGACCGGCGTGGCCACCGACCTCACCGTCGAGCAGACCGCCCGGCACGGGACCGAGCTCGGCTTCACCGTCCACCCGGTGTCGGATTGCGTCACCGCGGCCGACCCCGCCGTGCACCGGGCGTCCCTGGCAGCCCTGGACCTGACCACCGCCGGCTGCCTGACGGCCCAGGAGGTTCTCGACGGGTTCGGCTGACAGCCAGCCGGGCGGCGCGTGCGGGATCCGGCCGGCCGTTCCGGACCCGGGGACCTCCTCCCGGGGCCGCCGGCCGGTACCGGCCGCGCCGCGGTGTCGGCCCGCGGCGGGGCGGGGCGCTCAGGCGGGTCCGTCGGACCCCACCGCCAGGACCTCCGCCAGAGCGGCCAGCTCGACCCGTCCGGGCGTGCGCGCCGCAGCCAAGGCGCCCGGTGCCAGTAGCACCCGGCAGCCGGCCTTCTCGGCGGCAAGCGCGCCGCTGGGGGAGTCCTCCACCGCCCACGTCTCGTGCGGCTCCACGCCCAGAATCCGGGCGGCCAGCAGGTAGGGCTCGGGATCGGGCTTGCGCCGGTCGACGTCCTCGGCGGTCACCACCGCGTCGAAGGCGCCCCCGTCGAGTGCGGCGAGTGAGATCTCGGCGACCCGCCGCGGCGACGAGGTGACCAGCGCGAGCGGTACCCCGGCGGCGCGCAGCCCCCGCACCGCCTCCAGCGCTCCCTCCAAGACGGGCACCCGCGCCTCCAGCAGCCCGGCCACCCGGGCCACGATGCGCAGGCGCAGGGTCTCCAGTTCGGCATCGGTGGCGTCGGTGCCGGTATGGCGGGCCAGCAGGCGCATGGTCGTCCGGTCGTCGGTGCCGGTGATGTCCTCGCGCACCTGCGGTGTCAGCGGCCGGCCCAGTTCCGCCGCCACCTCGTCCAAGGCGACACCCCACAGCGGCTCGGAATCCACCAGGGTGCCGTCCATGTCCCACAACACCGCACGGGGCCGCGGGGCACCGGTCAGCTCGGACGTCAACGCCATGCCTCTCCCATCATCACACCGCTTGCTTCAGCGGTTCTGTGCCCGGCGCCGGCGCGGCCGTGCCGGGGGTCGTCCATCAGCATCGCAGGCGCCGTTGCGCGCCCGGCGGCCGCCGGGCGCGCCGCGCGGCCATTGCGAACCCCTCCCGTCCGCGGCAGCGCCCCCGGTCGGCCGCGTCGCCGACCTGTCAGGATATGTCCGCCCGTCGGCCGCGACCGGGCGGTGTGACGAAGTCCGCACTCGAACGGGCCCCGCGAAGGGCGCCTCCGGCGCCCCTCTCCCGGGCGGTGCCGGTGCCGCGCGCCGCCCTCGGGGGAATACCCGAAAAGCGAGGGGGAAACAAAGGTAAAGTTCTCCCCGTGTTTGGATTTTTCGCCGTTATTTCCTATAGTGGCTACTGGAGATGCGAATCCAATGGCGCTGGTTGAGAAGATCGAGGTAACGGCATGTCTCGGAAGGTTGAAGTTCTGCTCGTCGATGACATGGACGGCGGTAGCGCCGACGAGTCGGTCGAGTTCGGTATCGACGGGAAGAGCTACCGGATCGATCTCAGTTCCGACAACGCGAAAAGGCTCCGCGAGGTTCTGGCGCCGTATTTGCAGGGGGCGCGCAAGCACGCGCAGGCCGGCCGCCGGGGGCCGGGGCGCAGGAAAGCCGCGGGCGGCGGTCAGCGTGCCTCGGAGATCCGGTCCTGGGCCAAGCAGGCCGGCAAGTCGGTAAACGACCGCGGGCGCATTCCCGCCGAGGTCGTCGCCGAATACGAGGCCGCTCACCGCTGAGGCTGAATATCCGGGCGCCTACCGAGTGAGCGGGCGCGATGACACGAAGTCTTCGGAGGCGGGTCTGCCGGCCCGCCTCCCTATCGATTCACTTCTTCTTGAGCGCGATTCCTGCCATCCCCAGCTGCTCACCGGGCTCGAGGTTGTTGGCGTCGATGAGTTCGTCGGGGCGCCACAGGGCGGTGTAGGTGAGGCCCGGTTCGACGAGTTCGAAATCGCCGAAGTGGTACTCGATGTCCTCGGGCCTCCGCGCCCAACCCTCCTCCAGGTTCTCCCGGGTGATGCGGGCCAGCTCCTGCTGCGCCGGCAGCCCGGTGTCCACCAGCGAGGTGACGAACAGGTAGCTGCCCGGCGCCAGCGCGTCGCGATAGGCGCTGACCACCTCGTCTGCGACCTCGGGGGAGAGGTAGTGCAGCATCCCCACCAGCATCAGCGCGACCGGGCGGTCGAAGTCCAGCAGCCGGCGCGTCTCGGGGTGGCCCAGCACCTCCGCGGGTTCGCGCGCGTCGCCGGTGAAGACCCGCGTCCTGTCGTTGTCGGCGAGGATCGCCTGCCCGTGCACCGTGACCAGCGGGTCGATATCGACGTAGACCACCCGGGCCGCCGGGTTGTGCGCCTGGGCCACCTGGTGGGTGTTCTGCACGGTTGGCAGGCCGCTGCCGAGGTCGAGGAACTGGTCGACGCCCGCATCGGCCGCCAGGTGACGCACGCCGCGCACCAGCACTTTGCGGTTCTCCCAGGCCGACTCCCGGAGTCCCGGGATGTTCTCGGTGGCGAACTCGGCCAGCGCCCGGTCGGCGGCGTAGTTGTCCTTGCCGCCGAGCAGTGCGTCGTAGGCGCGCGCGATGGTCGGCTTGCTGAAGTCCATGCTCGGCGGCGGCCACTGGGCGTCCGGCCAGCCGTCGCTGTCCTCGGTCATGATCGAAGTCCTCATTCGGGCGTCGAGGGGGAGAATTCCGATCATCGTAGGCCAATCCGGCGCGGATTCGCGCGTGCGGCAGGCCCCGCGCCACGGTCCAGGGCGGCTGCGACCTCAGGTCCGCGGCTGCTTCGGCAACGTCAGGATCTCGGCTCCGTCGTCGGTTACCGCGATCGTGTGCTCACTGTGGGCCGTGCGGCAGCCCGTCGCGCTGCGCAGCGTCCACCCGTCGGCGTCGGTCACGAGTTCAGCCGTGTCCGCCATGACCCACGGCTCCAGCGCCAGCAGGAGTCCGGGGCGCAGTCTGTGCCCGCGGCCCGGCCTTCCGGTGTTGGAGACGTGCGGGTCCTGATGCATCGTCGATCCGATGCCGTGGCCTCCGAACTCGGTGTTGATCTCGTACCCCGCCTCGCCGAGGACCGTGCCTATGGCATGGGAGACGTCGCCGACGCGCGCCCCGGGCCCGGCGGCCGCGATCCCCGCGGCCAGCGCGCGTTCGGTCGCGCCGATCATCGCGACGCTCTCGGGGTGCCTCGCTTCTCCCACGATGAAGCTGACGGCGGAGTCGGCGGCGACTCCGTTCTTGGATACGGCGAGGTCGAGTGTCAGCAGGTCGCCGTCGACGAGCGTGTAGTCGTAGGGCCGCCCGTGGAGTACGGCGTCGTTGACGCCCGTGCAGATGTAGTGGCCGAACGGCCCGAGTCCGAAGGACGGCTCGTAGTCGACGTAACAGGACAGTGCTCCGGCCTCGGCGATCATGGCCTCGGTCCATCGGTCGATGTCCAGGAGGTTCGTGCCGACCGTGCTGCGCCGCTTCAGCGTCTGCAGGATGTCGGCGACCAGGGCGCCTGTGTCCTTCGCTCGGGCCAGTTCGGCGGGGTTCAGGATCTCGATCATGCGGCGCCCATCTCCTGCTGCCAATAACTATCCCGGCCATATTATCCCGGTACTAGACTCGGGGCATGGTCAGGTTGCCGCTCACGGACGCAGAGGTCGAGCGCGGGCAGCGCCTCGGCGCCCTCCTCCGTCGAGCCAGGGGAGCGCGCTCGATGCTCGACACCGCGCTGGATGCACGCGTCTCACCGGAGACCCTCCGCAAGATCGAGTCCGGTCGCGTAGCCACGCCCGCCTTCCCGACCATCGCGGCGATCGCCGATGTGCTCGGCCTCTCCCTCGACGAGGTCTGGGCCGAGATCAACCGGCCCGACGGCGGGTTCCAACGCCCGGCACCGGTTCGAACCGTAGGCGCGCGGTCGGGCTCGTGAGTCCCGGCGGCGCCGGCGGCCCGGTGCCCGACCGGCGCTGCCGGGTCCCGCCTCCGCGGAGGCCTGCTGCGCCTGCCCGCTACGCCGGGCGCTCCACCGCGGGCGGGACCAGGAACCGCCAGGCGGCGGGGAGGACGCGCCAGGTGCGGCCGGTGACGTTCTCCTTCAGCTCTCCGTCGGCGCTGGCCGCGCAGCGCTCACCGGTGACGGTGACCTGGTGCACCCGCCGGTGGTGGACGTCCACCTCCAGCGGATGGGTGCCGCGGTGCAGGCGCACGGCGTGTACGGCGCGCTTGGTGAAGCCGCGCGACCGCGAGACCGTCAAGTGGAGCAGGCCGTCGTCCAGCTGCGCGTCGGGCGCCAGCCGCCCCGTGCCGCCTCCGATGTAGCGCCCGTTGGCCAGGCCGACCATCAGCGCCTTGTGGTCGGTGTCGATCAGCACCTCGCCGTCGGCCACGACCCGCAGCCGATAGCCGCGCGCCCCCAGGCCGGCGATCACCCCCCCGACCGGGAAGCTCGCCGGTCCCAGCAGCCGCTTCCACTTCGACGCGGCGCGCGTACTCTCGGCGCCGACGCCCAGGTGCACCGCGTTCACGGTGATCTCGCCGGCGTCGTCGACGATCAGGTCGAGCGGGCGCTCGGAGGCGGCGCGAAGGGCCGCGGCCGCGGCGAAGGGCTCCAGCGGCATGCCCAGAGTGCGGGCGAAGTCGTTGCCGGTGCCCATCGGCAGCAGCCCCACAGTGCGCTCGCCGAGCTCTCCGCGCCGGTGCAGCACGTTGGCGAGCGCGTGCAGGCTGCCGTCGCCGCCGGCGGCCACGAGCGTGTCGTGGCCGTCGGCGGTGTCGAGCGCCTTGTCCAGGTCGCCGGAGCCGGAGCAGAACACCACTTCGGCCTCGGTCCCCAGCTCCGCCGCGGCCTCGCGCAGCCGGTCGGCGTCGACGCTGCCGGCCTCGGTGTTGGAGAGGATCAGAATGACGGCGCTCCATTCACTCGTCGCGCCCGCGGTCGAGGCGCACTACGGCTCGAACCTAGCCGACCGGCGGAAAGTGTGCTCCGGCGGGCGCCCGGATGCGGACGCGCTCGCGCCCGCGTCCACAATGGCACCATGACCGATTTCGCCCGGGCATCGCCCGAGAGAGTTCCGGAGTCCGTGGCCTCGAACGAACTCCGCGCGCTCGCTGAAGGCCACCACTCCCGCTCCGTGCGTCCTCTGTGGACGCGCGACCTCTCCGGGCATCTGGTCAAGGCGTATGCGATCGAGGCCCCCGGGCGCGCCGTCTCCGAGAGGGAGGAGCACGCCGCGCAGGCGCTCGCGGCGGGCCACCTGGCGTCGGGCCGCGCCCGCGGCTCCCTGGGGCTCGCGGTGCTGCTCGTGCACGCGGGCGGCGACGGCGACTACGTCCTCGTCCACACGTGGATCGAAGGCTACATGTCCGACTTGGCCGTATTCGTGGGCCCGCCCGGCGAACCGGACCGGTTGCGGCCCGGACGGCAAGGGCTGGCCCCCTGCGTGTGGGAGCAGGCCGTGCTGGCGCATGAGCGCGACGCCTTCAGCACGCACGTGCTCGGCGGCGACGCCGACCTCGGGCGGCGGCTGTCGGCGTGGGGTGGCGACGTCGTGCGGGCAGCCGTCCGCTGAAGGGCGCCGCCGCGACCCGCGGCCCTCCGGTTCAGCACCAGGTCAGGCGGCTCGCGGTGGTCAGCCCGCTCGGGTCGGTTCCGTAGTGCTCGCGCAGCAGGCCGGCGCCGGGGGAGTCGGCGGTGTAGTGGGCCTCGCCCGCCGAGACCCACCGGTTCCACGCGCGGGCGAACGCCCTGGCCCCGGTCCTGTTGCGGGCCAGCAGAGCGGGGACGGCGTGGTACACGGCCGGGTTCGGCGCCGAGGAGGCATCCAGCCACGCCGCGGCCGCGGCCCGCTCGGAGCCCGGATCGCCGGGGGCGTCCAGCCGGTAGCGCGGAACGATGTAGCGCGGGGTGCCCACCAGCGGAGAGAGCACGTCGTCCAGGGCGTCGCGGAAGTGCTCGGCCGCGTCGGTCCCCCCGTCGGCCAGGGTCAGCCGGTAGGCGCCGTCGGAGTCGACGTGCAGGCGCATCCCCGCCGAACCCACCGGTGAGTGGCCGGCGCCGGCGAGCGCGTCGGCGACCGCGCGGCCGAAGCGCTCGACGTCGGGGACCGCGGCCGCCTCGGCCACCAGCCGGGCCGCGGTTCGCACGCGCAGGCGGCGCGCCGTCCAGCGTTCGGCGGCGACGGCCGCGGCCGCGGCCAGCGCCACCACGACCGCGGGCGGTAGTGCCAGGAGCAGCGCGCATGCCGCCAGCGCCGCCGCGGCCCCCGCTGCGAGCGAGGCGGGCCCCGCTGCGCGCCCCGGCCTTTCGGCGGCGATCCCCGCCGGGGCGGGCACCGCGGACGGTGCCTGAAGCGGCCGAGGGGAGCCGCCGCCGGTCACCCGCAGGGTAGGCAGCAGCAGGTCCTCATAGGGGGCGCCGATCCTCCAGCGCTCCCGCGCGTCGGCGCGGTCCTCGGCCCGGGCGAGCATGCGGGCGTTGACCGCGTCGAACTCCGCGGCCGCGGGCGGCGCGTACGGAGAGAACGCCGCGTCCACGTGGGCGACGCCGCCGGTCACCTCGCCTTCGGCGTCCACACCCAGGTAGCCCTCGTGCTTGCGGACGAACCGGTCCCAGTCGGCGTCTCCGTTGGGGTGATCGGCGCTGACGCATACGACCGTCCAGGTATGGGCGGTCTTCTCGGGCCAGTCCGGGTCGGTGCGCAGGGCGCGCCCCCGACCCTGCACGACCGCTGTAGGAGTGGTGGCCGTGGTCAGGTCCACGACCGTGTTGACGCGTCGGGCGTCCCAACCCTCGCCGAGCATGCCGCGGGTGCCGACCAGGACACCGCATCGGCCCTGCTCGAAGTACTCGGTGACCAGCCGCACCCGTGCGCGCGGCGTCCACGACCCCTCGATGCGCACCGGGCGGCCCGTCCCGCCCGCGTTCGCGCCGCCGCCCCCGGTACCGCCCTGCGCCTCCGCAGCGCAGCCGGGAAGCCGCTCGGCCGCCCAGGCCGCGAAGCCCGCGGCGGTCGCCGGCGCGGCCGCGAGAGTGCGCCCGGTGACCAGCATCGGCCCGAGCCCGCGGGTGCGCTCGTCGCCGCACATCAGCTCCAGGCACTCCCAGGCCGAGCCCGCCTCCTCGGCCAGCACGCCGCGCAGCCGGGCCGACGGCCGCGCGCCCGCGCGCTCGTGGTCGCACAGCACGAGGGCGCGCATCCGCTCGCCCAGCGACGCCGACTCGGCGGCGGTGATCTCGACGGCCGCGCGCGCCTTGGCCGCACTGCGCGCCAGGACGCGGTCCACGGGCGAGCGGCCCGCCCGCAGCCCGCGGCGTGTGAGTCGGTGGCCGACGGCGGGCAGCGCCGCCCGGATGCGCTCGACCGGCTCGGCGCCGCCGTCCCGGTCCGCGGCGGGCAGCAGGCAGTTGCGCACGTAGTCGTCCAGCAGCGCCATCCAGTCCGCCACGCGCGGCGGGCGCCGGTGGCGCTCCAGCATGCGCGCCTCGGGCGGCAGGGGAGCGAGCCCGGCGTGGTGCAGCCGCAGCACGGCGTCGGTGAGGTCGGGCTCGCGTCCGGCGAGGCGCGACCAGGCGACCCGCCCGCCCGCGTCGGCGTCCGCGCCCGCATCGGCGTCGGTGCGCTCGTGGAAGCGCAGCCGGAGCCAGTCCAGGAACCCGGTCTCGGCGAACCCCGGCGCGAGCAGATCGGTGCACAGCTCGCTGAAGCGCAGTCCGCTGTCGGCCAGGTAGTCGCGCTCCACCCGGGTGGGCTCGGTCAGCCAGGCCAGCTCGTCGAACGGCGCCAGGTACCCGCCGCGCACCAGCGCCGGGATCGACGCGCCCTGCAGGACCTCGCCGAACAGTTCGCCGACGAGGTCGGACTCGGTCCGGGTGAGCGACGCGGGCGGCGTCCCGGTCAGGCCGATGACGCGGGCGTCGTCCAGCTCGGCCAGGACCTCGGCGAGGAGGCGCCCCCAGACCTGCAGCAGGTGGTGGCACTCGTCGAGCACCACGGTCAGCGGCCCGGCGCCGTGCAGCGCTTCCACCAGCGCCGCACCGTTGGGGTGCAGGCGCTGGAGCAGCGGGCGCGCGGCTCCGTGCTCGTCGTTCTCCTGCTCGGGGTCGAAGACGGCCAGCGACTGGTAGGTGAGGACGTTGACGGCGTCCTCCAGGGCGCGCGAGGCGCCCGCCGCGGCGCCGTCCGGCCGTTCGAACGCGCGCCAGTGGGAGATCCACTGGCCCTGGATGGCGGTGTTGGGCGTCAGCACCACGACGCGGGAACCCAGCTCGCGGGCCGCCTCCAGCCCAACGAGCGTCTTACCGGCGCCGGGCGGCAGTACCACCCATGCGCGGCTGGCGCCCGAACTCCACCGCCTGCGAAGCCGCTCCAGCAGGTCGCTCTGGTAGGGCCGGAACGAACCTCCCCAGTGCGCACGCCCGATCGCCGACGCCGCGCCGACCGCCGTCATCGCATCCGCCCGCCCTTCGCCGTCCGACGTGCACACCGCCCGGCTTCGGCGGGTGCGTACCGCCGGGCGGCTGCGGCAAGTATGCCGCCCCGTCCCCGCTCGGGCCAACGCCGGGCCGGAGCCGGCCGTCGCCGGACGTTGCGCCGGCGCGACCCGGCGTGGCGCATAGACGCCCGACCGTTGTGCTGTGCACAACCTTGGCCCGCCTCTCTTCAGCCCGCCCCGGCCGCCTGCCTAAGTTCTGGTGATCAACGGTCCAGTCCGGTATAGACCGCGACCGTCCGCCCCCCGTCCGCCGCCCGCCCCCAGGCGAAGGAGTTGCCATGAGATACCGCCGCCCCCTGCGCGCCGGCGCCCTGCTCGGGCTCGCCGTGCTGCTGGCCGCGTGCGCCCCCGCCCAGACCGACAGCGCCGGAACCGGCGAAGACAGCATGGAGGGCACCCTGCGCGTCTGGCTGTTCTCCGAGGTCGACCAGGACCCCAAGGAGAAGGTCGTCGACGACGCCGTCGCGGAGTTCGAGGCCGCCCACGAGGGTGTGCAGGTCGAGATCCAGTACATCCCCGTCGACTCCCGCGCCGAACGCTTCCAGGGCGCCTTCAACGACCCCTCCTCGGCCCCCGACGTCGCCGAGTACGGCAACACCGACCTCGCCGGCTACGTCGAGGCCGGCGGGTTCGCCGACATCTCCGACGAGCTCGCCGACTGGAAACCCGGCGAGCAGATCTCCGACGACGTCGCCGCCACCGCCCAAGTGGACGGCGGCACCTACGGCGTGCCGTGGTTCCTCGGCGTGCGCGCCCTGTTCTACCGCACCAACGTGTTCGAGGACCTGGGCATCGACACCCCGCGCACCCTGGAGGAGGTCGTCGAGGCCGGGCGGACGGTGCGCGAGGAGAAGCCCGACATGCTCGGCCTCTCCAGTGGCGGCGCCTACACCTACGGCTTCATGCCCTTCATCTGGGCCCACGGCGGCGACATCGCCGTGCAGGAGGGCGGCTCCTACACCGCCGCCGTCGACTCCGCCGAGGCCAAGGCGGGACTGGAGCTGTACTCCCAGGTGCTGTCGAAGGACGTCTGCCCGCCGCAGACCTGCGCCCAGATGACCGGGAACGAGAGCGTGCAGAACTTCATCGCCGGCGAGGCCGCGATGACCGTCGGCGGCAACTTCAACCTCAACGCCGTCGAAGCCGGCGAGGTCGCCGACGACACCGCCGTCATCCCGCTGCCGGGCACCGAGCCCGGCTCCGTCGCGCCCGCCTTCGCCGGCGGCAACAACCTCGGCGTGCTCGCCGGTACCGACCACCGCACCCTGTCGGTGGAGTTCGTGCAGCTCCTCGCCGGCAAGAAGTACCAGCGGGCGATGTACGAGGCGATGGGCAACCTGCCCACGCTCGGCGGCGTGCAGAGCGATGTCGCCGCGTCCGACGAGGACATCGCGCCCTTCGTCGAGACGCTGGAGTCGGGTACCCGCTTCGTGCCCGTCACCGGCGCATGGGCGAGCATCGACGCCGAAGGGGTGCTGCCCACCATGGTGCAGCGGGTCGCCTCCGGCGACGCGTCCGTCGACAAGGCGGCCGGCGACGCCGCCGCCTCGCTCGACGAGTCCTTCGGCGGGGAGTGACCGGATCGCATGGCCACCCCCGCACCGCCGCTCCGCGCGGCCGGGCGCGCCTTCGCCCGGCTGCGCCGGGGCGGCCGCCTGGAGCCGTGGGCGTACCTGGTCCCCGCACTGGCCGTGCTGGGCGCGCTGCTGGTCTACCCCCTGTACCAGCTCGTCCTCGTCTCCTTCTACGACTACCGCCAGCCGCAGGTCACCGGGGCCCAGCCGCTGCGCTTCAGCGGCTGGGAGAACTACCGCACCCTGCTGGGCGACCCGCAGTTCTGGGAGGTGCTCGGCAACACGGTCGTCTTCGCCGGCGCCTGCGTCACGGGGACCATCGCCGTCGGCGGATGCCTGGCCGTGCTGGCCACCCGCCTGTCGGCGTGGGTGCGGACCCTGCTCTTCCTCGCCGCGCTGGGCGCCTGGGCCACCCCCGCGGTCACCGGGAGCGCCGTGTGGCTGTTCCTCTTCGACCCCTCGCTGGGGCCGGTCAACCAGGCCCTGGCCGCCCTCGGTCTGACCGGCTTCGAGGGGCACTCCTGGACCTACACCAAGTGGTCGGCCTTCGGCCTGGTCCTCAGCCAGGTGGTGTGGTGCTCGTTCCCCTTCGTCATGGTCACGCTTTACGCCGGGATCCGCTCGATCCCCGGCGAGGTGATCGAGGCGGCGCGGCTCGACGGCGCTTCGACCGCCCGCGTCGCGCTCAGCGTCATGCTCCCGATGCTGCGCCCGGCGATGGCGGTCGTGACCGTCCAGTCGATCATCTGGGACTTCAAGATCTTCACGCAGATCTACATCATGACCGGAGGCGGCGGGATCGCTGGACAGAACCTGGTGCTCAACGTGTACGCCTACCAGCAGGCGTTCGCCTCGGGCCAGTACGGCCTGGGCTCGGCGATCGGCGTGGTCACCACCGCCCTGCTGCTGATGATCTCCCTCGTCTACCTGCGCGCCCTGCGCCGCCAAGGGGAGGTGCTGTGATGCTCCGCCGGCTGCGTACCGACGCCGCGGGACTGGCGGTGGCGCTGGTGGTGGCGTTCCCGCTGTACTGGATGCTGCTATCGGCCCTCAAACCCCGCGCCGACCTGGAGGCCGGCGACCCGGCCCCGTTCACTCTGACCCCCACCCTGGAGTCCTTCCGCCGCGTCCTGCTGGTGGAGGACTTCGGTCGCTACCTCCTCAACAGCCTCGGAGTGGCCGCCGCGGTGGTGGTCCTCTCGACGCTGTGCGCCTTCCTCGCCGCCGTCGCCCTGACCCGCTACAGGTTCCGCTCGCGCGCTACGCTGCTGGTCATGGTGCTCGTCGCGCAGATGGTCCCGGTCGAGGCGCTGACCATCCCGCTGTTCTTCCTCATGCGCGGCATCGGCCAGTCCGTCCCCCAGTTGGGCCTCAACCACCTGGGTTCGCTCGTGCTCGTGCACACCGCCTTCGCGATCCCTCTGGCGATCTGGATGCTGCGCGGTTTCGTCGCGGCGGTGCCCCGCGAGCTTGAGGAGGCGGCCTGGCTGGACGGGGCCGGCAGCTTCACGTTCGTGCGCCGGGTGCTGTTCCCGCTGACCGCGCCGGGGGTGGTGGCCACCAGTATCTTCGCGTTCATCATGACCTGGAACGACTTCCTGTTCGCGACCACCTTCATCATCTCCGCGCAGGAGAACCAGACGCTGCCCGTGGCGCTGCTGTCCTTCTTCCGCCCCGATGAGAACGACTGGGGCGCCATCATGGCGGGTTCGGTCCTGATGACCCTGCCCGTCCTGGTCTTCTTCCTGTTCGTGCAGCGCCGCCTGGCGTCGGGCCTGGGAGGTGCGGTGAAGGGGTGAACGCCGAGCCCGCGCCGAGGCGCAACGCCTCGGTCTCCCTGCGCCGCGGGCTGGCGATCGTGGAGTTCGTCCGCACGCTGCCCTCAGCGGGCGGCGGCGCGACCCTCACCCAGCTCGCCGAAGCCGTGGGCATCAACAAGAGCTCGGTCCTGCGCCTGGCGGCCCCGTTGCAGGAGGCGGGGCTGCTGCACCGCGACAGCGCTACCGGCCGCTTCCGGCTGGGGCCGGGCGCCCTCGCGCTGTGGCAGGCCTACCTGGACCAGCTCGACCTGCGCTCGGTCGCCTCCGACCACCTGCGCGGCCTGATGCGCCGCACCGGCCACACCTGCCACCTGGTGCTGGCGGACGGGCACGACGTCGTCTACGCCGACAAGGTGGAGAACACCACGACCGTCCGGATGGCCTCGCGCATCGGCGCCAGGATGCCCGCCTACTGCACGGCGGTGGGCAAGGCGATCCTCGCGTTCTCCCCGGCCGACCTGGTCGCCGACGTCCTCGCCGGCGGCCTCGCCCCGGTCACCGAGCACACCGTCACCGACCCCGCGCTCTTCCACGGGGAGCTGCGCAGGGTCCGCGCGCGCGGCTACGCCATCGACGACCGGGAGAACGAGCCCGAGGTGCGCTGCGTGGCGGCGCCGGTCTTCGACCACAACCGCGACCCGATCGCGGCCATCAGCGTCTCGGCGCTGGTCAGCCGCCTTCCTCCGGCGCGGGTGCGCGAGTTGGGGCCGCAGGTCGCCGAGGTCGCCGCCCGCGTCTCCACCGAGCTCGGCGCCCCCGCGGCTCAGGCCGAGTAGCTGCTCGATGATGTGGTCGGCGTAGTCGGCGAGGAACTCCTCGCGCTCACACCCCGCCGATCTTGTAGCTATCGCAAACGGAAATCGTTTTCCTTCACGATGGCTACAAGATCGGCGGGGTTCGGTCCCGTGCGGGGGCGACGGCGGATAGCTTTCCGGGATGCGCATTCTCGTCACCGGCGGAGCCGGGTTCATCGGATCACACGTCGTCGCCGCGCTTGCGCGGGCCGGGCACGAGCCTGTCGTGCTGGACACGCAACCTCCGCCGGAGGGGCCGGGCGAGGCCGTCCGGTGCGATGTCCGCGACGCGGCGGGGGTTGAGGCGGCACTGCGCGGCGTCGACGCGGTGTGCCACCAGGCGGCGATGGTGGGGCTGTCGCCGGACTTCGGCGACGCGCCCGACTACGTCGGCGTGAACGACCTGGGAACCGCCGTGCTGCTGGCGGCGATGGCGCGCGCCGGGACCGGCCGCCTGGTGCTGGCCGGGTCGATGGTGGTCTACGGCGAGGGCCGCTACACCTGTCCCGAGCACGGCGACGCCGGCCCCGGGCCGCGCCGCCCGGCCGACCTGGACGCAGGGCGGTTCGAGCCGCCGTGCCCGCAGTGCGGTGCCGCACTGGAGCCCGGCACGGTGGGAGAGGACGCGCCCGCCGACCCGCGCAGCGTCTACGCCGCCACCAAGCTCGCCCAGGAGCACCTCGCCGCCGCGTGGGCCCGCTCGACCGGCGGGCGCGCCGTTTCGCTGCGCTACCACAACGTCTACGGTCCCGGCATGCCCCGCGACACCCCCTACGCCGGTGTGGCCTCCTTCTTCCGCTCGGCGCTGGCGCGCGGCGAAGCGCCCGCCGTCTTCGAGGACGGACGCCAGCGGCGCGACTTCGTCCACGTGCGCGACATCGCGGGCGCCAATACGGCCGCGCTCGACGCCGTCGCCGACCGCGAGGCCGGCACCCTCCGGGCCTACAACGCCGGCAGCGGCACCCCGCACACCGTCGGCGAGATGGCCGAGGCGCTCGCCCGTGCGCACGGCGGGCCGTCCCCCCGCGTCACCGGCGAGTACCGCCTCGGCGACGTCCGCCACATCACCGCCTCCTCCCGACGGCTCATGGACGAACTGGGCTGGCGCCCGCGGGTGGGCTTCGACGAGGGGATGGCGGAGTTCGCCGAGGCGCCGCGCCGCGCCGCGCGCCGGAGTTTTTTCGACCGCGCCGAGTCGCTCCGCGGTCGGCGGCTCCGAAGAACCGTTGTGCCCCGGGGGACCGACACGGCGCCCCGGGCATGGCGAGGAGTGATAGAGAACGAAGAGTGCACGGAAATTGACTCTTCGTAATCGAAGGTGGCGGCGGGGAGAGCCCCCGTCGGGTCGGCGCAGGAGGTGCCATGGGCGAAGGCGAGCCGCGCGACGGGTCGGAGCGGGCAGCGTCGACAGGGGAACCGACCGGCCGCGGGTCTCCGCCGGCCGACGTGGTGCTGCCGTGCCTGGACGAGGCCGCGGCCCTTCCGTGGGTGCTGGACCGCATCCCCGCCGGATGGCGCGCGATCGTCGTCGACAACGGCTCCACCGACGGCTCCGCCGACATCGCGGCGCGGCTGGGCGCACGGATCGTCACCGAGACCCGGACCGGCTTCGGTGCGGCCTGCCACGCGGGCCTTCGCGCTGCCGACGCGGAGTTCGTCTGCTTCTGCGACTGCGACGGGTCCCTGGACCCCGCGCTGCTGGTGCCCATGGTCGATTCGGTGCGCAGTGGCGCGGCCGACCTGGTCGTGGGCCGGCGCCGCCCCACCGCCCGCGGCGCCTGGCCCCCCCACGCGCGGGCGGGCAACGCCGCCGTGGTGCGGATGCTGCGGCGGCGCACCGGCGTGCGCCTGGGCGACATCGGACCGCTGCGCGCCGCCCGGCGCACCGCCCTGCTCGACCTCGCCCTGACCGACCGCCGCTCGGGCTACCCGCTGCAGATGGTGGTGCGCGCCGCCGACGCGGGCTGGCGTATCAGCGAGGTCGACGTCCCCTACACCCCGCGCAGCGGGCGCTCCAAGGTCACCGGCACCTGGCGGGGCACCTGGACGGCGGTTCGCGACATGCGCGCGGTCCTGCGCACACCGTCGGAGGGGATCCGATGACCGGCCCGGTCGGCGGCCGCCGCGACACCGCCGCCGCGGAGGCCGGGCCCGGCCCGGCGGAGTCCGCACAGCGCACGCCCACCCCGCGCACGGCGGAGCGCCGCGCGCCCACGGGCCCGACGGCGCTGCTGGTCATCGCCAAGGAGCCGGTGCCGGGGCGGGCCAAGACGCGCTTGGCACCCGCCTTCGGTGCAGAGGCGGCCGCCGAGCTGGCCGCCGCTGCCCTCGCCGACACTCTCGACGCGGTCCTGGCCGCGCCCGCCCGCCGCCGAGTGCTCGTGCTCAGCGGCGAACCGGGGCCGTGGCTGCCCGACCACGGCTTCGAGGTCGTCGCCCAAGCGAGCGGCGGCCTGGACGAGCGGCTCGCCGCCGCATTCGCCGCCTGCACGGGTCCCACGCTGCTGATCGGTATGGACACCCCGCAGGCCACCCCGGCCGTGCTGGCGCCGGCGCTTGCGGCCGACGCCTGGCAGGACGCCGACGCGTGGTTCGGCCCCGCCGAGGACGGCGGGTTCTGGGCGCTGGGCATGGCCCGCCCCGACCCGCGGCTGCTGCGCGGCGTGCCGATGTCCACCGAGCGCACCGGCGCGATCCAGCGCGACCGGCTGGTGCGGGCCGGCCTGCGGGTGCGCGACCTGCCCCGGCTGGTCGACGCCGACACCCCCGAGTCCGCCGCCCGCGTCGCCCGCGCCGCCCCCGGCGGCCGGTTCGCCGAGGCCTGGCGGCGCAACCGCCCGGAAGGTGCCTGATGGCGGGCGTGGGCGCCGCGCGCAGGGCCTCCGCGGTCCGCACGGGCGACCCCTACTCCCGGGCACTGGAGAGCGGGCGCGGTCCGCTCTTCCTTCGCTGCGCGGACGGACGCGCGCTGCCACTGGAGATCGAGCGCTGGTGCGCTCTGCCCGACGCGGCGGACGCCTCGGTCCTGCGGCGGTGCCTGGGCGCGGTGCTCGACGTCGGCTGCGGGCCGGGGCGGATCGTGGCCGACCTCGCCGGTCGCGGGCACCGGGCCCTGGGCGTGGACGTCCACCCCGACGCCGTGCGCCGCACCCGCGCCGCCGGCGGCCGGGCACTGTGCCGCAGCGTTTTCGACCGGCTGCCGGGCGAGGGAAGCTGGGACACGGCGGTTCTGCTGGACGGCAACATCGGCATCGGCGGAGCGCCCGAGCGCTTGCTCGCGCGCCTGGCCGAGGTGGTGGCCCCGCCCGGCCTTCTGCTGGTGGAGGCCGCGGCCGAGGACGTCGACGAGCGGATGGCGGTGCACGTGTGCGACGGCCGCGGCCGGTGCAGCGCCCCGTTCCTGTGGGCGCGCGTGGGGCAGCGAGCCCTGGGCGCGGCGGTCGGCGGCACCGGGTGGGAGGTGGCCGAGACGTGGCACCAGCAGAGCCGGTGCTTCGCCGCCCTCCGCCGCTGCGGGGCGGCCGCATGAGGCCCCGGCGGCCGACCGTGCCGCGCGGCTCAGCGGAGCGGGCCGCCCCCGCGCCCGGTCCGGGCGGCCAGGACCCGTCCCACCAGCAGCAGCGCCGAAGCTCCGAACAGGGCGGCCGTGACCAGCAGCCAGCGCCCCGCAAAGACGTCGCCGGGCATTCCCGTGACCTGCTCGTACTCTTCCGCCAAGCCGAAGATCAGCGGCAGCCAGACCAGGAGCAGGAGCCCGGAGAGCAGGGCGGGCACGCGCACGTGGTTCAGCCACGGCCGCGGGCCGCGCCCGTCGTCGCCGCGGCCGCGGACACCCGCGGCCGCCTGGGCGGCACGGTCCAGGGCGGAGTACGCCGGCAGCAGGACCAGGTCGTGGGCCAGCGCGGCGCCCGCGAACCACACCGCAGCCACGACGGGGTCGTCGGCCAGCAGGCGCAGCCCGGCGTAGGCGGCGAGCGCCAGCGAGCACACCATCAGCACCAGGTGCAGCCCCGATCCGCCGTAGCGGCTGCGCAGGCGGCCGCCGGTCATGCCGGGCCGCCGAACGTCAGCCGGCCGACCCACTTCGTGTTGTGCACACCCGGATTGGCCGGGACGATCACGCGCGCCGGGAATCCGTGGTCGGGCGAAAGGTCGGCGCCGTTGACCCGAAGGGCCAGCAGCGAGCGGGGATCGCGCACCTGGTTGGCGCGCAGCGCGGCGGAGCGGAATGCTCCCTCGCGCTGCACCGACTCCACCATGACCCCCGGTGGCCCGCCGTCGGCGGTCCGCGCGCCGACCATCGCCGCGAGGTCGGCCAGCCGCACCCCGCTCCACTCCTGGTCAGCGGTCGACCACCCCTCCACGCAGGCGATAGGCAGCGCCGCACTGTGCTGGGCCAGCGCCAGCAGCTCCGCGCGGTCCAGCACACGCTCGCGCCCGCCGCCGCGTACGGCCAACCGCCAGTCGGGGCCGATGTCGCCGGGGGAGACGCCGACGGCCGCGGCGGTCTTGTTGACCTGGAAGCCGTTGGGGCCGCTACCGGGATTGCGCCCGCGCGGCGCCAGCAGCGCCGTCGGGCGCAGCGGTCCGCCGATGCTCTGCCCGGCGGTCACCGCGAACAGGGTCAGCGACCCCAGCCCCACGATCGCCAGCGCACCGCGCCGCGACACCGTGGCCGGAGCCGGGCGCGTCGCCTCCAGCCCGGTGCCGCCCGAAACCGCGGACGAGGCGCGGGCGGCGGGCGAGAGCGGCCCCGTGTCGCGCCCGCGTGTGCTCAGAGCACGGACCACCACGCGCAGGCGCAGCGCGACGTGCACGCCCAGCGCGGCGATGAACACCCAGGCGCCGTAGAAGTGCAGTCGGTAGAAGGAACCGGGGAACAGGTAGGTGAGCTGGACGTTGAGCAGGCCCGTGGCGAACTGGAACACCGCGCCGCCGACGAGCAGCAGCAGGGACAGCCGCTCCAGCGCATGCGCCGCGGAGCGCACCGGCGGCCAGGCGAACAGTCTGGGGATCACCGACCACAGCTTGGCCAGCAGCACCGGGACCAGCACGATGCCGAGGGTCACGTGCAGGCCCTGAGTCAGCCGGTAGAGCCAGCGCGGCTCCGTCGGCCAGTCGAAGAGGTAGAAGCCGAGCAACCCCTTGTCGGGGGTCTTGTCGTTGACCGGCGACAAGTCGGGATTGTAGGCGGCGTAGGAGAGGAGGCCGGTCGTGAACACCACCGCGACCCCAGCCAGGAGTACGAGGCCGAGAACGGAGGTGAGCCAGGGGCCCCGCAGCGGGCTGCGCCAGAACCCCGGACGTGAGGGGCCCGGCGGGCCCTCGCGCACAGCCGATCCCAGGCGCCCGCGCAGGCCCGCGGGCTTTGCGGAGCCGGGCCGCGGGCTGCTGCCGCCGCGCGGCGGCACTTGGGCCGCGGGGTCCCTCCGACGAGGTCCTGCGCCGTGTCCGCTGTCGTCCAAACCGGCCTCCCCCGCGTCGGCCCGCGCGCTCTCGCCGCGGGTGGGGCCCGCCGGCCCCCCGTGCCGCGGGTGCGGCCGTGCCCACCCGGAACCGGCCGGTCGGCCCGGCGCCCCGCCACCGACCCATACCCTAGGCGCGGCCCCGGCGGACCGCCGCCCCGACGCGCCACGGAGAGCGCCGTCCGGCGCGGGCCGGTGCACGTTTGCGGCGCCGCCTCGGCGGCTGTGGGCACGCCGTCCGGCACGCGGCGGCCGGGCGCACCGGCAGCCGGCGCCCGTGGAGGCGCCGTGAGTACCGCCCGTTCGCAGCGGCCCGCGTCCGGCGCCGCGGTGGCCCGCCCCGACGTCGCCACGGCGGTGGGCGCGGCGGTGTTCTTCGCCGCCGCCGCGGTCGTCGGCGTGCTGATCGAGCGCATGGGGCAGAAGCTCTACGTCGACTGGGAGCCGCTGTACTCCGTCTGGATGCCGCACGTCGGCCCCGGAACGCTGCCCGCACTCGCGATCGCGGTGGCGGTCGCGGGTTGGGGGCCCGCGGTCGCGGCCCGGCTGTCCTGGCGCGCGCTGGTGTGGTGCGCCTGGGGCGCGGCGGCGGCCTGGACCTTCGCGCTCGCCCTGATCGACGGCTGGGAGCGGGGCATCGCCGAAACCCTGAGCGGCAAATACGAGTACCTCCATGCGATGGACCGCTGGGACGATCCCGGCGCGGCGCTGCGCGGCTTCACCGACTACATCCTGCTCGACGTACCGCACAACTGGACGGTCCACGTGGCCGGGCACCCGCCCGGCGCCATGCTGACCTTCGTGGGGCTGGACCGCGTCGGCCTGGACGGAGGGGCGTGGGCCGGTGTGTTCTGCATCGTCGCCGGCACCTCCGCCGCCGCGGCGATCCTGGTCACGCTGCGCGCCCTGGGCGCCGAGCAGCCGGCGCGCCTGGCCGCGCCGTTCATCGTGCTGGCGCCCGCCGCGATGTGGGTGGGCACTTCGGCGGACGGCTACTTCGCCGCGGTCGCCGCCTGGGGGCTGGCGCTGCTGGCCGTCGCCGGGACGGCGGCGCACACCGGCGCACGCTGGGCCGCGGCGCTGGGCGCGGGACTGGTGCTGGGCTGGGTGCTGTACCTGTCCTACGGCCTGACCCTGATGGCCGTCCTCGCCGTCGCGGTGGTCGCCTGTATCCGCACCCTGCGCCCGCTGCCCCTGGCCGTCCTCGGCGCCGCGGCGGTCGCCGCCGCGTTCACCGTCGCGGGGTTCTGGTGGCTGGAGGGCTACGACCTGCTCGTGACCCGGTACTTCCAGGGCGTGGGCGGCAAGCGGCCCTACTACTACTGGGTCTGGGCGAACCTGGCCATCGTGGTGGTCACCGCCGGGCCGGCGGCGATCGCCGGACTGCGCCGTGCGGTGCTCGCCGCACCGGCGGCGGCGGGACGCCTGCGCCGCGGGCCACCCCGGGGGACCGACGCCCTGGTGATCCTGACGACGGCCGCCCTGCTGGCGATCGCCGCCGCCGACCTGTCGGGCATGAGCAAGGGCGAGACCGAGCGGATCTGGCTGCCGTTCGTGGTGTGGGCGGTGCCTGCCGCCGCGCTGCTGCCCGCGCGCGGCCACCGGGTGTGGCTTGGCGTGCAGGCGGCGGTGGCGCTGGCGGCCAACCACCTGCTGCTCAACGGCTGGTAGTGCGTGCCGGGCGGGCGTTCGCGCGCCCGCCCGGCCGGCCTTCCCCGCCGATCTTGTAGCCATCGTGAAGGAAAGCGATTTCCATATACGATAGCTACACGATCGACGGTGCTCAGGATCGAACCGGGGAACCTGCTGAGTGCGGGCCGGCGGGCACGCCGGCCGAGGAACGCAGGTCGTCGCCGAAGCGGACGCCCGCCGTACCCGCGGCTGTCGTGCTGCAGGCAGCACTGTGCGGGCCTACCGCCCAGCTCTGTCGTAAGAGGGGTGGAACGTGTTCCGATAGGCGCTCGGCGACATACCCAGTTGTGCCCGGAGGTGCTGGCGCAGAGAGGCCGTGGTTCCGAATCCGGAGTCCTCGGCCACCCGATCGACAGGCAGGTCCGTTTCCTCCAGCAGCCGCCGGGCTCGTTCGATTCGCTGCTGGGTCAGCCATTCAAGCGGAGATATCCCCATCTCGCTCCGGAAGCGGCGGGTGAAGGTGCGGACGCTCATCGTCTCCCGGGCCGCGAGGTCGCGCAGTGTCAACGCTCGATCGAGGTGGTCCAGCGCCCAAGCGCGCGCACGTCCGGTGGTCGAGCGTTGCGGTTCGGGCGCGGTTCTCCTGATGAACTGTGCTTGGCCGCCTTCCCGGTGGGCGGGCACAACAGCGCTGCGAGCCACGTCATTGGCGACAGCGATCCCGTGGTCCTTGCGGATCATGTGCAAGCACAGGTCGATCCCGGATGCCTCGCCCGCAGCGGTCAATACCGTGCCCTCGTCGACGTAGAACACATTCGGATCCATGTCGACGGTTGGATACAGGCGCCGGAACCGCGCGGCTGAATTCCAATGTGTCGTCGCCTTCCGGCCGTCGAGCAGCCCCGCTCCCGCAAGGACGAACGCGCCGGTGCAGATCGACGCGATGCGTGCATGAGCGGGTATGCGCGCCAGGGCCGCAGCCAGAGGTGCGGGCAGTCGTGCGTCGGCGCCGGGTCCGTAGTCCTCGTCGGATGCCGGAACGATCACGGTGTCGGCCTCGGCGAGCGCCTCCGGCCCGTGGGCGACGGATAGCGCGAAGTCGGCGGTCGTGCGCACGCCGCCGGCGGTCACTGCGCAGGTCACGACCTCATACAGCCGCTCGCCCCCGGGCACCGCCGCTTGCGAGAAGAGTTGGTGGACGATGCTCAACTCCATCGCCAGCACGCCCTGGCGGACGAGGACGGCGATCCGGTGCCGATCGGGGTGCAGGAAGGCACTCATGGCCGGATTATGACACATGTTGGCCTGCAGGCCACTCGTGCGCGGATCGGGTGCTTTCCGAGGATGGGCGGTATGAGCCAGACATCGCTGCAGCCGCGCTCGCCTGCGCGCCGTGACGGACCCCGCGTGCACCGCGCCTGGTGGGTTGCCGCCACCACAGGACTGGTCATCCTCGTGAGCGGATGGTCCACGGGTCTGCCCGACGTGCTCACTAATCCGCTCCGCCAGGAGTTCGGCTGGTCGCGCGGCACGATCGGGTTCGCGTTCGCGGTGAACATCATGCTGTACGGATTGACGGCCCCGTTCGCGGCAGCACTGATGGACCGCGTCGGAATCCAGCGGGTGGTCGCCGGCGCATTGACGATCATGGCGGCCGGAGCAGCGCTGACCACCCTGATGACCGCCTCCTGGCAGTTGGTGGTCGGCTGGGGACTCCTCGTGGGACTGGGAACCGGCTCCCTGGCGTTGACCTTCGCGGCCACCGTCACGAATCGCTGGTTCGTCGCCCGGCGCGGCATGGTGAGCGGCGTCCTCACATCGGCGAGCATGTTCGGCGGCATGGCATTGCTGCCGCTGCTGGCGTGGTTGGTCACGAATTTCGGCTGGCGATCATCGGTGGTGGCGGTGGGGCTGTCCGCCCTGGCCCTGGTGCCCCTCGTGTGCCTGGTTCTGCGCGATCACCCGGGCAACCTGGGGATGAAGGCGTACGGCGCCGCTGAATTCACGCCGGCGCCGCCGCGCGCCGAGGGTGCGGGGCGCCACGCTCTCCTGGTGTTGGGTGAAGCGATCAGAACCCGGCCGTTCCTGCTGCTGATAGGAACATTCGGTGTCTGCGGCGCATCGACCAATGGAATCATGATGACCCATTTCCTCCCCGCCGCGCACGACAACGGGATGCCCATCACGGTCGCTGCCGCGCTGCTTGCAGGAATGGGCGTCTTCAATGTCGTCGGTGCGACCGCGTCGGGCTGGCTCACGGATCGCGCCAGCGCACCATGGCTGCTCACCGCCTACTACGCCCTGCGCGGGGTGTCCCTGGTATTGCTCCCCCTTTTCATGGCACCGACTGTTCAGGTGTCCATGGTCGTGTTCGTCGTAGTGTACGGATTACTCGATCTCGCGACCGTGCCCCCCACAATCGCGTTGTGCCGCGAGTTCTACGGAAACAGCAAGGGTACGGTCGTCTTCGGTTGGGTCAGCGCGGCCCATGCCCTCGGCGCAGCGGCTGCGGCGTTCCTCGGGGGCGTGTTCAGAGGGCTGGTCGGTTCCTACACGCCGGTCTGGATCGGCGCGGGAGTGCTATGCGGGGTCGCCGCACTCCTGGCGCTGGCGCTCAGACGATCCCGGTCGGCCTCGGCCGCCGATGTGTGAACATCCTCCGCAGCAGCCGGGCCGGGCCGGGCCGATTCGGCCCGGCGGCCGTCGGATCACACGTTGCGGGTCCAGGTGTACCAGGGGCCGCTCAGGTGTTCGTAGGAGTCCTCCTCACCGGCCGTCGGGGGGCCGTCGGGGCTGTAGGCGAAGCCGCGCTCGTTCAGGAAGCCCGCGCCCTCGACCAGGAAGCGCGCGCCCTTCCGGTCGCCGAGGTCCCCGGCCTGCTGCACGCTGTACGGTCCGAACCGGTCGGGGGCCTCCGACGCCGCGGGGTCGGAGGCGTAGGCGGCCACCGCCGGCTGTGCCCACGCCGTGCCTGCGCGCATGCAGGCGCCGGACTGGGTGAGTGCCACCGTGGCGGCCATGATTCCCAGCACGGTTCCCCATCGCGCCCAGTCCTGCCACGGGGGGCGCCCGTGCCGCACGCCGAAGACCGGCTGCATGACCGCCTTGATGCCGACGGCGAGCAGCAGCAGGACCCAGACCGAGGCCGTCGCCAGCAGCGGCTGGAAGTAGCCGCCCGGCGCCGAGTACGTCCACAGGCTGACGAGCGCGTTGGCCGCGGCGGCGCCGCCGACGATCCACCCGGGGGGACCCGCGAACCAGCGGCGGAACCGGGAGTCGCCGGGTGTCCTGCCCGGCCTGAAGGCCTTGTTTCCGGTCGCGTCGACCACGGTCGCCGTCCTCCTGCTTCGGGGTCTGGGGGTGCGGACATCCTGCCACCGCTCCGGGCGGAAGCGGACCGTCCGGGTCCGGGCCGCCCGGGTCACCATCGGACGGCTGCGGGCGGCCGCGCGTTCCCCGCGACCGCCCTTGCGGCGACCCCGCCCCGCCCCGCTGCCGCCCCGAACGGCGCCGCCCCCGCACCGGTGCCGTGCGGCCGCCCCCAGCGCCGAGCGGTCAGCCCAACCCGATCCGCACCCGCCGGGAGCCCGGCGCGCACTCGGCGCGCAGGCCCTCGGCCGTCTCGACCACGCGCTGGGCGCCCTCCACCGACGCGCCGGCGCCGGCGCCGACCAGGAGCACGTTCCACGCGGCGGCGGTGCCGGACTCGGCCTCGACCACGACCGCCCCGCCCTCGCGCCGCGTGGTGAACACCGCGGCCGGGCGGCCGTCGGCAGCGGGTACCTCGGTGCGCACCGGTTCCGACGCCCCCGCGCCGGGGCAGACGCGCAGGGTCACCCCGTCGGCGAAGTCGTAGTCGGGCCGGTCCTCCACCGCGCCCTCCGGCAGCACCGCGCCCGGACGTACGAGCAGCGGAAGGGAGTCGAAGCCGTGCACCTCGCGCCGCCATGCGGGCCCGTGCACGGCCTCTCCGTCACTCAGCCGGCGCCACTCGCCCTCGGGCACGTAATACTCGACCTCGCCCTCGGCGGAGAACACCGGCGCCACCAGCAGGTCGCCGCCCAGCATGTACTGGGTGTCCAGGTGGTGGCAGGTCGGGTCGTCCGGGAATTCCAGCAGCATCGCCCGCATGACGGGCACCCCGTGCTCGTGCGCCTCGACCGCCGCGCCGAACAGGTAGGGCATCAGCCGGCACTTCAGCCGGGCGAACCGGCGGGCGATGTCGCTCGACTCCGCGTCGAAGGCCCACGGCACCCGGTAGGAGCGGCTGCCGTGCAGCCGGCTGTGCGACGACAGCAGCCCGAACGCCAGCCACCGCTTGAACAGCCCGGCGTCGGGAGTGCCCTCGAACCCGCCGATGTCGTGGCTCCAGAACCCGAACCCGGACAGGCCGAGTGACAGGCCGCCCCGCAGGTTCTCGGCCATCGCCCCGTAGGTCGAGGCGCAGTCGCCGCCCCAGTGCACCGGGAACGACTGCCCGCCGGCCGTGGCCGACCGGGCGAAGACCACCGCCTCGCCCTCGCCGCGCTCCTCGCGCAGCAGGTCGAACACCGTGGCGTTGTACAGGTGGGTGTAGTAGTTGTGCATGCCCTGCGGGTCGGCGCCGTCGGCCCAGACCACGTCGGTGGGGATCCGCTCGCCGAAGTCGGTCTTGAAGCAGTCCACGCCCATGTCCAGCAGGGCGCGCAGCTTGCCGGCGAACCACGCGCGCGCAGCCGGGCTGGTGAAGTCCACCAGCCCCATGCCCGCCTGCCACATGTCCCACTGCCACACCGTGCCGTCGGGCCGGCGCACCAGGTGCCCCAGCCGCGCGCCCTCCTCGAACAGCTCTGAGCGCTGGGCGATGTAGGGGTTGATCCACACGCACACCCGCAGCCCGCGCTCCTTCAGGCGGGCCAGCATGCCCGCGGGGTCGGGGAACCGTTCGGGGTCCCACCGCAGGTCGCACCAGTGGAACTCGCGCATCCAGAAGCAGTCGAAGTGGAAGACGCTCAGCGGGACGCCGCGCTCGGCCATGCCGTCGACGAACCCGGTCACGGTCTGCTCGTCGTAGTCGGTGGTGAACGACGTCGACAGCCACAGCCCGAACGACCACGGCGGCACCAGAGCGGGGCGGCCGGTCAGCGCCGTGTACCGGTCCAGGATCTCCTTGGGCGTGGCGCCCTGGATCACGTAGTAGCGCAGCGCCTGGTCGGAGACGCTGAACTGGACCCGGCCCACCGACTCCGACCCCGCCTCGAACGAGACCGGGCCGGTGTGGTCGACGAAGACCCCGTAGCCGCGGTTGGTCAGGTAGAAGGGGACGTTCTTGTAGGCCTGCTCGCTGCTGGTGCCGCCGTCGGCCTGCCAGATGTCGACCGCCTGGCCGTTGCGCACCAGCGGCGTGAACCGCTCGCCCATGCCGTACACCAGCTCGCGCACGCCCAGCGAGAGCTGCGTCAGCATGTGGTGATCGCCGTCGGGGGTCTCGGCGAATCCGGTGCCGCGGTCGCCGACCGACGTCAGCGTGCGCCCGCCGGAGCGGAAGTCCAGCCGCCACGGTCCCTCGGTGTCCACCCGCAGCGACAGCTCGCCGCTCTCCAGCTCCAGCACCGGTCCCTCGCGGCGCGCCTTGGGCGCGGCGGCGGGGTCGTCGCGCACCGCGAACTTTGGGGCGCGGCGGCGGGAGCCCGCCAGGTGCGTGGTCTGCACCCCGATGACTCCCGGCGCCGGTGACCAGGCCTCCACTGTCAGCAGGGGCGTGTTCAGGGTGTCGCCGCGGTGGTGGATGGCGCGGACGGGTGCGTAGAGGGTGATGCCGTCGTTCTCGACACGGGCGTCGCGGGTCTCGCGCGCGTAGTGGGCGCGCACGCCCTCCCGTGTCTGCCAGAACCCGTCGGTGAACTTCATGGCCGCCTTCGTCTCGTGCTGCGTGCTGAGCGGAACGTCTGCAAGGGTCGGCGGGGCCAGCGGGCGCCGCCGGAGCGGCGCGGCGGCGCCCTCTGCGACCGGGGCCGCGGGGGCCTCACTTGATCGAACCCCCCGAGATCCCCGCCGCCACGTAGCGCTGGGCGATGACCAGCAGGATCGCCGCGGGGACGGACGACAGCGTCGCCACCGCCATCACCGCGCCCCAGTCGCCCACGTGCGCGCCGAGGTACTCGTAGATGCCCAGCGTCACCGGCTTGACCGCGTCGGTGGTGTTGAGGGTCAGCGCGAAGAGGAAGTCGCTCCAGGCGAAGAGGAAGGTGAACAGCCCGCCGGTGATCAGCGCGTTGCGGCTCATCGGCAGCGCGATGCCGAGCATCACCCGCCACCGGCCGGCGCCGTCGACCATCCCGGCCTCCAGCACCTCCTCGGGGATGGCGACCATGAACGCGCGCAGCAGGATGATGGTGAAGGGCAGCCCCAGCGACGCGTCGGCCAGGATCAGGCCCAGGTAGGAGTTGACCAGGTCGAGCTCCACATAGGCGTTGTAGAGCGCGTTGGCCACGACGATGCCCGGCACCATCTGGGTGATCAGCGTGCCGAATACCACGGGGCGCGCCCCGCGCAGCCGGAACCGGGCCAGCGCGTAGGCGGCCGGCGCGGCCAGCGCCAGGCACACCGCCACGGCCCCCAGCGCCACCAGGATGCTGGTGAGCAGGTTGCCGGCCTGGGAGTCCCAAGCGCGCCGGAAGTTGCTCAGGTCCAGCGTCTGGGGCAGCCATCGCACCTCCGAGAGCGCCGCGGCGGGCTGCAGGGCGATGTTGACCATCCAGTACAGCGGGAACAGCAGGACGGCCAGGACCAGCACGCCCAGGGCCGTGCCGGCGTAGTCCCGGCGCTTGGCGCGCGTCAGGCGCGCGCCCGGGCGCCGGGCGCTGCTCGCGGTGCTGCTCATTGCGCCACCCCCTCGCGGTTGGCCCGCAGGTAGATCACAGCGAAGACCATGCTGATCAGGATGAGTACGTTGCCGACTACGGCGCCCTGGCCGAAGTCGAGCTCCAGGAACGACAGCTGGTAGGTGTGGGTGCCCAGCGTCTCGGTGGCGTTGGCCGGGCCGCCGTTGGTCAGCGCCAGGATCAGGTCGAGGATCTTGACGGTGGACATGAAGCCCAGCACCAGCACCACGGTGACCACCGGCCGCAGCATCGGCAGCGTCACGCCGAAGAACCGGCGGAAGAAGCCCGCGCCGTCCAGTACCGCCGCCTCGCGGATCTCCTTGGGGATCTCCTGCAGCCCGCCGTAGAGGATGACCATGTTGAAGGGGACCCCGATCCAAATGTTGACCAGCACGACCGACAGCAGTGCGAAGTCGGGGCTGCTCAGCCAGGGGATCGCCGAGTCGGTGAGCTGAAGGCCCTGCAGCGCCTCGTTGAGCACCCCGGTCTCCTGGTCGAGCACGCGGCGCCAGAGGGTGCCGGCGACCACCATCGGGATCAGCCACGGAAGCAGGAGCAGCGAGCGCATCACGCCCGACAGCGGGAAGCGCCGCGAGAAGAACAGCGCCAGGGCCATGCCGATCGTGAACTGGCCGAGCAGCGACCCGGCCGTGAACAGCAGTGTGTGCCAGAGGGAGGAGGCGAACAGCTCGTCGCTGAGGACCGCGCGCCAGTTGTCCAGGCCGGTGAACGGCGCTTCCCCAGTGAAATAGGTGCGCGGGGTGTAGCTCTGGAAGCTCATCACCACGTTGCGCACCAGCGGGTAGCTGAAGAACACCAGCATGTAGAGCACGGCCGGCGCGACGAACAGCCACTGGGAGGCGATGCGGCGGCGCCGTGCGGATGCGCGTCCGTGCGCGCCTGGGGAGCGCTCCCGGGCGCCCGGGCCGGGGGACTTCGCGGAGTCGGAGAGGGTAGTCGTCATCGCCGGCTCCTCAGTTCCTGCCGCACCTGCGACTGCGCCCGCGACATGGCCTGCTCGGGGGTCGCCTCACCGGTCAGCGCGGCCTGCAGGGCGGTGCCGATGGCCTGGGAGTAGACGTTCCAGTCGGTGCCGACGTGCTCGGTCCGGCTGCGCGCCGTCTCGACCTGGTCGGCGAACGCCGCCAGCTCCGGCACCTCCTCGCGGTACCGCTCGGCCGCCTGCGGGTTCACGGGGACGTTGCTGGCCTTGGTCGACCACTCCAGCTGGGCCTGCGGCTCGGTCAGGCACTCCACCAGCCGGCCGGCGGTCTTCTCGCGCCCGGGGTGCTCGACGTCGACCGGCACGGTGAAGGTCGTACCGCCGATGGGTGCGACCGGCTCGGCGCCCTCCTCGGGCACCGGGACCTCCACGACGCCCCAGTCGAGGTCGGGGTGCTCGGCCAGCACGGGCTGCTGCCAGGGGCCGTTGACCATCATGGCGGCGTTGCCCGCGATGAACTGGTCGTTGACGTCGGCCTGGGTCCAGTTCACCGCCGAGCGCGACGCCGAGCCGTCCTCGATCAGCGAGACGACGAACTCCAGCGCCTCCACCGACTCCGGCGAGTCCAGCCGGCGCTCGTCGCCGCCGTTGGACCACAGCCACGGCAGGAACTGGTAGACGCCGTCCTCGGTGGACAGCGCGCTGATCGCCAGCCCGTAGCGGTCTCCCTCGGTGAGCCGCTCCGCCGACGCGCGCAGTTCCTCCCAGGTCTGCGGAGGTTCGACGCCCTCCTCCTCCAGGATGTCCTTGTTGTAGAACAGCCCCAGCGAGTTCACGGACCGGGCGGCGCCGTAGTAGGTGCCGTCGTAGCTGCCGAAGGAACGGGCGCCGTCCGACAACTCGCCGGGCGGCATGCCCAGTTCGGCCAGCGGCACCAGGCCGCCCGCGGAGGCGAACTGGGGCATGTCCGAGCCGTCGAGTACGAGCACGTCGGGCAGCGAGTGCGACGACGCCATGCGCAGTGCCTTGGGCACGAGCTGGTCGGCGGGCACGCTCAGCTGGCGCACCTGCACGCCCGCGCGCTCGCCGCACTCCTTCATCACCTCGTCGTCCCAGCTGTGGTAAGGCTCGTCGGTGCTGGAGTTCATGATCGTGTACACGTCCGGGTCGGGCTCCGCGGCGCATCCGGCGCACAGCAGGGCCAGCGCGGCGGCCGCCGCGGGTACGCCGCGCGGCGGCCGCAGTAGGCGGTCTCTCATGGGGGTCTCCGTAGGGCGGGCACTGGGGCCCGCGAGGGGTGGCGGATTCCTGGTCGGGGAACGGGACGGCGGGGCGCCCGGAGGCGCGGCCGGGGGTCAGGGAGCCGGAGCCACCGTCGACCCCCGGATCATCCGCGGCGGGATGAGCCGGTGCGGGGCGGAGTCGCCGCCGGCGCGGCCGGGGTCGCCGGCCGCCTCGACCGCCTCGGCGGCCAGCCGGGTCACGGCGGCCGACATCTCGGCGACGGGAAGTTCGATGCGGGTGACGTCGAGGCCGCCGAGGTCTTCGGGGAAGCTGCCGACGGCCACGAGCGACACGTCGCGGGGCACCTGGACGCCGCGCGCCGCCAGGTGCCGCAGGATGCCGGGGATCGCCGCGGGGTGCTGGACGGCCAGCGCCGTCGGCGGGTCCGCGGAGTCGAAGCGGGCGTCGAGCCGGCGGTACAGCTCCGCGGGGTCGCCGCTGGAGTGGCAGACGTCGACGTGCGCGGCCAGCTCCGCCGCGGCGCGCGCGGCGCCGCGGATTCCGCGCACGGAGTAGGTGCGCCCGGTGCCGACGTCCTCCTCGACCGTGGCCAGGTACAGCACGCGGCGGTGGCCGGCGTCGCGCAGGGCGCGCACGGAGGCCAGCGCGGACTCCTCCCAGTCGAGGTCGGTCCAGGGGGCGGCGGACTCGTCGGCAGGGTGGCCGATCAGCGCGACGGGGAAGTCCAGCGCGCGCATGGCCGCCACGCGCGGATCCTCCATCTCGACGCCCATCAGCACGGCGGCGTCGGCGAACCGGCTGCGCGCGGCGCGTTCCAGACCCGCGCCGGCGTCGCCCGAGCCCGGCGGCGTCACCAGCAGCACCAGGTAGCCGTGCTTGCCCGCGGCCTCGCTCAGCCCGTACATGAAGCGCCCGCCGACCGGCAGGTACCCGGTCCCCGACAGCGGCAGCGCGAGCGCGAGGACGTCGGTTCGGGTGCTGCGCAGCGACCGCGCCCCGGCGTTGGGGTGGTAGCCGAGCTCGTCGACGGCGGCCTGCACGGCAGCGCGGGTTTCGGCCGAGATCTTGCGGGAGCCGCTCAGCACATAGGACACCGTGCTGGGCGCGACCCCCGCCGCCTGGGCGACGTCCTTGATGGTGGCCACCGGCTCCCCGCCTCCTCGCTGTCGTTCGAATCGATTCGATGAACGATCGAACAGAGCCGTCGAATCGATTCACCGCCGGGCGGAATGCTAGGCGTCACGCGCGGCTGTGGCAAGCCCCACACCGGGGCCCAACCCCCGTCGATCTTGTAGCTATCGTGAAGGAAAACGGTTTCCAGTGACGATAGCTACAAGATCAACGGCGCGGGCGCCGCTACGCCGCGCCGAGACGGCGGCGCCGGACGCGGTAGCCGAGCGGGTCCCGGGGCGGCGGCGGGGATCCCGCGGGTTCCTTAACGGCACTCTGACGGCCGCATGCCGCTGCAGCCCTGGTATGCCGCAGCGCGCGGCGGCACCATGGCGGCAGGACGCCGACGGTCTGAGCCGCCCCACTGCGGGCTCTTCGGCGCCGCGAGGAGGAGTGCGCTATGGACGTGGTGAGGCTGGACGCCATTGCGGCGGGCATGGAGGACTCCGTCGGGGGCAAGGCCGCCGGGCTCGGCGCGATGCTCGCCCTGGGCGAGCGCGTGCCTTTGGGGTTCTGCCTGACCACCGATTCTTACGCGGCGGGGGAGGTCCCCGAGGACGAGCTGCTGGCGGCCTACCGCGAGATCGGGGGCGGGCCTGTGGCCGTGCGGTCCAGCGCCACCGCCGAGGACCTGCCCGAGGCCAGCTTCGCCGGCCAGCAGGAGACCTTCCTGAACGTGGAGGGCGGAGGCGCTCTGGTCGAGGCGGTGCGCCGCTGCTGGGAGTCGCTGGACACCGGCCGGGCCCGCGCCTATCGGGAGGCGAACCTGCCGCCCGGGACCGAGGCGCGCATGGCCGTGGTCGTCCAGCGCATGGTCGACGCGCAGACCGCCGGCGTGCTGTTCACGGCCGACCCGACGACCGGCAGCCGCTCGCGCACCGTCGTCGACGCGGCCCACGGCCTGGGAACGGCGGTGGTCGACGGCAGCGTCATCCCCGACCACTACGTCCTCGACGCCGGCGCCCGCCCCGAGGGCCCCGACGACGGCTGCCTCTCGCCCTCCCAGCTCGCGGAGCTGCACGCGGCCGGCGACCGGCTGCAGCACGGCCTCGGCGCACCGCAGGACGCCGAGTGGGCCTACGACCGCGACGGCGTCCTCTGGTTGCTCCAGTCGCGGCCGATCACCGCGCTCTTCCCGCTCCCGGCCGAGCCCCGGCGCCCCGAGCCGCGCTTCTACCTGGAGATCGGCAACATCCAGGGCATGGTCCGGCCGTTCACCCCCGCCGGCATGTCCCTGCTCGAAGAGGCCGTCGAGCGCATGTACGCCGCCGCCCGCCTGGACGACGGCGTCCGGGACTACTTCGACGTGGCCGCGATCGGCGGCCGCCTCTTCGTCGACGTCACCGGCCTGATGCGCAGTCCGCGCATCCGCCCCGGCCTGGCCGAGAGCATGCAGGTCTACGGTCCGCGGGTGCAGGCAGCCGTGCGGCTCATGGTGCAGGACCCGCGCTTCACCGGCGCCCCGGCCCCCGGAGGGTTCCCCGTGCTTCCGCTGCTCCGGATGGCGCTGAAGTACGGACCGCCGTCGCTGCTCGCCTGCGCCGACGTCCTCGCCCGCCCGGAAGCGGCCCGCGTCCGGGCCCGCGCGGCCATCGCGGAACTCCGCCGCCACCGGGGCCCCGGCGCCGAGGCCGACGCCGCCGAGCGGCTGCGCTACCTCCGCGAGGACGGGTTCTCGGCGGTCTTCGGTCCCGAGATCGCCCGGGTCACCATGCCGACGATGGTCGGTGTGTTCCTGCCCATGGCATTCCCGGCGCTGCTGAAGGGCGTCGCCACGCCCGAGGAGGCCGCCGAGGTGCTGCCCGGCGCGCCGCACAACGTCACCACCGAGATGGACCTGGAGCTGTGGCGGCTGGCCGAGGGCGCCGCCGAACACCGCGACCTGCTCACCGGAACCGACCCGGCGGAACTGGCCGCGCGCTACCACGCGGGGACGCTGCCCGACATCGGACTGCAAGAGTTCCTGAGCCGCTACGGCCACCGCGCCGGCGCCGAGATCGACCTCGGCGTGCCGCGTTGGGCGGAGGATCCCGCGCCGCTGTTCGCGACCATCGCGAACTACCTGCGCCTGGACGATCCCGAGCAGGCCCCTCCGCGGCGCTTCGAGCGCGCCGCGGCCCGCGCCGAGGCCGCCGTCGCCGACCTGTCGCGGCGCGCCGTCCGCGCCCGGCCGGTGCGCGGACGCGTCGCCGCGTTCCTGATGCGCCGCACCCGCGAGCTGGTGGGCATGCGGGAGCTGACAAAGTTCGCCTGGCTGATCCCCTACGCCGAGATGCGGCGGCAGCTCCTGCTCGCCGGAGCGGAGCTGGCCGACCGCGGTCTGCTCGACGCCGCCGAGGACATCGTGTTCCTCGATCTCGACCGGGCCCGCGCCGCCGCCGAACGCGGCGTCGACCAGCGCGACCGCGTCGCCGAGCAGAAGGCCTTCTACACGCGCGAGCTGCGCCGCCGGTACGTCCCGGCCGCGATGCTGTCGGACGGCACCGACGTCGAGGCGCTGGCCCCGCCGCTGCCCGCCTCCGACGCGACCCTCGTCGGCTCCCCGGCCGCGGCGGGCCGGGCCACGGGGCGCGCGCGAGTCGTCTTCGACCCGGCGGGCGCCCGGATCGAGCCGGGGGAGATCCTGGTCGCCCCGACCACCGACCCGGGCTGGACGCCGCTGTTCATGACGGCCGGCGGCCTGGTCACCGAGACCGGCTCGGCGGTGGCGCACGGGCCCACGGTGGCCCGCGAGTACGGCATGCCGGCCGTGATCTGCCTGCGCGGCGCCACGCAGACGATCTCCACCGGGGACCTGATCACGATCGACGGCGGCGCCGGGACCGTGGTCTTCGAGACGGAGGAGTGAGGGACGGCCGGTCAGCCGGGCGGTCCTACGACCACTTCGTCCAGGACGGCCCCCTTCCGCCGCCCCGCCGCTCGCCGCCGACCGGGCGCGGGGTGCCGTGCCCCGCCGGCTGCGGCCCGGGACCCCCGGGCCGCCCTGGCCGACGACGGCGCCCGTCAGGGCGGCCCGTCCTCCCCGCCGTTCCCGCCCTCGCGCTCCGGCGGGCCGTGCTCGGTGCCCGAGGGAGCGACGTCGGCGTCGATGTCGGTTCCCGCGATCTCCTCGCGCAGCCGGTTCAGTCGCTGGCGCGCCGCGACCGAGCCCGAGCGGTCGCGTGCCGCGAGATCCATGACCAGGGCGTGGACCACCAACCGCCCCGCGAAGTTCTCGTCGGCCGCGCCGGCGGTGGACGGTGGAGTGGACAGCACGGCGTCCACGCGCTCGCGCAGTTCGTCGCCGAGTGCCTCGGTGATCACCACGACGGGCGCGCCCACCTCCGCGCAGTGGCCCAAGAGCGCCTCGATCTCGCGGAAGAGGCGCAGCGGGGCCACCACGACGACCACGTCGTCGGCGCCGATGCCCAGCAGGTCGTCGGCCAGCCGGAACCCGGAGGTCTCGACGGCGGTGCCGCGCCGTCCCAGCCGGCCCAGCTCGATCGCCAGGTAGTGCGCGGTCGACGACGCCGGGCCGATGCCGTAGCAGACGGTCCGCGCCGCCCCGCCGATCAGGTCGACGGCGGCGGCGAAGGCCCGGGTGTCGAGCACCTCGGGCAGCCGTCGCAGCAGGTCGGCGCTGTCGGCTATCACCCGGTCCAGCACTGGTGCGCCGCCCAGTCCCTCCAGCCGCTGGTCCAGCACCATGGCGGGGTCGCGGCGCGCCGTGAGCATCTCCAGGACCGAGCGCTTGAGCTCGCGCAGCCCGCTGAATCCGAGTGAGCGCGCGGTGCGCACCACCGTCGCGTCGCTGGTCCCCGTCAGCGCTGCCAGCCGCTGGGCGGAGGCGGTCACCGCCTCGGCGGGCCGGTTGAGCACGAAGTCGGTGACGGCGCGTTCGCGCGGGGACAGCGAGTCCAGCCGCGCCGTGACGCGTGCGCGGAACCCGCCGTCCTCGGTTGATGAAGTTTTCATGTCACTATTGATCCCAACATGAAGTGAACACTACTCTTCCTGTGAAGCAGATCTCTCGGCAAGGACTCAGCTGTGACGAAACCCCAGTTCGTGATCATCGGCGGCGGCATCCACGGGTGCGCCGCAGCCTGGATGCTCGCCGACGCCGGGGAGGACGTGCTCCTCCTCGAAGCCGACGGGATCGCCTCCGGAGCCTCCGGCGGCTTCGGTCGGCGCGGTGTGCGGGGCAACCGGCGCGACCTGCGCGAACTGCCGCTCATGCGGTCCGCCTACCGCCTCTGGCCGACGCTTTCCGAGCGACTGGGCGCGGACACAGGCTACGAGCGCACGGGCGGGCTCAACCTCATCGAGCAGGAGACGACGGGTACCAAGGGCGGTCTGGTCGCCGCACGGGCGCACGCCGAGGTGCAGAACCGCAACGGCGTACCCACCGAGGTCCTCGCCCGGGACCGCGTCCTCGAACTGGAGCCCGACCTGGGCGAGGCGATACGCGGGGCCCTGTACTGCCCCTTCGACGGCACCGCCGACCACGGCGCCACGACCGCGGCCTTCGCGGCGGCGGCGCGGGCGCGCGGCGCCGTGATCCGGGAGCACAGCCCCGTCACCGGCGTCGAGGTCTCCGGCGGGCGCGCCGCCGCGGTCACCACCGCGGACGGGCGCCGCCACGAGATCGGCCGGGCGCTGCTGGTTCTCAACAACGCCGGAGCCCCCGACCTGCTGCGCGACCACTTCGGCGTGACCCTGCCGGTCTGGCGAATCCTGCCGCAGGCCCTGCGCGTCCAGCCCCCGGCCAAGCCGCCCATGCGCCACCTCATCGGCCACGACCACCGCTCGCTCTCGCTCAAGCCGCTGCCCGACGGCGGCGTCATGGTCAGCGGCGGCTGGCGCGGCCGGTGGAACGCCGAACTCGGCCGCGGCGAGGCCGTGGACGCCAACGTGCAGGGCAACCTGCGCACCGCCGCTGAGGTCTACGCCGACCTGGCCGACGCCCGGGTCGAGCTCGCCGACGCGGCGCGGCCCGAGTCGTGCAGCGCCGACGAGATCCCCGTCATCGACCGCGTCCCGGGAACGGCCAACGCCCTGGTGGGCACCGGCTGGACCGGGCACGGCTTCGCCATCGCGCCCGCGGTGGCCGAAGCGCTGGCGTTCTGGGTGCGCACGGGGGCGCGCCCGGAGAGCCTGTCCCCCTTCACGGCGGCACGTTTCTAGCCCCACAGGCACGGGCGCGCCCCGCCGCCGGCGCAGCCCCGGCGCGCCTCCGCCGCCGGGGCGCGGACGCCGCCCGCCCCCCACCGGTCACCCAAGGAGCGCCATGTTCCCCACCGACGAAGTCGCCGGCGACACCGCGACGACTCTGCTGTTCGCCCTCACCGTGCTGGGCCTGCTCATCCTGGCGGGAGTCCTGCTGCGGCTGCTGTTCACACCGCTGCGCAAGCTCTTCATCCCGGCCGCGCTGATCGGCGGACTGCTCGGCGCCGCGCTCGGCCCCTACGGCGCGGGCCTGTTCCCCGAAGGCATGACCGCCACCTGGTCGGCGCTGCCGGGAATCCTGATCACCGTCGTGTTCGCGCCGATGCTCATCGGTGTGCGGATGCCGAACGTGAAGCAGAGCTACCGGCTGATCGCGCCGCAGCTGCTGTTCGGCTACATCGGCGACCTGCTGATGATCGGCGTGCCCATGCTGGTGTGCGCGGCACTGCTGATGCCGCTATGGAACGTGGACGCCATGTTCGGCACGATCGTCGAGATCGGCTGGCCGGGCGGCCACGGAACCGCCGGGGGCATGGCGCCGGTCTACACCGACCTCGGCTGGGCCGACGGCGGCGCGCTCGCGCTGGCCGCAGCGACCGTCGGCCTCATCTTCGGCATCGTCATGGGCATGGTGCTGATCAACATCGGGGCGCGGCGCGGCGACGTCCCCCACGCCGCCGGCGCATCCGACGCCCCCGACCTGCTCGGCGGCGGCCAGCGCCCCGATCTGGGCACGGTCACCCTGAACAAGGACCTCGTCAACGGGCTGGCCTTCCACGGCGCGCTGATCGCGGTGGCGGTGTTCATCGGGTGGGTCCTCCAGTCGGCGCTGGAGCTGGCGGTGCCCGGTATGCCGCTGTTCCCGCTGGCGATGATCGGCGGTGCGCTCGTGCAGGCGGTGATCGGCCGCACGCGGCTGGCCGAGGCGGTGGATCCGGGCAGCCTGCGCGCCATCCAGGGCGCCGCACTGGACCTGCTCGTGGTCGCGGCCGTGGCGTCGGTGTCGATCCCGGTGGTGCTGGCCAACATCGTTCCGCTGGCGCTGCTGATGCTCGTGGCGGCCGCCGTCGCGGTCGGCTACTTCTACTGGGCGGGCCCCCGGATGTTCCGCGAGTCCTGGTTCGAGCACGCCATCGTCAACTTCGGCACGCTCACCGCCGTCTCGTCGGTCGGCCTGATGCTGCTGCGCACCGCCGATCCCGACCTCAAGACCGACGCCGCCCGCGCCTACGCGCTGCGCGCGCCGTTCTTGAGCCCGTTCCTCGGCGGCGGCCTGATCACCGCCCTGCTGCCGATGATCGCCGTGAACTACGGCGCGTGGGCGCTGGGAATCGGCGCCTGCGCTGCGGCAGCGCTGCTCTGGCTCCTCGCGCGGCTGCTGCGGATCTGGCAGGCCGCGGGCAGCACCGAGAAGGCGGCCGCCGCCTCCTCCTGACCTCTCCGTGGTCCGCCAGCGTCCGGCCCGCCCCGTCGGCGCGGGCGGGGGCCAACCGCTTCCCCCGGCCCCGAACCCCGACGATCTTGTAGCTATCGTGAAGGAAAACGATTTCCAGTGACGATAGCTACAAGATCAACGGGGCTGTGCCGGGCGCCGCTGGGGCCGAGCCGTCCCGCCGCGGTGCTCAGCCCGAGGCCGGCGGGCCGTCGACAATGGCCCGCAGCGCCTCCAGGTGGTGCTGGAAGGCGTCGCGGCCCTCCTGCGTCAGCGCCAGGTAGGTGCGCGGCCGCTTGCCGACGAAGACCTTGTGCACCGCCACGTAGCCCGCGGATTCCAACACGGAGACCTGCTTCGACAGCGCCGACTCGCTGATCTCGACCGTCGTGCGCACCGATTGGAAACCCGCCTGGTCCACCGCGGCCAGCGCCGCCATGACCGAGAACCGCACCGGCGAGTGCACCACGTCGTCGAGCGACTTCCGCGGGTGTGTCACCGCGCGCCTTCCGCCCCGATGCGGCCCGCGGCGCGCGGACCGGTCGCCCGCAGGTTCGCGAACGCCGCCACCAGGAAGGGCAGCCCGGTCAGCAGGGCGCCCGCGATCCACCAGAGCGGTTCGCCGCGGAAGACCGTGAAACCGAGCGGCACCGTCACGGCGCACGCGGCCCCCGCGACCGGGCCCAGCGAGAAGCACAGGAGCTGGTAGTGGCGCGGTACCACCGCGCGCACGGCTGACCAGCTCAAGGCCATCGCGCAGGCGACCACGGCGGTCAGGGCGACGGGCATCACCGCCAGGCCGTTCGGCACGAACCCCAGCGCCGCCGTGGCGGCGGCCGCCACCGCGCCGAGCGCGGCCAGGCAGGCGCTGATCCACCGGCCCTTGCGGCGCTCCCGCCCCATCTCGGCGCCCAGCGCCTCGGCCCGCTCCAACGCCTCGCGCGCCTGCCCAAGATCCATAACCCCTCCTCGCCTCGACTGTCTCTTGCGACTATGGCAAGTGCTTGCCTTTTTGGCAAGCACTTGCCCGAACGGATAGAGCGCGCCAAGCACCGTCCCGCGGTGCCGCATGTGACGCCGCGTCATGGGTTGGGCCTCGCGAACGTCATGGGCGAGTCGTGACGCGGGCGCACTGCCGGGCGGGCGCCGCAGCCGATGGAATCGGTGGAAGACAGCGCGGCAGGCCGTCCGTCCGAACCCGGACCGAACACAGACGAGGGGAACGACATGGCACTTTCTGGACCGACCGCAGCCGAGGACCCGTTCGCGTCGCCGGAGCGCACCGACGCGGCCCCGCCGGCGGGGCCGGCCGCCGCCGACCGGGGCGGCACCCGCGACCGCCCCGGTGAGCGTGCCGGGACCGAGGAGCCCGCCGACGCGAAGCAGGCGGCGCTGGACGCCATGGGCGGTCCATGGGGGATCATGGCCTCGGCGGTGCCGACCGTGGTCTTCGCGACGGCCGTCGCCGTCGCCTCGCTGCCCGTCTCCATCGGGATCGCGGTCGCCGTCGCCCTGGGCATCGCCGTGGTTCAGCTCCGGCGCGGCGCGACGCTCGGCTCCGCGTCGGGCGGGCTGATCGGCGTGGTGACGGCCGGGGGCGTCTCCGCGCTGACCGGGTCGGCCAACGACTTCTTCCTGATCGGGATCTGGGCCGCGCTGGCGATCGGCGCGGCCGCGCTCGCCTCGCTCCTCCTGCGCCGCCCGCTGACCGGGGTGATCTGGAACGCGGTGCACGGGGGTACGCACGCCTGGCGCAAGGACGGGCCGGCGCTGCTCGCGCACGACACCGCCACGCTCGCGGTGACGCTCATGTGCGCCGCCCGGTTCGGGGTACAAGAGTGGCTCTACCGCGCCGACGCCACGAGCGCGCTGGCGCTCGCCGACACCCTCATGGGCTTTCCGCTGACGGGCCTGGTCGCGGTGGTGGTCGTGTGGGCGTTCCGCCATTCCACCAAGCGGCTGCTCCGCCCGGCCGCAGCCGCGGCCTCCCGGCGCAGCTGACCGGCCCGGCCGCCGGTGCCGGTCCCGCGGAGCCCCCCGCACCCGGAGCCCGCCCGCGCCGAGCGGCGCCCGCCGGCGCCGCCTCCCGGCTGCGGAGGGGCTTTCCTACGCGCCTTTGACCCGTCCGCCGCGCCGTGCCGCCATCTCCTCGACACCCGACATGAGCAGGTCGAGGCCGAAGGCGTAGTGGGAGTCCGGGTCGTCGCACGCGCTCAACGGTGCGGCGGCCTCCACCAGGCGCGGGTAGCGTGCAGGCGGCAGCGACTCGAGGAAGCCGCGGACCCGCCGGCGCTCGTCCGCCTCGCCGGGCTCGGCCGGTGCGGCCCCCTCGCGCGCCCGGACGACGAGGTCGGTGACCGTGCTCAACGCGTGCCGGGCGACCTGCGTCGCCTCGGTGGGCGCAAACCCCGCTTCCCTGAGGGCGTCGAGCATCGCCTCGGTGGTGCGCAGGCCGCTCTCGGAGGTGGTTCTGCGGGCCGCCACGAGGGGAGCGGCGCGGGGGCGGGTGCGCAGTACGGCGACCATGGACTCCAGCAGCGCCCGCAGCCGCGCCTGCCACTCCCCGGCGGGCCGCCGCGCCTGCGCGTCGACCATCTCGTGCAGCCGGTCGGCCATGCCGTCCAGCAGTTCGTCCTTGCTTCGGAAGTGCCAGTACAGCGCCATGGGCGTGACGCCGAGCTCCTGGGCCAGCCGGCGGATCGTGACGGCCTCCAGGCCCGCCGTATCGGCGAGCGCGAGCGCTCCCTCGGCGACCGCCCGAGGGGTGAGCGTCGCCCTGTCCGCTGCGTCCGTGCGCTTGCGCTGAGCCATCGATTGACGATCGTACAGCGTACAGTCTAACGTTCTCGTTGTACTAAGTACATGTACAGTGTTCTACGACGAGGAGGCGGGTATGGCGGCGAGTCTGAAGAGGTGGTTCTACCGCGGCGGGCGGCCCAACCGGGCGGCGCGCACCATCGACGGGTGGACCGCCGCGCTCTACGCGCGCGGAATCGCCCCCGACCGCCTGGTCGTGCTGGAGGTACCCGGCCGGAGCACCGGCCGGACCATCGCGACGCCGCTCGTGATGGCCGTCGTCGGCGGCGAGCGCCACCTGGTGTCGATGCTCGGCGAGGGGTCGAACTGGGTGCGCAACGTCCGGGCGGCGGGCGGTGCCGCGGCGCTGCGCCACGGCCGCCGCGAGGAGGTGCGCCTTGAGGAGGTCGCGCCCGGCGAGCGCGCTCCTGTGCTGCGGGCCTACCTGCGGCGGGCGCCCAACGCCCGCGTGCACCTGCCCGTCTCGATGGACGCGCCGCCGGAGGAGTTCGCGCGCGTTGCCCCCCTCTACCCGGTCTTCCGCGTCACCGCCGCCAGCACCGGCACCACACGGCAGGCGCCGCCGGCGGCCGAGGCAGGGTAGTCGGCGCCGCCGCCCGGAATCCGTTCCCAGGAGCGCTTCACAGTGCGCTTCCTGGATGGAGTCGCTCTTCAATCGACAGAAAACGTTACATTCGGGTCGTGGCGCCCTCCTACGCGGCCGCGTCGGTATCCGCTGCGGCCAGGCGGCCCCCGCGCAGCCGGAGGTGGTGGTGTGCCCTGCGCGCGGCCTGCGGGTCGTGCGTGGCGTGGACGACGGTCACTCCCTCGGCGCACAGGTCCTCCAGGATGGCGGGTATCGCCTCCTGGGTCGCCGCGTCCAGGCCGGTGCCGGGCTCGTCTAGGAGCAGCAGGTCGGAGCGCTGCGCCAGCCCCTGGGCGAGCAGTGTGCGCTGCCGCTGGCCGCCCGAGAGGGAGCCCAGCGGGCGCGCGGCCAGGTCGGCGACGTCCAGGCGCTCCATGCACTCCGAGACGATCGCCCGGTCCGCTGCGGTGAGCCGCCGCCACAGGCCCCGGTGCGCCCACCGCCCCATGGCCACGGCCTCCCGCACGGTCACCGGTAGGGAGTCGGGGACCGCGCTGTGCTGGACCACCAGAGCCGGCCGCTCGGTGTGGAACCGCTCGACCGCGCCTGCGGCGGGGGCGTGCACCCCCGCGACGACTCCCAGCAGCGTCGACTTGCCCGACCCGTTGGCTCCCAGCAGTGCTGTCACCCGGTGCGCCGGCACGGCCGCGGTCACCTCGCGAAGGACGGTCGCAGGGCCGTAGGCCGCGCTGACCGTGTGCAGCGCGACGGCGGTGTGTGTGCTGTGCTGCACATTGCCTCCATATTGACATTGATAATCATTTTCATTGTACGGTCATCGCATGGACTGGTTGACCGAACCGTTCGCGGTGGCCTTCGTCGCGCGGGCCCTGCTGGCGGGACTCCTGGTCGCGAGCGCCTGCGCTCTCGCCGGGACCTGGGTGGTGCTGCGCGGCATGGCGTTCCTCGGCGACGCGATGGCGCACGGCATGCTGCCCGGGGTGGCGCTGGCGTCGCTGCTGGGCGGCAGCCTGTTCCTCGGCGCCGCGGCCAGCGCCGCCGCGATGGCCCTGGGCGTCGCCGCCGTGACCCGCTGGTCCCGGATCTCCCAGGACACCGGCATCGGGCTGCTGTTCGTCGGAATGCTCTCGCTGGGCGTGATCATCGTGTCCTACTCGCAGTCCTTCGCGGTCGACCTCACCGGGTTCCTCTTCGGCGACGTGCTGGCCGTGCGCCCCCGCGACCTCCTCGTGCTCGCCCTGGCGGCGGCCGCCGCCGCGGCGGTGTCCCTGCTCGGCCACCGCGCGTTCGTCGCCCTGGCCTTCGACCCCCGCAAGGCCCGGACGCTGGGCCTGGGCCCGCGCGCGGCCCACGCGGCGATGCTCGGCCTGGTCACCCTCGCGATCGTGGCGTCCTTCCACGTCGTGGGCACCCTGCTGGTCTTCGGACTGCTGATCGCGCCCCCCGCGGCGATGGCGCTGTGGGCCCGGCGGATCCCCGTGGTCATGCTCGGCGCCGCCCTCATCGGATCGACGGCGACCTTCGCCGGCCTGCTCGTCTCCTGGCACCTGGGAACCGCGGCCGGCGCGACCGTCGCGGCGACCGCCGTGGTCGTGTTCTTCCTCTCGGCTCTGGCGGCGCGCGTGCGCGACCTGCGCCCCGGTGCCGCGCCGCCCCCCTCTGAACCGCCCCCCGGCACGACAGGACACCCGACCGCCCCCGAACAGGAGTACGAGTTCACACGATGATGGGAAGCAGATTCAGAGCGGCCCTGACCCTGGCCGCCGGCGGGCTGATGGCCGCGGGATGCGGCGCGGGCGCGGCCGAGCCGTCCGGCGGCGGGGAGTCCGCGCCGTCCGCCCCGCACGGCCGCGTCGAAGGCGCCCAGGAGGCTGCGGAGCCCCAGCGGCGGCTGGTCCTGGCCGACACCTCGGCCGGCTCCCTGCACACGGTCGACCCCGCCACCGAGAAGGCCGCCGGGGTCGGCAAGGCCGGCGAGGCGGCGGGAGCAGAGGTGGCCGCGACCGACGGCCGCTTCGCCTACTTCTCCTCCGGCGGCGCGGCCACCGTCCTCGACAGCGGCGCCTGGACCGTCGACCACGGCGACCACGTGCACTACTACACGTCCGAGCCCGCAGTCCTCGGCGAGGTCGCCGCCGGCGGCGGTCTGCGCGCCGCGGCGGACACGGCCGTCAGCGCCCTCGCCTCCGAGGCGGGGATCCGCATCCTCGACCGTGCGGCCCTGGAGGACGGCGAGGTCGCCCGCACCGCCGCAGGGCTCGACGGCGCGACCGCCCTGCCCTACGGAAGGCGGCTGGTGGTGGTCGGCGAGGACGGCGCCGTGCGCGTCTTCGGCCGTTCCGGGGAGTCCGCCTCGGCCGGCATCGCCGAGGACTGCCCCGACCCGCGCGGCCAGGCGGTGACCCGGCGCGGCGCGGTCGTCGGCTGCTCCGACGGCGCCCTGGTGGTGACCGGCGAGGGCGCCTCCCTGGAGGCCGAGAAGATCCCCTACCCCGACGAGGGGGCCGGACCCGTCCGCTCGTTCCATCACCGCCCGCAAGCCCCGGTGCTCGCCGGGGCGGCGGGCGGCGACGGCGTATGGGTGCTCGACGTCGGAGCGGGGGAGTGGAGCCTGCTCGACGCCGGCCCCGCCGCGGCAGTGAGCGCGGCGGGCGAGCAGATGCCGGTCCTGGTCCTGGGCGAGGACGGGCGGCTGAGCGCCTACGACTCCGCGACCGGCGAGCGGACCGCGCGCAACCGCCTCATGGACGCAGAGACCGCGGGCGCCTCCCCGGCGCCGGCCCTCACGATCGACACCGGCCGCGCCTACGTCAACGACCCCGCGGCCGACGCCGTCTACGAGGTCGACTACAACGACGACCTGCGCCTGGCCCGCACCTTCGAACTCGAGTTCAGCCCCGACCTGATGGTGGAGACGGGGTGGTGAGCGCGATGCCCGCGAAGCCGCGGTCCCCGCTCCCGGCGCCCGCAGGCGACCGGCGGCGGCGACGGCCCCGCCGCTCCGTCCGGCGCGCGGGCGCCGTCCTGTGGGCGGTGCTGCTCGTGCTCGCACCGGCTGCGCTGTCGGGGTGCTCGGCACTCGGTGCGGAGCGCTCCGGGATCGTCGTCACCACCAACATCCTCGGCGACGTCGTGCGCAACGTCGTCGGCGACCAAGCCGAGGTCACCGTGCTGATGGGCCCCAACGCCGACCCGCACTCCTTCGGCGTCTCCGCCCGGCAGGCCGCCGAACTCCAGGACGCCGAACTGGTCGTCTACAACGGCCTCGGCCTGGAGGAGGGCGTGCTGCGCAACGTCGAGGCGGCCGAGGAGTCGGGCGCCCCCGCCCTCGCCGTCGCCGAGGGCGTCGACCCGATCGACTTCTCCGGCGGGGACACCGCCGGTGAGCCCGACCCGCACTTCTGGACCGACCCGGTCCGCGTGGAACGGGCCGCCGGACTCATCGCCGGCGAGGTCGCGGAAAGCGTCGACGGCGTCGACGCCGAGGCGGTGCGCGCCAACGCCGAGGACTACCGCCGACGGGTGGACCGGCTGCACGCGCGGGCCGAGGAGCGCTTCGCCGCGATACCGCCGGAGCGGCGCAAGCTCGTCACCGATCACCATGTCTTCGGCTACCTGGCCCAGCGCTACGGCTTCGAGGTCGTCGGCGCGGTGATCCCCAGCGGCACCACGCTGGCCTCGCCGAGCAGCTCCGACCTGAAGTCCCTGGCCGACGCCGTCCGCGAGGCCGGCGTCCCCGCGGTCTTCGCCGACGCCTCCGAACCCGACCGCCTCGCCCGGGTGATGGCCGAGGAGGCCGGGGTCGACGTCGAGGTGGTGCCACTGCACTCGGAGTCCCTGACCGCCGAGGGCGGGGGAGCCGCGACCTACCTGCAGATGGCCCGCAGCAACACCGACGACATCGCCGACGCCCTCTCCGGCTGAGCGGCCCGCAGCCGCTCCGCCCCGAGCCCCTCGGAGATCCCCGCACCCCCCGCACCCCCCGCACGAACGGGCGGCCCGAGCGGCCCCCGCCCCCTCGATGAAACGGAAGGAAACCATGCGAGAAGAACGAGGACGACCGCGCCGGCGCCGACCCGGCGCGGCGCTGTCGGCGCCGGCTGCCGTCGCGGCCCTCAGCCTGGCCGCGACCGCGTGCGGCCAGTCCGGCGGCGCGGACGGCGGCGCAGAGGAGGCCGCTGACACGGCCGCCAAGGTGGACGGCGCCCTCGCCGCCACCTACGACGGCGGCGTCTACGTGATCGACGGCACGACGCTGGAGGTCGTCGAGGACGTCCCGCTGGACGGGTTCAACCGGCTCAACCCGGCGGGCGACGGTCGGCACGTGCTCGTGTCGACGTCCTCGGGCTTCCGCGTCCTCGACGCCGCAGGCGCCGAGCTGACCGGCGCCGTGTTCGAGGCGTCCGAGCCCGGACACGTCGTGCGCCACGCCGGCAAGACGGTCCTGTTCGCCGACGGCACCGGCGAGGTGACCGTCTTCGACCCCGGCGAGCTGGGGGAGGGGCTGCCCGAGGCCGAGACCAGCACCACCGAGCACCCCCACCACGGAGTCGCGGTCGCGCTGGAGGACGGCGGGCTGGCGACGACCATGGGAAACGAGGAGGAGCGGACCGGCGTCCGAATTCTCGGCGCCGGCGGAGAGGAGACCGCCCGCAACGGGAAGTGCCCCGGCGTGCACGGCGAGGCGACCGCACGGGGCGGAGCGCTGCTCTTCGGCTGCGAGGACGGGGCGCTGGTCTACTCCGACGGCGGGTTCGCCAAGATCGGCGTCCCGGACGACTACGGCCGCATCGGCAACCAGGCCGGGCACAAGGACTCCCGCTACGTGCTGGGCGACTACAAGACCGACCCCGAAACCGAGCTGGAGCGGCCCGAGCGGGTTTCCATCCTGGACACCGCGGAGCACACGCTTGAGCTCGTCGACCTGGGCACCAGCTACAGCTTCCGGTCCCTGGGCCGGGGCCCCGACGGCGAGGCGCTGGTGCTGGGAACCGACGGCGCGATCCACGTGATCGACCCCGCCTCCGCCGAGGTCACCGACTCCTTCCCGGTCTTGGGCGAGTGGCGGGAGCCCTTGGAGTGGCAGGAGCCGCGTCCGACGCTGTTCGTGCGCGGCGGCACCGCCTACGTGACCGACCCGGGTGAGAAGCGGCTCTACGCCGTCGACCTCGGTTCCGGCAAGGTGCGCAAGGAGGCCGCGCTGCCCGAGGCGGCCAACGAGCTCACCGGGATCTGAGGGGGCGAGGGTGCGGCGTCACCATGCAGACCGCTCCCACCGCTTGCCGCCTCTCCGCGGACGCGATGGACGCGTAGAGCCCGTTGATCGTGTAGCTATCGTGAAGGAAAACGATTTCCGTTTGCGATAGCTACAAGATCGACGGTGATGTGGCCGGTGGCCCGCGCGCAGGGGCGCGCGCACGTGCGAGGGCCCGCCGGCGCACGTGCGCCGGCGGGCCCACGCGGGTGCCGAGCCGGGTCAGGCCGCCTCGGCCGTCGCGGCGGCGGCCAGCCGCTTCTCGCCCGGGTCGCTGGGGTCCTTGAGCCGTGTGGACAGCACGGCGACCGCCAGGTACATGCAGCTGAAGATCACCGCGACACCGCCGCCGCCGACCAGCGGGTAGGCCAGGGTGACCACCATGGGGCCGACGAAGGCGGCGCCGCCCGCACCGAAGTTCAGGATCGCCAGCGACGCGCCCTTGTCCTTGTGCTGGACCATCGACGGCATCAGGGCCGATAGCGGGACGAACCCAGCCAGCAGCACACCGTAGACGCAGCCCAGCGCGATGGTCAGCCCGAAGCTCTCGGTGGCCACCGCCGTGAAGTACCACAGGGGCGTGGCAGCGGCGCAGCCCAGGCAGCCGAAGAACGTCACGGTGCGGCGCCAGCCGAAGTAGTCGCCGAACACGCCGAAGAACAGGTTGGCGGCGATGTTGGAGCCGTAGGCGGCCGCGGTCAGTGTGGCGATCTGGGCCAGGCTGAGGAAGCCGTCGTTGCCGCCCGCGCTGCCGAGCGTGAACGGGAACATCGCGAAGAACCCGTACTGGGGCGCGGTGTTGACGATGCGCACCAGCCCGCCCGCCAGCGTGCGGCGGTCGCGCCAGAGGATGTCGACGCCCTCCAGCAGCCTGCGGTAGCTGGTGGGGTCGGCGACCGACTCGTCGGCGATGGGCTTGAGGCCGTTGGGCTCGCGCACGGCGAAGGAGCCCAGCACGCCGCCGACGGCGACCAGCACCAGCGACAGGACGAGCGTGTCGTAGAGCGAGAAGCCCAGCGGCCCGATCGCGAGCGCCGCCACTCCGGCGCCCAGCGTGGGCAGGCCGCCGGTGAAGGCGAACCAGAACCAGCCGGCGACCGAGCCGCGCATGCGCTCGGGGCTGGTGGTCTGCGCCCAGACCAGGAAGGCGAAGGCGAAGAGCGGATAGGCGAAGCCGCGGATGCCGTAGACGGTCACGATGAACGCGAAGTTCTGGGAGGGGATGGCGGCGAACAGGAAGATCGCCTCGAAGACGACCCACCACGCGGCGCCCAGCCAGATCACGCGGCGCGGGCCCCAGATCGCCGAGAGGGTGCCCGACAGCCACGACGCCAGCATGACGGCGACACCGTAGACGGTGACGGTGGCGAAGGTCGCCTGCTCGCCGGCGAGGCCGCCGCCGTCGGGCTGCTGAAGGTAGTCGGTGAGGTAGCTGATCTCGACGCCGTCGCCGACCATGTAGATCAGCACGGCGACGAATCCCCAGAAGAGCGGCTTGGGGATGCCGATCCGCTCGATGCCGCTCAGCGGTCTCGATGCGGGGTCGGTCTGGCTGGCGGGCGGGTGCTGCGGCTGACGGGACGTCGCCGGCTCTTTCATGGTCTCTCCTCGCAGGGGGTGGGATCCGCCCGCCGCGCTGGGCGGAACTGGAGGTCCGGAGTCGTCCGGCGCGTCCCAGCGCACCCTCGGTGCGGGCGGATTGGCGGTGCCTCGCCCCACGCACCGCCGGCCGCGGGCGGGCCGGGTGCGGGGCGGCGTGCGGGTGTGCGGGCCGAGGCCCGAGCACAAGCCGAGTCCCCGCATCCGCGCGGCACCGCGACCTGCGTCGGTATCGGCTCCGCGCGTGATCCGGGTCTCACCTTCGCCACACGAGGAAACATAACTTGCGTGAATTTAACACGCAAGACGTTAACTAGTGATTCGTCGTTGCGACCTCGACCTCCACGCGGTCCCGCAGCTCGGCGAGGAGGGCGGGATCGACGCCGTCGTCGACGATCACGCGGTCGTAGGAGTCGACCGGCGCCAGGTGGTGCAGAGCGGTGCGCGGCATCTTGCTGGAGTCCATGAGCAGCACCTTGGTGGCGGCCGCGGCGAGCATGGCCCGCTTGACCACGACGATCTCCTGCTCCTGGTGGTAGGTCATCGCCGCCGTCATGGCCGAGGTGCTGAGGAACGCGGTGTCGACGCTGACCGAGGCGATGGCCTCGGTGCACGGCAGGCCGTTGAAGGAGTCGTGGGTGCGGAAGTAGTCGCCGCCCAGCGCTATGAGCCGGACGTCCTTCATGGCGCACACCTCGTCGATGGTGCGGCGGTAGTTGGTGACCACGGTCAGCGGCGCGAGCGGCTCCAGCAGTGTCGCGAGCTGCAGTGCGGTGGTGGAGTCGTCCAGCATGACCGAGCCGCCCGGCTCGACGAGCTCCACGGCGCGGGCTGCGATGGCGCGCTTCTGGTCGATGCGCGCGTTCAGGCGGTACTCGGCGTCGCTTTCGAAGACGGTGGACGGCTGGGCCGATACCCCGCCGCGGAACTTGCGCAGCAGGCCCCGCCGTGCCAGCTCGTCGAGGTCGCGGTGCACCGTCATAACACTGACGCCGGTCAGCTCGGCCAGCTCGACCGCCGTCGCGGACCCCTGCTTGGCGACGAACTCGGCGATGGACTGCTGGCGAGCTTCCTGGGGGCGGGCTTCGCCGCGTCGGGCGCTCATGGGACCCCTGTCCTCGGTGTCGGCCGTGTGCTGGATGCTGTACTGCTCCTCCGACGCTAGCGGAGCAGCTCCGCGCCCCGGAGGCAACAGGGGCGGGCTCGCGGGCGCCGCCGACCGGAGAGATAACACTGGGGCATGGCTTAATAACTTCCATCGTGTTAATTTAACGCAATACATGTCATGAAGGTGGATGAGAGGATGCGATGAGCAGCAGACTCAGCGCCGTGGTGTTCGACCTCGACGGCGTACTGATCGAGAGCGACCACCTCTGGGAAGAGATGTGGTCGGACTACGCCGGCCGCCACGGCGCGCGGTGGACCTCCGAGGACACCGCGACCGTCCAGGGCATGAGCTCGCGCGAGTGGGCGCACTACCTCAACCGGATGTCGGGCACCACTGAAAGCGAGGCCGAGACCGAGCGCGCGGTCGTCGACGGCATGGTCGGGGCCTTCGAGCAGGAGCGCGTGGGCCTGCTCCCCGGTGCGCGCGAGACCGTGAAGGCCGTCAGCGCCGAGGTTCCCATCGCCCTCGCGTCCTCCGCGCCGCGCCGGCTCATCGACGCCGTGCTGCGCGGCCACGGCCTCGTCGACCGCTTCAGCGCCACGGTCTCCAGCGCCGAGGTCGACCGCGGCAAGCCGCACCCCGACGTCTACCTGGAGGCGGCCTCGCGGATCGGGCAGCAGGGCAGCGACTGCGCCGCCGTCGAGGACTCCTCCAACGGCATCCGTGCCGCCCACGCCGCCAAGATGACCGTGGTCGCGCTGCCCAACCGGGCCCCCGGCTACCGCCCGGCGCCCGACGCGCTCGCGCTGGCCGCCGAGGAGGCCGGCGACCTCGCCGACGTGTGCGCCCGGCTGCTGCGGCTGCTCGGCCCTGCCGAGGCCCAGGGGAGCGCCTGATGTCCGCGGCCGACCCCGCCGCCTACAAGACCTCCTGGCTGGAAGGTCTGTGCAGCTCCTACTCCCGGCTGGTGGAGCCCGTCCCCGACGCCTACGGCGTGATGAGCGCCCGCTCGCCGGAACAGGGCCGCGTCAGCGTCGTCATCGGCGGCGGCTGCGGCCACTACCCGGCCTTCGCCGGCCTGGTGGGGCCGGGCCTCGTCGACGCCGCTGTCGTGGGCGACGTCTTCACCAGTCCCAGCGCCGAACAGGTCTACCGCACCGCGCGGGCCGTCGACGGCGGCGCGGGGGTGTTCTTCAGCTACGGCAACTACTCCGGCGACGTGATGCACTTCGGGCTGGCCGCCCGCCGGCTGGCCGCCGAGGGCGTCGACTCCCGCACCGTGCTGGTGACCGACGACGCCGCCAGCGGCTCGCCGGAGGACACCGCAGCGCGCCGCGGTGTCGCCGGCGGCTTCTTCGTCTACCGGATCGCCGCGGCCGCCGCGGCGCGCGGCTACGACCTCGACGGCGTCGCCCGGGTGGCGGCCCGCGCCAACGCGATGACCCGCACTTTCGGCGCCGCCTTCGGCGGGTGCACCCTGCCGGGCCAGGACGAGCCCCTGTTCACCGTGCCCCCGGGGACGATGGAGCTGGGCCTGGGCATCCACGGCGAGGCCGGGCTGCGCAGCGCGCCCGCGCAGGACCCGGCCGGGCTGGCCGACGTGCTCGTCGACACCCTGCTCCCCGAGCTGCCCGACGCGGCGGGCGGCCGTGCCGCCGTGCTGCTCAACGGGCTGGGCCAGACCCCCTACGAGGACCTGTTCGTCTGCTACTCCCGCGTGCACAGCCGCCTGGCCGAGGAAGGGGTCGCCGCGCACCGCCCGGAGGTGGGTGAGTTCGTGACCTCCCTGGACATGGCAGGTCTGTCCCTGTCGCTGATGGTGCTCGACGACGAGCTGGCCGACCTCTACGACCAGCCGTGCCAGAGCCCCGCCTACACCATGGCCCCCGCCGCGGAGCCCGTCGCGCCCCGGCCCCGGGCCGCGTCCCGGGCCGGCTCGGCGTCCCGGGCCGCCGAGAGCGCGGCCGGCGCGCGCCCGCGCACCGGCGGCGGCGTCGCGGCCGAGGCCCTGGAGGCGGCGCTGGCCGCGGTGGAGGACAACGAGCAGGAGCTGGGGCGGCTCGACGCGGTCGCCGGCGACGGCGACCACGGCCAGGGCATCGTCCGCGGTCTGCGGGCGGCCGCCGCGGCCGCCCGCCGCTCCGACCCCGGAAACAGCGCCGAGGACGCGGGCCGGGCGCTGCTGCTGGCCGGCACGGCACTGGCCGACGCGGCCGGAGGCGCATCGGGCGCCCTCTACGGGCTGCTGCTCACCGAGATCGGCGGCGGGCTGGCCGAAGCCGGGCCGGCGCCGGTCACCGCGAAGCTGCTCGCCCCCGCGGTCGGAGCCGCGTTCGACGCCGTCTGCGAACTCGGCGGCGGCGCCGTCGGCGAGAAGACGATGCTCGACGCGCTCGCCCCCTTGCGCGACACCCTTGCCGAGCACGCGCGCACCGGCGCTCCGCCGGCGGCCGCCTGGTCGGCTGCCGCGGCCGCCGCCACCGACGCCGCGCGCGCCACCGCCGACATGCCCGCCAAGCGCGGACGCGCCGCCCGCTTGGGCGAACGCGGCCTCGGCCACGCCGACGCCGGAGCCACCTCGCTGGCGCTGATGGCCCAGGCGGTGGCCGGCGTCCTCGACACCCGGTGCTCCGCCCACGCCGACAACGACACCGAAAGCCGGTGAGACACGCCATGAAGATCGCCGTCGCGGCCGACAACGCCGGAGTGGCGCTGAAGAACGAGCTGAGGGACCTGCTGCGCGCGGACGGGCGCATCGACGAGGTCCGCGACCTCGGCGTCCCCGACGCCGCCGACGACCGGGCCTACCCCCTGCTGGGCATCGCCGCCGCCGAGGCGGTCGCCGCGGGCGAGGTCGAGCGCGCCGTTCTGGTGTGCGGCACCGGTATCGGCATGTGCATCTCGGCGAACAAGGTCTCCGGGGTGCGCGCGACCGTCGCCCACGACTCCTACTCCGCCGAGCGCTCGGTCAGGTCCAACGACTGCCAGGTGCTGACGATGGGAGCCAGGGTGATCGGGCCCGAGCTGGCCAAGCGGATCGTCACCGAGTGGATCGGGCACGTCTTCGACCCCGAGTCGGCGAGCGCGGCCAAGGTCGCCCGCATCAGCGACTACGAGCAGGCCTGAGCCGGGGCGGACGGCCTCGTCCCCGAATCCGCACGCCCCCGACGGGGTATCGACGACGCGAACGCGAACAGGAGCCGACATGCGAGTACTGGCCGCGGGTGACAACTTCGTCAGCCCGGACCTGCTGGTGACCGCCTTGGAAGAGGAGGTCAGCGCTGATGCGCTGGAGCCGCCGGAGGCCACCCGGCTGCATCTGCCCTGGCCCGTCGAGCCGTTCGGCCCCGTCGGCGGGGTCGAGGAGGCCAGCGGCACCGAGGAGCAGGTGATCGCGGCCCTGCGCGGGGCCGAGGTCTGCATGACCCAGATGGCGCCGGTGACCGCCCGGGTCATCGACGCCTGCCCCGGCCTGCGCCTGGTGTCGGTCTGCCGTGGCGGGCCCGTGAACGTGGACCTGGAGGCGGCCACCCGCACGGGCGTCGCCGTGACCTACGCACCCGGCCGCAACGCCACCGCGGCCGCCGAGTACGCGATCGCGATGATCCTCGCGGCGCTGCGGCGGGTGCCCGCCGCCGACGCCGAAATGCGCGAGGGCCGCTGGCGCGGCGACTTCTACGCCTACGACCAGGCCGGGGTCGAACTGGACGGCACCTTGGTGGGCCTCGTGGGCTACGGAGCCATCGGGCGCATCGTGGCCCGCATCCTGCGCGCCTTCGGTGCGCACGTGCTCGTCAGCGACCCCTACACGGACAAGGCCACGGCCGAGGAGGACGGCGTGCGCTTGGCCGGGCTGGAGGAGCTGCTCGCCACCTGCACCGTGGTCAGCCTGCACGCGCGGCTGACCGAGGAGACCCGCAACCTGATCGACGCCGACCGGCTGGCCCTCATGCCCCGCGGCGCGGTGCTGGTCAACACGGCGCGCGGCGGACTGCTCGACCACGCGCCGCTGCCCGAGGCGCTGTACAGCGGCCGGCTCGGCGCGCTCGCGCTGGACGTCTACGACGTGGAGCCGCCGCCCGCCGACTGGCCCCTGCTCGGGCTGGACAACGTGGTCACCACCCCGCACCTGGCCGGGGCCACCCGGCAGACCGCCGGGCGCGCTGCGCGTATCGTCGCTGGTGAGGTGGGTCGCTACCTGCGCGGCCAAGCGCCCCGCCACCTGGCCAACCCCGAGGTGCGGGAGGTGCGCGCATGATCATCGGCGTCGACGTCGGCACGACGGTCACCAAGGCCGCCGTCTTCGACCGCGACGGGCGCGCGGTGGCCGAGGCCGACGAGCCGACCACCCTGCACCGCAGCGGCGGCGCCCGGGTCGAGCAAGACCTCGATGAGGTGCTCTCGACCGTCTCCTCGGTCGTGCGCAAGGTCGCCGCCACCCAGTCGGAAGCGGTCACCGCCGTCGCCCTGACCGGGCAGGGCGACGGCCTCTGGCTGCGCGACGCCGAGGGCCGCCCCACCCGGCGCGCCGTCTCCTGGCTCGACGGGCGCGCCGGCGACCTGGTGCGGGAGTGGTACGAGGACGGCACCATGGCGCGGGTGCACCGGCTGACCGGCCAGGGGATGTTCCCGGGCGCCCACGGCCCGCTGCTGGCCGCGCTGGACCGCGAGGAACCCGAAGCGCTGGAGCGCTCCGCGGTGGCCGGCTACTGCGTCGACGCGATCGCCCAGCACCTGACCGGCGAGATCACCGTGGACGCCTCCGACGCCTCGCTGCCCTTCCTGGACGTGGGCACCCGCACCTACAGCGCCGATGCGCTGGCCGAGTGCGGCGTCGAGCGGTGGCGCGGGCTGCTGCCCGAGCCCGCCGAGCCGCACCGCCTGTTCTCCCTCGACCGGCGCGGGGCCCGGCTGCTGGACCTGCCGGAGGGAACCCCGGTGACCGGCGGCCCGTTCGACCTGCCCGCCTGCCTGCTCGGCAGCGGCCTCAGCGAAGTCGGCGACGGCCTGCTCACCGTGGGCACCACTCTGGCCTGCCAGGTCGTGGCCGACCGGGTGGACGTCGAGCCCGGTGGCGAACCCGCCGGGATGTGGCTGTGCACCGACCGGCCGGACCGGTTCTCCCGCGCGATGCCGGCCATGGTCGGCACGGCCGGCCTGGACTGGCTGCTGGACCTGCTGGGGGTGGGGATCGGCGAGGTGGAGCCGCTGCTGGAGGCGAGCCCGCCGGGAGCCCGCGGCGTGTCGGCTCTGCCGTTCCTGGCGGAGTCGGGGGAGAGGGCGCCATTCGTGGACCCTTGGGCGCGCGGCCAGCTCACCGGAGTCAACCTGGGCACCGAGCGCGCCGACGTCGTCCGCGCGGTCTGCGAGAGCATCGCCTACGCGGCCCGGCACTGCCTGGAGGCGGCCGGGCTGACCGGCGAACTGGCCGTCTGCGGCGGCGGCAGCCGTTCGCGCGCGTGGATGCAGGTCTTCGCCGACGTCCTGGGGCGGCCGGTGGTCCTGCCCTCCGACGACGCCATCGGGGTACGCGGCGCCACGGCGGCGGCCTGGAGGGCCCTCGGCGACGCGCCCGACGAGGCGCGCTGGCTCGCGCAGGGGGAGCGGATCGCGCCGCGCCCCGGGACGAGCGCCCACTACGCCGAAGGCTATGCCCGCTACCGCGCGCACCTGGACAGCGCGCGGGCGCTGTGGGCCTCGGACGCGCCCGCCTGACGCGCTCCGCCGTCCTCGGCCTGGGCCCGACCGGTGGGGGAGCCGGCGAACCGCGCGACCGCCGTGGCCGCAGCGGTTCGCCGGCGAGCGGGGTCAGGTGGTGGAGAAGGTGAACCAGTTCAGGTTCACGAAGTCGGCCGGCTGGCCGCTGGAGAACGTCAGGTAAACGGTGTGGCTTCCGGTCACCGCGTCCATGTTCGCGGGGACGGTGCGCCAGTTCTGCCAGCCGCCGGTGTCGCCGACCGCGAAGCTCGCGACCGGCGCGGCGGTGCGGCTGTCCAGCCGGACCTCCACCAGGCCGCTCACACCCCCGCCCGCGCCCGAGGCCACACGGGCCTTGAACTGCTGCGCGGCGGTGGAGCCGAAGTCGACGCCGTCGAAGCGGAGCCAGTCGCCGTCGCCGACCTGGGCGACGTTCTGCCCGCCTCCGGAGTCGGAGGTGGTCTCCAGCGCTGTGCCCGACTGCTCCTGGTAGTCCTCGCCCTGGATGGTGGAGCGCGCGTCCACGCCTCCGCCGTCGTCACCTCCGCCGTCGTCGCCGCCTCCGTCGTCACCGCCGCCGTCGCCGGAGCCGGTCTCGTATACCGCGACGTAGTCGACGACCATGGGCTCGCCCGGCCGCGTCGCGCCGGTGGGGGTGGCGCTGCCCTGCACCCCGTCGGGGAAGGCGCCGCCCATGGCGACGTTCAGCAGGATGAAGTAGCCCGCGTGGCTCGTCATGTCGCTCCACGCCGAGGCGCCGACCTGGCCCTGGTCGACGCTGTGGTATTGCTGCCCGTCGACGTACCAGCGCAGCTCGCTGGTCGAGCCGCTGCGGTCCCACTCGAAGCTGTAGGTGTGGAAGGCCGACTGGCACGTGGAGCCGGGGCAGGCGCGGCTGTCGCCGAGCCCCTGGGTCTCGTTGCACGGTCCGCCGGGGGAGACGCCGCAGTGGAGCACTCCCCAGACCGAGTCGATCCCGTTGACGTTCTCCATGATGTCGAACTCGCCCACGCCGGGCCAGTTCCAGTACTCGCCGCGGTAGGGCGAGCCCAGCGCCCAGAATGCAGGCCAGTAGCCGAGGGCCTCCTGGCCGGTGACATCGGGGACCTGGATGCGGCCCTCGATGCGCAGGGTCTCGCCGTCGGCGGGTTTGAAGTCGGCCCGCCGGGTCTCGATCCGGGCGGAGGTCCACTGGCCCGAGGAGTCGCGCCGGGGGGTGATGCGCAGGTTGCCCTGCCCGTCGAGGCCGATGTTCTCAGGGTTGTCGGTATAGGTCTGGATCTCGCCGGTGCCCCAGTTCGCCGGACCGCCGGGGTAGGAGGTGCCGGTGTCGACGATCCAGTCGTCGCTGTCGGGCAGGGAGCCGGCCTGGCCTTCGAAGTCGTCGCTCCACACCAGGTTCCAGCCCTCGGGATCGGGGGGCAGATCGGCCTGGGCGGGGGCGCTCGCCGTGGTCGCCATGGAGATCGGGAGGACGAACGCGGCTAGGGCGGCGAGAAGTCGGCGCCGGCGCCGGTTCCTGGAGGGCCGGTTGCTCTCCATTCTGACCTCTTTCCTTGCGTTGCGCATTTCCATACGTTTCGCAGGTGGGGGATGGGGGCGGTCAGTCGCGGTGCCTTTCCGCCCCCGGGTGCTTCGGCGGACCCGTGCGGCGGGGCGGACCCCGGATGGGGTGGCAGTCCGTGGCGAGAGAGCGCTCTCTCGCCTATCGAACATGGCACACTTCACATCGGCGGGCAAGGTGGGTCGGGCTTTCGGATTCCGCCGGGGAGGACCGGTGTGCAGGGCGGCCGGCCTCCGTTCTTCCGCCCGAAAGGCGCGAACTGGAATGATGGGAATCCGCCCGCACGCGGCCGTCGCGCGCCCGCCGTGGCGGGGTAGGACGCGGCGCCGCCGGCCGGATTCGCGAAGCGGTGAACCCGCGGAGCGGCGGGCAACGTCAGAGAGCGCTCCCCGGCTCGATCGGCCGGCTGCGGCAGGGAGGACCATTGGGTAGCAGACGTCCCACGTTGGAGGCGGTCGCCGCTCGCGCGCGGGTGTCCCGCGCGACGGTGTCGCGCGTGGTCAACGGGCAGACCACCGTCGACCCCGACATCCGCGACGCCGTTCTGCGCGCCGTCGCGGAGCTGGGGTACGTGCCCAACTCGGCAGCGCGCAGCCTGGTCACCCGGCAGACGGACTCGATCGCCCTGGTCGTCTCCGAGCCGCCGACGCGGGTCTTCTCCGACGATCCGCTGTTCTCCCTGGTGGTGCGCACTGTGAGCAGCGAGCTGGAGTCGGCCGGCAAGCAGGCGGTGCTGATGCTGGCCAGTTCGCCGCAGGCGCAGGCGCGGGTGGAGGACTACGTCTCCGGCGGGCACGTCGACGGGATCATGCTGCTCTCCATGCACGGCGCCGACCCGCTTCCGGGCGCCGTCGCGCGCATGGACGTGCCCGCCGTCTCCTACGGGCGGCCCGCCGTGGACCTGCCGCACGTTGACAACGACAACGTCGGCGGCGCCGGGCAGGCCGTGCGACACTTGGTCGGCGGCGGCCGCCGGCGCATCGCGGCGATCGCCGGTCCGCAGGACATGACCGCCGGGCAGGACCGGCTCACCGGGTACCGCGACGCGCTGCGCTCGGCGGACCGCCGCTCGATCGTGGCCGTCGGCGACTTCACCCGGGCCTCCGGCGCCACGGCGATGCGCCACCTGCTCGGGGACGACCCGGACCTCGACGCGGTCTTCGCGGCCAACGACCTGATGGCCATCGGCGCCCTGCAGGCGCTGCGCAAGGCCGGTCGCCGCGTGCCCGACGACGTGGCGGTGGTCGGCTTCGACGACATCGAAGCCGCGAGCTTCACCGACCCGCCGCTGACCACGGTCCGCCACCCGGTCGTGGAGCAGGCAACGGCCATGGTGGGGCTGGTCCTCACCCCGCCGGGGGAGCGCGAGAGCGACCGCGTCGTGCTGCCTACCGAACTGGTCGTCCGCGACTCCGCCTGAGCACAGCGGCACCGTCGATCTTGTAGCCATCGCGAAGGAAAGCGATTTCCGTTTGCGATGGCTACAAGCTGTGTGGGGCCTCCCTCTGGTCGGCCGTACCGGAGGAACAAAACGAGGGTGAACCGGCCCGCTCCAGACCCACTTAAGAGAATGTCACGGAACGATAACGGGATTTCGTGGGCGTCTCGCGATGGAGTGCGCTTGCCCAGGTCAGAGGTGCTAGCTCCGCTGTTTTGGGAATAGATCTATTGGTTCATCATGGGGAGTGCCCGCGGCGGTTTCGACGGGAACCACCGCGGGCCGGGGCGCCGGAGTGACTCTTACAAGATCTGTCCACGTGACATCGCGTTGACCTGTCCACCGGCGCC
>NZ_JAVREK010000016.1:0-130557 GCF_031845375.1 Streptomonospora wellingtoniae
CCCGAGGGCGTCGGGGACCAGCACTGCGGCCGAGTAGTAGGTGCTGACCAGGTAGGACATCAGGGCCTTGTCGTCGATGCCCATGAACCGCACCGACAGCCCCGGCTGGTACTCGTCGGGCAGGCCGGTCTGGTGGAGGCCGACGACGCCCTGCTTCTCCTGGCCGGTGCGCATGAGCATGATCGAAGTGCTGCGGGTGTCGCTGACCGGGATCTTGTTGCAGGGGAACATGGGCACGCCCCGCCAGGCGGGTACGCGGTGCCCCTCGATGTCGGCGCTTTGGGGGTAGATGCCGCGGCGGCTGCACTCGCGGCCGAACGCGGCGATCGCGCGGGGGTGGGCGAGTAGGAAGTCCGGCTGCTTCCACACCGTTGCCAGCAGCTCGTCGAGGTCGTCGGGGGTGGGCGGACCTCCGCGCGTGGGAATCCGCTGCCTCAGGTCCGCATTGTGCAGCAACCCGAAATCGCGGTTGTTCACCATCTCGTGCTCCTGGCGCTCCCGAAGCGCCTCCACCGTCAACCGCAGCTGCTCCTCCAGCTGGTTCATCGGCTGGTTGTACAGATCCGCCACCCGCGTATGAACCCGCAGCACCGTCTGCGCCACACTCAGCTCGTACTCCCGCGGCACCGCCTCGTAATCCACGAACGTCCCCGGAAGCGACGCCTCACCCGCATGCCCCGACGCCACCGCGATCGCCGCCTCGCCGTCGCCGTCGGCCTCGGGCACGTCCCGGGAGCCGACTTCGGCCAGATGCGCGCGCAGTGCCTCGGAGCGCCCGGCGACCTCCTCGAACTCCGAGCGCCGCAGAGTGAGCACGGTACAGGGTGTGAGCGCCTTGGCCGTGGCGTCCCAGGTGCCCTGGTCCTCGACCAGGGCTGCCGCTCCGAAGTGGTCGCCGTCGACCATGGTCCCCAGGACCGTCTCGTCGCCGTACTCGCCGCTGCCCAGCCGGCTCACCTTGCCGTGGGCGATCAGGCACACCCGGTCGGCGGCGGAGCCCCGCTCGACGATGATGTCGCCGGGCGCGTACTCCTCCTGGGTGAAGCGCTCGGCCAGCGCCTCCAGCGCGGCCTCGTCGTCGAAGTCGCGCAGCAGTGACAGCTCGCACAGCTCGTTGGGGATCACCCGCACCTCGGCGCCGGTCGCGACGAAGCTGACCCGCCCGTCGCCGACGGTGTAGGTGAGCCGGCGGTTCACCCGGTAGGAGCCGCCGGTGGCCTCGATCCAGGGGAGCAGGCGCAGCAGCCAGCGGGAGGTGATCCCCTGCATCTGCGGGGGAGTCTTGGTCGTCGTCGCGAGATTCCGCGCGGCCCCGGTTCCCAGGCTCAGCCGCTGCTGCCCGTTATCCACACCGGACTCCGTCATGGAGTTTCCACCCAATCCTTGCTGAGGGTTGATTATGTGCCGATTGTTCTTCGACCGGCGTTCCCGGCACACGGAGTCCGCCTGGCGCCCGGTTCCGCGGTGGCCGATCGTTATCCAAGCACCGTTCGTGTGCGGATGTCGGGGAAATCCGATTCGCCTTCCACTAGGACGCCCGGTCGGCTGTCCGCCGCGGGGGACGGGATACGCACCGGAGAACTCCGCTTCACACGCCGCTCCGTCGGGACCGACCTCTTCGGCGGTCACTTTCGGCGGCTGGTCGATCTCACGCCTGGTCGGCACCCCACGTACCCGGCGATCCTCCGCGCATGCGCCCCGAACACCGACTTTCACCACGGACACGCATTGCCCGCTCATACACCCCGAATTCGGTCCGGTCGGACCAACGGCGGCGATTACCGTGCCGCCCCTCCTACCTGCATTGAATCCGGGGACACCGCTTTCAGGACAACGCGAATCCCAGCAACGAAAAAACATCCGAAAAAGAGGATCAACCTCCGGACAACCAAATCCGGACATTCGGTAACCGCAATGAATGCATGCCTGCAACCGGGGCAGCGAACCGCCGCACACGCCGCACTACTGAGGATAAATCAGACCAAACAATAAAAGCAGCCCGGACGCACCGAACTACTCATACCGACTCGATCTCTATTTTCCGCCTGAGGTACCGCCGGGGACCGGCTGGAGCGGGTGTCGCTCCGCCGGCCCCGGGCCGATCAGCTGCCCGCCGCGGCCGGCTCGTGCTCTTGGCGCAGGATGCCCCGCACCGCCGCCTCGACGGCCCCGGCGTCGATCCCGGCCTCGCGCCGCTGCTCCTCGGGGGTGGCCGAGCCCGGCATCCCCGTCACCGCGAGCTTCATCGTGCGCGGCGTCGAACGGGTGTCGGCGAACACGTCCAGCACCGCGTCCCCCAGCCCGCCTTCGGGCCAGTGGTCCTCGACGGTGACGATGCGCCCCGTCTCCTCGGCCGCGGCCCGCAGCCTCGGGGCGTCCACCGGCTTGATCGAATAGGCGTCGATCACGCGCACGCCGATCCCCTCGCCGGCGAGCGCATCGGCCGCGGCCAGCGCCTCGTGAACGGTCGCACCGGCGGCCACGACCGTCACCCGGTCACTCGCCGAGGATCGCAGCACCTTGCTGCCGCCGATCTCGAAGCCTTCGTCCGGCCCGTAGACCACGGGCGTCTTGCCGCGCAGCGTCCGCAGGTAGCTCACTCCGTCGTGCTCGGCCATCCCGGCCGTCAGGCGCGCGGCGGAGTTGGCGTCGCAGGGGTGCAGCACCACGCTGTTATGCACGGCGCGCAGGGCCGCGATGTCCTCCAGCCCCATCTGGGAGGGGCCGTCCTCCCCGATGGACACACCGGCGTGGGACCCGACGAGGTTGATGTCCGCGCGGCTGACCGCCGCCATGCGGACGAAGTCGTAGGCGCGGGCCAGAAAGGCCGCGAACGTCGCCGCGTAGGGCGTCCACCCGCGTACCTGCAGCCCCACTGCTGCGGCGATCATCTGCTGCTCGGCGATGTAGAACTCGAAGAAGCGGTCCGGGTGCTGATCGACGAAGAACTTGGCGCGCGTGGAGTCGGCGACCTCGCCGTCCAGGACGACCGTGTCGGGGCGCGCGTCACCGAGCGCCGCGACCGCTCGGCCGAAGGCGTCGCGAGTGGCCTCCTCGCCACCCACGGCGTAGGTCGGCAGGTCGACCCGGGAACCGCCGGGGCGCTGGCGCACTCCCCCGCTGTCGGGCAGCGCGACGTCGATGCGCAGGTCACGCCGGCCGCCCAGCTCGGAGACCGCCCGCTCGGCGTCGGCCAGCGGCTTGCCGTGCGCGCCCTCCTGGTCGGCGACGGCGCTGACACCGGCCCCCTTGACGGTGCGGGCGATGATCGCGGTGGGGCGCTCGGCCTCCTCGCGCGCGCGACGGTAGGCCGCGTCGATCTCGTCGACGTCGTGTCCGTCGACCTCGACCGTGTGCCAGCCGAAGGCCTCCACGCGGCGGCGGTAGGCGTCCAGGTCCCAGCCGTGCCGGGTCGGCCCGCGCTGTCCCAGCCGGTTGATGTCCAAAACAGCGGTCAGGTTGGCCAGTCCCGCCTGTCCGGCGTACTCCATGGCCTCCCACACCGAGCCCTCGGCGAGCTCGCTGTCACCGCAGAGCACCCAGACGCGGTACGGGAGGCGGTCCAGGCTCGCGCCCGCCAGAGCCACCCCCGCTCCGATCGGCAGGCCCTGCCCCAGGGACCCGGTGGCCACGTCGACCCACGGCAGCCGCGGCGTGGGGTGGCCCTCAAGCGGGCTGCCCAGCTTGCGGTAGCGCAGCAGCTCCTCGTCGGAGATCGCGCCGCAGGCCTTGTAAAGGGCGTACAGCAGAGGCGACGCGTGCCCCTTGGACAAGATCAGGTGGTCGTTGCCCGAGTGGGAGGGCTCGTCGAAGTCGTAGCGGAGATGGTCCGAGGCGAGCACAGCCATGAGGTCCGCCGCCGACATCGACGAGGTCGGGTGTCCCGAACCCGCGGCGTCGGCGGCGCGGACCGCGTCGACGCGCAACTGCTGTCCCAGTTCCTTGAGCCGTTGCCGGTCGGTCATCGTGTTCTTCCTCCTCATGTGGCATAGCGCCGCGAACGGCAGCCCCGGCCCGCTACCCGCCGAAGTGCCGCGCATGCGCCGGGGGCGGCTCCCCGGACGCATGCGCCCGCCGGGAGCCCAGGCCCTGCACCGTGACGCCGGCCAGGTAGTCGACGACGTCGGCGGCGCTGAGCCGGCGGGTGTAGGAGGCGCGCTGGCGGGCCGCGCCGCCGCCCCGCGTGCGCAGGACGGCCAGCGCCTCCAGGGCGTAGCCGAGGTCGCCGGAGCGCGCGAGGTAGGGCCGCAGCTGCTCGACGGCCCCGGCGAGGACGGCGTGGACCGGGCGCAGCCGGCCGCCGCCCAGCGGATCGGGGCAGCTGCCCTCCAAGCCGTCGCGCGCGGCGCGCCACAGGTCGCCGCGCAGCACCGCCGGGTCGCGCCGCGCGGGCGTACGGCCGGCCGCGGCGTCGTCCAGGGCGGCGCTGACCAGGGCGCGCACCAGGACCGCGAGAAGAGCCGACTCCTCAGGGGTGGACGGGACGTCGCACACCCGGATCTCCACCGTCGGGTTGACATCGGAGAGCCGGATGTCCCAGTAGACCATCCGGCGGTCCAGCGCGGCGCCCGACTCCAGCAGCGCCGCGACACAGGCCTCGTAGTGCTCGGCCGACTCCATGGGCGGCGGCGGTCCGCCGGTGGGCCAGCGCGACCAGCGGGGCTGGCGCCAGCTGGCGTAGCCGGTGTCGGCCCCCTCGCAGACCGGGGAGTTCGCGCTCAGGGCCAACAGCACCGGCAGCCACGGCCGCAGCCCGTTGCTGGCCGCCACCCCGCTGTCGCGATCGGGAACGCCCACGTGCACGTGGCAGCCGCAGTTGGTACCCGCCGCGGCGGCCACGGCGCCGAAGCGGTCGGCGATGCGCTGGTAGCGGGATCCCGGATTGAGCCGCTGGGGGCCGCTCTCCGGCATGATCGGCACCCCTCCGGCCACCACCCGCGCTCCCTGGCCGGCGGCGGCTTGGGCCAGCCGCTGCCGCGCGGCGCGCAGTCCGCCGAGCAGCTCGTCCACCCCGGTGCAGACCGGGCCGGCCGACTCGACCTGGCTCCGGGTGAACTCGCCGAGCAGCGCGCTCGGCCCCGGTGCAACGGATTCCAGGACCTCGACACTGCGCGGGGCGAGCGCCCCCGCATCGTCGACCAGGAAGAACTCCTCTTCGACGCCCATCGTGGGGACGCCGGTGCGCCCGCTCCGACGCGACTGGGTGATGACCACGGATCACCGCCCTCCGCGATTGCGCCCCGGTCGCCGACGGCACCGCGCGGGGACGGGGAGCCCGCCCTCGAGGGCCGGCTCGCCGGGAACCGGAGACTTTGGGATGGTGGGGCGGCGCCGCCCGGGGCCGCTGACGCGGGCTGCACCGGAGGCGGAACGCCGTCGGTGTCCGACTACCCCGCCCTTCGGGCGGTAACCCCCGGGGCCGGAGGGGTCGGCGGGCGGTTTCCGCATGCGGCCAGGGGGGTAGCCGGGCCGTGATGCTCCACGACGGCGTGGCGGAGGTGGTCCGCATGCAGGTCTTTCGCGACCGTGACGACGGGGGGCGGCGGCTGGCCGATCGCGTTCTGGACTTGCGACTGCGCGATCCCGTGGTGCTGACGCTGCCCCGCGGCGGCGTGCCCGTGGGCCGCGTGGTCGCCGAACGGCTGAAGGCTCCCCTGGACGTGACCGTCGTACGCAAGATCACCACCCCCGACTTCCCCGAGACCGCGGTGGGCGCTGTGACGGCCGAAGGAGCGCCGATCATCGACGACCGGCTGAAGCGCATGGTGCGCCCGGACCCCGGCGAACTGGCGGACAGTGTCGAGAAGGAGCGCGCCGAGGCAAGGCGCAGGGTCGAGGCCTACCGCGGTGAGCGCCCCGCACCGCGGGTCGCCGGACGCGACGTGGTGGTCGTCGACGACGGCCTCGCCACGGGCATGAGCGCCCGGGCGGCGCTGTCGGCTCTGCGCGAGCAGGAGCCGGCGTCGCTGACGCTGGCGGTACCGGTGTGCTCGCCTGAGGCCGCCCGGGCCCTCGCCGACGTGTGCGACCGCGTCGTGTGCGTGCTGAGCCCGCCGCAGTTCCAGGCGGTCAGCCTGTGGTATAAGAGCTTCCCGCAGGTCGGCGACGCCGAGGTTCAGCGCATGCTGGCAAGTGTGGAAGGCTAGCGGCGGCACGCCCGAACCCCGTTGATCTTGTAGCCATCGTGAAGGAAAACGATTTCCATTTGCAATGACGATGGTGCACAGGTGGGCCGCCGCCGTCCTCCGCGGGGACCGCGACCACGACACCGAGCGCTCCCACGCCGAGGGAACGGCCGCGCCGGACCCCTTCGCCTGGTTCTCCGCCGGGCTCGACGACCTCGTCGCGACGCTGCGGGCGGCCCCGGACGACGCGGAGGCCCCGGTGTTCCTGAAGGACGCGCCCCGGCCTCGGCTGTTCTGGGCCCGCAGGCAGGCGCACGAGACCACGATCCACAGCGTCGACGCCCTCGCCGCGAGCCTGGGCGGGCCGCCGCCTACCGCCGATGTGCCGGTCACGCCGGCCCTGGCGGCGGACGGGATCGACGAGCTGCTCTGCGGCTTCCTGCCGCGGCGGAGGAGCACGCTGCGCTCTCTGGAGCCCCGCACCGTCGTGGTGCGCTGCGCCGACACCGGCCACTCCTGGTCGGTGCGCATCAGCGAGGAGCCCGCCGTGGCGGCGGCCGGCACGACGGCCTTGGCCGCAGCGGAGCGCCCCGACGCGGTGTTCGGCGGCACCGCAGCGCAGCTCTACCTCGCTCTGTGGAACCGCGCCTTCGAGGTGGCGGTCGACGGCCTCGCCGAACTTGTCGAGCAGTGGCGCACCCAGGTCCGCGTCGAATGGGGCTGAGCCCCGCGGTCCGCTGCCGCGATCGCGGCGGGGGGTGGCGGGCGCGAGCGAAAAAGGGATCTTGAATCGATTTTATCGAATCCCTTCCAGCCTTCTCCCGGTCGTGCTATGTTCGTTCGCCCAGAGGCGATTGAAAGCGCTTTCAACTGTAAATGGAGTGCCCAGGATCCCTGCGGCCATGGGGTTTCGCCGAACACACACGCCACTCTCCACCCCCGTTCGACGCCGACCTCGGGAATCCGAACCGAAGACCGATCACGCCCCATCCCCCACCGATCCCCGGCGCCGATTCGCGGTAGGCGGAGCCCGCCTCCGCGCTCTTCTGCGCAGCGGCGCGCGGGGAGCGAGGAGCCTCGCATGACAGACGGAATCCCCCCGACCCGCAGCCCGGGACGGCACCGGCACCGGCCCCGGCCCCGGCTGCACGCTGCCGCCGCTGCGGCGGCAGCGTGGGCCGCGGGTGCGGCCCTCCTGGCGGCACCGCCGGCGAGCGCCGCGGCCGGCTGCAGCATCGACTACACCGTCAACCAGTGGAACAACGGCTTCACGGCCGAGGTGGCGATCACCAATCTCGGCGACCCGATCGACGGCTGGACGCTCGAATGGGAGTTCGCCGACGGCCAGAACGTCACCGGATCGTGGAACGGTGAGGCCACCCAGTCGGGCTCGCGGGTGCGCGTGGACGACGCTTCCTACAACGCTGCGATCCCCTCCGGCGGCACCGTCGAGTTCGGCTTCCAGGCCACGCACACCGGAACCAACGGCGCTCCCCGGGCCTTCACCCTCAACGGCACCGTGTGCGACGGTTCCACCGGCGACGGCGACGGCGACGGCGACGGCGACGACACCTCGGGCCGCCAGGTCGAGGCCCTCGGCCGCGGCCCGGTCAGCGTCCGCAGCGGCGACGGCAACCTGGTGAGCTGGCGGATGCTGGCGACCGACCCCGGCGGCGTCGCCTTCAACGTCTACCGCGGCGGCACCCGGGTGAACCCCGAGCCCCTCACCGGCGCGACCTCCTACCTGGACTCTCCGGCACCCTCCGGTGCGGACTACACCGTCCGGCCCGTCGTCGACGGCCAGGAGCAGGAGGCCTCGCCCTCGGCCCTGCGGTTCGGCCGGGGCTACCTGGACGTCCCTCTGCAGCGGCCCGCGGGCGGCAGCACCCCTGACGGCTCTTACAGCTACTCGGCCAACGATGCCGGCGTCGGCGACCTCGACGGCGACGGCGCCTACGAGATCGTGCTCAAGTGGCAGCCGAGCAACGCCAAGGACAACTCCCAGTCCGGCTACACGGGCAGCACCATCGTCGACGCCTACGAGCTCGACGGCACCCGCCTGTGGCGCGTCGACCTGGGCCGCAATATCCGCGCCGGCGCCCACTACACCCAGTTCTCGGTCTACGACCTGGACGGCGACGGCGCGGCCGAGGTCGCCATGAAGACCGCCGACGGCACCGTCGACGGCCGGGGCGAAGTGATCGGCGACGCGGGCGCCGACCACCGCGACGACAGCGGCTACATCCTCTCGGGCCCGGAGTACCTCACGGTCTTCGAGGGCGCCGACGGCTCCGAACTGAGCACTGTCGACTACCGTCCCTCGCGCGGGAACGTCGGGGATTGGGGCGACGACTACGGCAACCGGGTCGACCGGTTCCTGGCCGGGGTGGCCTACCTCGACGGCGAGCGCCCGAGCCTGATCATGGCGCGCGGCTACTACACCCGCTCGGTGCTCGTCGCCTGGGACTGGCGCGACGGCCGGCTCACCGAGCGCTGGACCTTCGACAGTGACGAAGCCGGCTCCGCCTGGGCGGGCCAGGGCAACCACCAGCTGAGCATCGCCGACGCCGACGGCGACGGCCGCGACGAGGTGGTCTACGGCGCCATGGCCGTGGACGACGACGGCAGCGGCCTGTGGAACACCGGCTACGGCCACGGCGACGCGCTGCACGTCGGCGACTTCCTGCCCGAGCGCGGCGGCCTGGAGGTGTTCGACATCCAGGAGCGCACCGGCGGCGCAGCGGGCGCCCATCTGGACGACGCCGCGACCGGCGAGACCCTGTGGCGCAAGCCCACAGCCGACGGCCAGGAGGGCCCAGGCCGCGGCGTGGCCGCCGACGTCTGGGCCGGCAATCCCGGCGCGGAGTTCTGGGCGGCCGGCGGCGGGATCAGCGGCCTGTTCGACGGCCAGGGGAACAACATCGGCCGCACTCCGTCCTCGACGAACTTCGTCGCGTGGTGGGACGGGGATCCGGTGCGCGAACTGCTCGACGGCACGCACATCGACTCCTACGGCCCCGAAGGCGACGAGCGCCTGCTGACCGGCGAGGGCGTCGCCTCCAACAACGGGACCAAGTCCACGCCGGCGCTGAGCGGCGACATCCTCGGTGACTGGCGCGAGGAGGTGGTCTGGCGCACTGAGGACAGCAGCGCGCTGCGGATCTACTCCACACCGCACCCGACGAGCGTCCGGATGCCCACGCTGATGCACGACACCCAGTACCGCGTGGCCATGGCCTGGCAGAACACCGCCTACAACCAGCCGCCCCATCCGAGCTACTTCATCGGCGACGGCATGGACGCGGCTCCCGTGCCCGACGTCCACACCTCCTGACCCTTCCGCGACGCGTGCGGTCGGCCGGACCGGTGCCGGCGGGCCGCACGCGTATGGCGCAATGCGGAGGATCCGCTCGGCGCGCCAACGGCCGCGGTGGGCGAGAATGAGCGGCGCGGCCGGGGGGCCTCAGGTCCGCAGGGCGGAAAGGTGCTCGACGAGGCTGGCCAACTCGGGGTCGGCCGCGCTGAGGTCGAGGGCCTCGGCGAGGACGGACTCGTAGACCGGTACGGCCCGGCGGAACACGTCCATTCCGTGACCGGTGATCCCGGTGTACACCCCGCGCCGGTCGTGTTCGCAGCTGCGGCGCTCGGTCAGGCCGGTGCGCTCCAGGCGGGTCACCATGCGGCTGACCGAGCTCTGGTTGAGGTTGACGGCGTCGGTGAGGTCCTGCATGCGCATCTCGCCGTCGGGAGCACCTGCGCACGCCGACAGCGCGAGGAACTCCGACAGCCCGATGCCGAACCCCCGGTGCAGGGCGCGCTCTACGAGGGCGTCGACCCGGCTGTGCAGGGCGACCAGGCGCGTCCACAGCGCTCCGGTCGCGGAAAGCTCCGCCGGCGCAGCGGGCGGAGTGGTCCGGGGACTCTGCTCAGCGGTGATGACCGGCCTCCTCGTGCTCTCGCCGCCGGCACCGGCCGAGCGGCGCGGAGGCGGCGGCGGTGTCCAGCCTATTCGATGCAGCATCGATGTAGACCGATACATCAGCGCACCCAAGCGGAGCCCCCGCATACGCCCGCCCCGCGCAGCCTCGCCTCCCTCGGTCCTCTCCCGGTCGAAGATCCGCACCCGCTGCCGCCCGGTAGCCGCCAGCACACCGACGACAACCTGCGGGCGGCCCTGCGCGTCCGCGCCGAACACCCGCCGGTGGGGCTGCCCTCTCGCAGTACGTAGTGCAGCGCTACGGCGTCGACCTGCCGATCGGCCCTTCCGCCATGGGCCACATCCTCAAGGACCGGGTCGGCCAGGTGGGCGAAACCCGGCCCCCGCTGTCGCGACTCTCCTGTACTGTGATGGCGGCACCTCCCGGTGCGCAGGCTCCGGTTACTTCTTCCAACGAATCACCGGCGCCGACTCTGATCTCGGGGGGGCACAACCTCAGATGGTGCGCCCGGCGCGCAGGAGACGGTTACTTCGCCTCTTAGCGGGTGGTTGCCGGTTCGAGCCGCGTCACCGGTTCACCGGTGCAGTTCGATCGGTCGAGCACCTACGCACCGTCCGCGACCTCGACCTCGGGCGCATCACCTGAAGAGGGCTTCTCCCCGCGCGGAAGGAGCCTTCCTTTGGCCAAGTTCAACACCGTCGGCGCCCGTCCTTCCGGCCGCGGCCCCATCGCTGGAGAGCAGGCCCCCTCGGGCCGCACTCATGAGGGCGCCCCCGGCTACGCGCGCGACACCAAGAGCGAGTTGTTCCTGCTCGCGGTCGCGAACATGGTCGGCGAGCAGACCTTCTACGAGGGCGCCAACGAGCGTGACGCCAGGTTCCGCGCGCTCGCCCGCGAGGCTGCGGTGGCCGACCCCGAGTGGTTCACGGGGTTCGTGGGATGGCTGCGCGGCGAAGGCAACATGCGCACCGGCGCGACCGTCGCCGCCCTCGAAGGCGCGAAGGCGCGCCTGGAGGCCGGAGCGCACGGCCACTCCCGCCAGATGGTGACCGCCGCTCTGCAGCGCGCGGACGAGCCCGGCGAGGCTCTGGCCTACTGGACCCGCCGGTACGGGCGCTCGGTGCCCAAGCCCGTCAAGCGCGGCATCGCCGACGCTGTGGGGCGCCTGTACGACGAGCGGTCGATGATCAAGTACGACACCGGTTCGCGCGGCTTCCGGTTCTCCGACGTGCTCAACCTGGTGCACGCCTCCCCCGAATCTGACAAGCCGTGGCAGGGGCACCTGTTCCAGTACGCACACGACCGGCGCCACGGTCGCGGCACGGTCCCCGACACGCACACGCTGCCGGTGCTGGCGCGCAACCTCGCTTTCGGGGACTCCGTGGAGGAGCGCGCGGACATTCTCCTCGACCCCGACGAGCTGAAGCGGGCCGGGATGACGTGGGAGGCCGCCCTGTCGATGGCGGGCGACAAGGTCGACAAGGCCGCCCTGTGGGAGGCGCTGATCCCGTCCATGGGCTACATGGCGCTGCTGCGGAACCTCCGCAACTTCGACCAGGCCGGGGTGTCCGATGAGGTCGCGCAGCAGGTCGCCGAGCGGCTTGCCGACTCCGAGGAGGTCGCGAAGTCGCGGCAGTTCCCGATGCGGTTCCTCGCGGCCTACCGCAACGCGCCGTCGCTGCGGTGGGGCCACGCGCTCGACAAGGCATTGCAGGCGTCCCTGGGCAACGTCCCCGAGCTGGGCGGGAGCACCCTGGTGCTGGTCGACCGGTCGGGGTCCATGCAGTCACCGCTGTCGGCCCGCTCCGACCTGAACCGCGCCGACGCCGCCGCGACCTTCGGGGCCGCGCTGGCGATGCGGTGCGCAAGCGCCGATCTGGTGGAGTTCGGAACCCGGTCGCAGCCGGTGCATGTGGCGCGCGAGGATTCGCTGCTGCGGATCATCGACCGGTTCTCGTGGATGGGCGGCACCAACACCGCCGACGCGGTGCGGTCCCGCTTCCGGGTCCAGGACCGGGTGGTGATCGTCACCGACGAGCAGGCGCGGGGCGGCGAGGAGGCCACTCGGCAGGTGCCGGAGACGGTGCCGGTCTACACCTGGAACCTGGCGGGCTACCGCTACGGACACGGCCCGTCGGGTGAGGGCAACCGACACACCTTCGGAGGGCTGTCGGATGCAGCGTTTCGGATGATTCCGCTGATCGGGTCGGGGCAGCGCGCGGCGTGGCCGTGGGAGTCCCGCGACTGACCCGGTAGGCGCAGCCGGGCGCGCCCCGCCGTGGCGCACCCGGCGGACGACGTAGCCCGATTCCCGACCTGGGCGAGCACCGCCAGAATGGCCGCGGGTCCTTCGGAACGCGAGCGTCCCGACCGCGCTCGGAGGCCGCTGATCGTGGGGTTGGGGCAGCCCTCAGCGCGGGCAAGGAGATCCACCGGGAGTCCGCGCGCCGACCGCTTGAGGCTCGGGTCTCGATCCCTCTCGTCCCCCACTCGGGTCCGGGAGACTCGAACAAGGGACGAGAAAGGGGAGCTGACCTGTGTGGGCGCGAGAGGACTCGAACCTCCGACCACCCGCTTGTAAGGCGGGGGCTCTGCCAACTGAGCTACACGCCCGGATGTGTGGTGCGGATCCGGTGACAGGGAAATCGTACCGGCTCCGCAGGGCGCCGGGACCGGTTGCAGGGGCGGCGTCAGGCGAGGTCGGCGAGCGCCTTGCGGTAGTCGTCGACGTCGCGCGGTTCGGAGATCGGGTTGACGACCTTCCAGCGGACGACGCCCGCCTTGTCGATGACGAAGGTCGCGCGCAGCGCCACCCCGCGGGCCTCGTCGAAGACGCCGTAGGTCCGGGCCGTGCCGCCGTGCGGCCAGAAGTCCGACAGCAGCGGGAACTCCAGGCCCTCCCGGTCGGCCCAGGCCCGGTGGGCGAACATGGAGTCGACCGAGACCGTCGCCAGCTGCACCCGGTCGTTGACCAGGTCTCCGGATGCCTCACGCAGCGCCGTCAGCTCGCCTTGGCACACGCCGGAAAACGCCAGAGGATAGAAGACCAGCACGACGTTCCTGCGGTCGGCGAAGTCGGCGAGGCGCACGGTCTGGCCGTGCTGGTCGGACAGCTCGAAGTGGGGAGCGGCCTCGCCCGGCTCGATCGACATGGGACCTCCTGCGAACGCGCGGACAGGGGCGTGCGCCGCCCGCCGATGCCGACGGACGGCACACCCGCGGGTCACCCTATGGCAATCCGCTCCGCAGACGCCGTCCCGGCCGGGAACGGGAGCCGCTCAGCGCTGCACCTTCGGCGCGACGAGCCGTGTCCCCGACCAGTTCGCGCCGGCGCTCACGGCGCTGGTCTGCGACAGTCCGGCCGTCGTGGACGCCTCGGTGACCTCGCTCGGCGCGACGTGTCCCTCGCGCCCGGGCTTGGGGGTCAGTACGAGGATGATGCCCCCGCCCTCCACCGCGCCGAGAACGTCGACCAGGACATCGGTGAGGTCGTCCTCCTCGTCGCTCCGCCACCACAGCAGCGCGGCGTCGACGACGCCGTCGTAATCCTCGTCGACCAGCTCCTCGCCGGTTCGCTCGGCGATCGAGGCGCGCAGCTCCTCGTCCACGTCGTCGTCGAACAAGAATTCCTGCACCACCTGACCCGGTTTGAATCCGAGTCGGTCGGCCAGGCCACGTTCGCTTTGTGCCTGGCCCGCGGTCGCGCTCACGAAAGTCCTCCTCCACAAGTTCTGCTCTTCGCGCCGATCCCGCAGATGTTCCGGCGGGCCGACCGTGCGCGGTCCCGTATCACCGGGGCGACCCCGCTGTTGAGGGCTAAGTTCACACGCTGGGGACCTGATCCGTCAACGCGCCTGCGCCCTGAGGTGTACTGCACTTACCATCCTGTCCGCTATCCGGCGCCCGTCAAGAACGAGAGGCGGACTTGCCTGGTCGGATTGTCGATATTGGTGTCGACGAACGCGATGGACTGCCAGGTTCCCAGCTCAAGGCGGCCGCCGACCACGGGTACCGTGGCCTGGGGCGGGATGAGCGCGGGGAGCACGTGGTCACGGCCGTGGCCGTAGGAGCCGTGGCGGTGCCGCCACCGGTCGTCCTTGGGCAGCAGGTCGCCGAGCAGCGCGAGCAGGTCGTCGTCGGATCCGGCACCGAGCTCCATCACGCTCACGCCGGCCGTGGCGTGCGGCACGAAGACGTTGAGCAGGCCGTCGCCGCCGGATTCGGCCACGAAGTCCCTGCACAGCCCGGTGATATCGGTGATGCTCTCGGACCCTCCGGTGCGCAGGTCGAGAAGTTTTGTCCGCATGCGGCAACGCGTACCCAGTACGGCGCTCCCTGCAACCTCCGCGGGGGCGGGACCGACAGTGGCCGCCGGGGCCGGTGGCGGCCATACTCGGGTGCGGAAGATCCGGTCGGGCCCGCTGCCGTCCGGATACCGCCGACCGACCTCCAGGGAAGGGGGGCGTGTGGGCAACGGCCTGCGCCTCGGCCCGCTGCTGCGGCACGTGACGGAAACGACGGCGACCATCTGGGTGGAGACGGAGGCGCCGTGCGAGGTCGCCGTCACAGCCGGCGAGCACACGGCCCGCTCCCCCACGTTCACCGTGCACGGACACCACTACGCGCTCTGCGACCTGCGCGAGCTGCCGCCCGGCGCGGCGCTGCCCTACGAGGTGCGGCTGAACGGCGAGACCGCCTGGCCGCAGCAGGGCGCCGGCCGCCCGCCGAGCGTGGTGCACACACTCGACACCGCCGCGCCCGCGCGCGTGCTCTTCGGCTCCTGCCACACCCCCACCGACCACTCGCGCGGGAGCGTCCTGCGCTATGGCGTGGACATGCTGCGCGCCTACGCGCTGCGCCTGGCGGCCGCGCGCAGCGGCGCTTCCGGGGCGGACGGCTCCACGCCGAGCGGGTTCGGCGCCGGGGCCGCCGGAGCGCCCTCAGTCGGCGGGCGCGAGCCCGAGCCTTCGCTGCTGCTCCTCATCGGCGACCAGGTCTACGCCGACGAACTCCAGCCGGGCATGACCGACTACCTCGCGCGCCGCCGGGCGCACGCCCGCGCGCAGGGGCAGGGACCAGCGGGCTCCCTGCCGCCCGACGAAGTGGTCTCCTTCGACGAGTACGCCGAGCTGTACCGCCAGTCCTGGTCTGACCCCGACATCCGGTGGCTGCTGTCGACGGTTCCCACGCTGATGCTGTTCGACGACCACGACATCCGCGACGACTGGAACACGTCGGGCACGTGGCGGCGGCAGATGGAGCAGAACCCGTGGTGGCGGCCGCGTATCACCGCAGGGCTGGGCGCCTACTGGATCTACCAGCACCTGGGCAACCTCGCGCCGGACGAGCGCGCGGCCGATCCGCGTTTCGCCGAGGTCATGCAGGTCTCCGCCGCGGCGGACGCCGGGCGCGGTCCCACCGGTGCGCCGGCGCACGGCGGCGGCGAGGGAACGGCCACCGCCCCCTCCCCCACCGCCGGGGACGTCCCGGCCGCCTCCGAGGCACCCGAAACCCCCGTTCCTCCCGGCGCACCCGGTCCGCCGCAGCGGACCGCCGCCGCGGGCGCCGACGCCTCGGCCGTCGTCGACGCCTTCGCCTGGCGCTCCCACCGGGAGGCCGACAGCTACCGGTGGAGCTTCCGCTTCGACATCGGCCGCGACCGCCTGCTGATGGTCGACACCCGGTGCGGCCGCGTCGTCGACGACGACACCCGGCGCAGCATCCTCGACCCCGTCGGCGCCGCTTGGCTGGACGAGCAGCTCACCGGCGACGTCGACCACCTCGTCGTCGCCAGCACGCTGCCGTTCCTGCTGCCGTCGGGCGTCCACCACCTCGAATCCTGGAACGAGGCCGTGTGCGCCGGAGCGTGGGGAAGGGCCATGCGCGGTCCCGCAGAGAAGGTTCGCCAGGAGATCGACCTGGAGCACTGGGCGGCCTTCCAGTCCTCGTTCCGCTCGATCGCCGACACCGTGCTGCGGGTCGCCGCGGGCGAACGCGGCGCGCCGCCCGCCGGCGTGCTCTTCCTCGGCGGCGACGTGCACTTCTCCTACCTGGCACGCGCCCGGGCCGCGGGCGCTTCCGGCGAGGGCGGCACCCGCATCGCCCAGCTCGTGTGCTCGCCCACGTGCAACCGGATGCCGGCGGCGCTGCGCACGCTGACCTGGCTGAGCGGCCGCGGGGTCATCGCCGCGCTCGGCTCGCTGATGGCGCGCTCCGCGCGCGTGCCCCGGTCCCCGCTGCGCTGGAGCATCGAGGGTGGCCCCTGGTACGACAACGCACTGGGCGCGCTGGTACTGGACGGCCGCAGCGCCGAGGTGGTGTGGTCGCACTCGCCGGCGGACAAGCGCACCGTCAAGCGGCTCACCCCCAACGAGTCCCCGCGCACCGACGTTCGCGAGCTGGCCCGCCACGTGCTCACGCCCTGACGCCCGGCCCGCCGCGGCCGGCACCCCGGGCCCGTCAGGGGACCTGATAGTCGTGGTCGCGGGCGTCGGTGATCGCCATGTGCCCGGGCGCGTGGGCGAGGGCGAACTCCGGCGCCGACGCCGCCACCGCCGCCTGCGGCGTCACTCCGCACGCCCAGAACACCGGAACCTCGCCGGGGCGGACCTCCACGGGATCGCCGAAGTCGGGCGTGCCCAGGTCGGCGATGCCCAGTCCCGCGGGGTCGCCCACGTGCACCGGTGCGCCGTGCACCGACGGGTAGCGCGCGGTGATGCGCACGGCGTCGGCGACCCGCTCGGCCGGAACGGGCCGCATCGACACCACCAGCGGCCCCGACAGCCGCCCGGCGGGACGGCACGGGCGGTCGGTGGTGTACATCGCGACGTTGCGTCCGGTGTCGATGTGGCGCAGGGGGATGCCCGCCTCCTGCATCGGCGACTCGAACGTGAAGCTGCACCCGATCAGGAACGCGACGAGGTCCGGGCGCCAGTAGGCGGTCGCGTCGGCCGTCTCGGCGACCAGCCGGCCGTGCTCGTAGACCCGGTAGGCCGGAAGGTCGCTGCGCAGGTCGCCGGCGAAGACCGGCGCCGACACCTCCCCGGGCCCGGTGACGTCCAGCACCGGACACGGCTTCGGGTTGCGCTGGGCGAACAGCAGGAAGTCGAAGGCGAGGTCCCGCGGCAGGGCGATCAGGTTGGCCTGTGCGTAGCCGGCGCAGAAGCCCGCTGTCGGCATGCGGAGGCCGGCGCGGAAGCGCTCGCGGGCCTCCGCGGGCGCCAAGCGGGCCGGAACGGCGGGGGCCGCGCGAGGGCCGTCGGGGCCGGCTGCGGTGTCGGACATGTCAGGACCTCCGTTTTCCGCTCGGACGCGGGCGCACGCCTCCGGGCGGGCGGACCACCCGGGCGGCGACGCGCTCACAGGTGGAACCTCAGCCTGGCGCCGGGACGGGCCTGGGCCGCGCGCGAGACGTCGGCGGCGACCACGACCGCGATGACGGGATAGCCGCCCGTGACGGGGTGGTCGGCCAAGAACAGCACGGGCCGCCCTTCCGGGGGCACCTGCAGCGACCCGGGGACCATCCCCTCGCTGGGCAGCTCACCGCCGCCGAGCCGGGACAGGGCCGGGCCCCACAGGCGCGCGCCGATCCGGTCGCTGCGGGAGGTGACCTCGTAGGCCGAGGACAGCAGGACTTCCAGCACGCCGTCGCCGAACCAGTCGTCGCGCGGGCCCGGCACGACCCGCAGGCTCAGCTCCCGCTCCGGGAACGGGGGGACCGGCACCCAGTCGACCGTCGGCAGGCCGCGCGGCGCCGGGCCGACCGGCAGCACCGTGCCCTCTTGGGGCGGCGGCGGACCGAGGCCCGCCAACGTGTCGGTGCTGCGCGAGCCCAGGACGGGCGCCACGTCGAGACCGCCGCGCACCGCGACGTAGCTGCGCAGCCCGCTCGGCGGGGGTCCCAGGCGCAGTTCGGCGCCGTCGGGCAGGTGCAGGACGGTGCCGGTGGCAGCGCCGCGGCCGTCGACCGCGACCGGGCAGGGCGCACCGGTGACGGCCGCGGTCACCGCGCCGCGCGCCCGCAGGACCAGGCCGCCCATGGTCGCTTCGAGCGCCGCGGCCCCCTCGGGGTTGGCCAGCAGCCGGTTGGCCAGCGCATAGGAGGCCCGGTCGGCGGCCCCTGAGCCGCCCACGCCCAGCGCCGCGTGCCCTCGGCGCCCGCTGTCCTGCACGGTGCTCAGGACGCCCGTGCGCACGACCTCAACTGCCGGCATCGGTGCGGCCGCTCCTTCCACTCCGCCCACGGCTGTGCTGACCGCCTTGCGCCCCGTTGCGCGCGGCCGTCCGGCCCGCCGCGGCGGCCGAATCGGCGCCCCGCCGGCGCGCCGGAGGCGGCTCCTCGGTGAACCGCACCCGCACACCGGGGCGCAGCAGCGCCGGCGGGTCGCGATCCAGGTCCCAGGTCGCGACGTCGGTGCGGCCCAGCAGCTGCCAGCCGCCCGGCGATACGCGCGGGTAGACGCCGGTGAACTCCCCCGCCAGCGCGACGGCCCCGGCAGGCACGCGGGCCCGCGCCTCGCTGCGGCGCGGCACGTGCAGCCGCGTGTCGCCGCACACCAGATAGCCGAACCCCGGCGCGAAACCGCAGAAGGCGACGGTCCACTCCGCGCCGGTGTGGACGTCGACCACGCCGCGCTCGCTCAGCCCGGTCAACGCGGCGATGTCGGCGAGGTCCTCGCCGTCGTACTGGACGGGCACCTCCAGCTCGCCTGCCGACGCCCGCTCACCGCGCCGCGGGCGCAGCCGGCCCACCGCCTCCGCCACCGCCGCCACGTCGCCGCCGTCGGGATTCATCCGCAGCAGCACCGTGCGGGCGGCGGGGACGACGTCGGCGACGCCGCGGGGCGGATCCTCGATGAGGGCCGCCTGCAGCGCCAGCGCCTCGTCGAGGTCGGCGACCTCCACCAGCACTCCGGAGTCGGCGCACCTCAGCACGCGCATGCGGCACCCCCGCCGGAGGCCCGCGCAACGGTGCGCGCCCCTCCCGCCGCGCCCCGCCGGGCGGGACGGGACGGCCGACCGGCACCGGCCCTCATCACCCGTCTCCAGCGGGCGCGGCGGCCCCGGTGAAGGGCGCGAGCTCGACGCCCGCTCCGCGCAGCCGTTCGGCCACCGCGCGGGCGATCCCGACGGCGCCGGGACTGTCACCGTGCACGCACAGCGACTCGGCCTGGATGCGCACCGGCGTCCCGTCGACCGCCGCGACGGGCTCGCCGCGCACCATGTCCAGGCAGCGCCGGGCGATCTCCTCGGCGTCGTGCAGGACGGCGCCCGGCTCGCGGCGGGAGACGAGGGTGCCCTCGGGGGTGTAGGCGCGATCGGCGAAGGCCTCGCGGACCGTGCGCAGCCCGGCCTGCCCGGCGCGGTGTAGCCACACCGACCCCGGCAGGCCGAGCACCGGCAGGCCGGGGTCGTAGAGCGCGACGGCCTCGGCGACCGCCGCCGCCTGGTCCTCGTGGTGCACGATGGCGTTGTAGAGCGCACCGTGCGGCTTGACGTAGCGGACGCGCCCGCCGGCCGCGTGCGCCATCGCCTCCAGCGCGCCGATCTGGTAAAGGACGTCGTTCGTCAGCTCGGCCGAGGGCATGTCGATGAACCGGCGGCCGAACCCTGCGAGGTCGCGGTAGCCGACCTGGGCGCCGATGGCCACCCCCCGCTCGACGGCGCCGGTGCACGCATCGCGCAGCACCGTGGGATCTCCGGCATGGAACCCGCACGCCACGTTGGCGCTGGTGACGACGGACAGCAGCGCGCTGTCGTCGCCCAGCCGCCAGTTGCCGAAGCTCTCGCCCAGATCCGAGTTGAGGTCGATGCGCATCGTATGGTCCCCGTTCCTCTCGATTCCCGTGCGGCGGCCGCGGTGCGCCCGGCGCCGCTACTGCCACAGGTCGGCGATGCCGCCCAGCGCGTTGGCCGCGATGTAGACGGTCACCAACCAGGCCAGGACGCCGAGGCCCAGCAGCCACACCGGGTAGCGGTAGCCGTGCAGCAGGTCCGCCCGCCGGCGCGCAGCCACCCAGAGCATGATGCCCAGTCCCACGGGCAGGATCAGCCCGTTGAGAGAGCCGGCCAGGATGAGCAGGGTCGCCGGCGCCTGCCCCAGCCCCAGGTACAGCACGGTGCACAGCGCGATGAACCCGGCGACGAGCCAGTTGCGGTTGCGGGCCATCCCCGCCGAGAACGTCGAGATGAACGAGACGGAGGTGTAGGAGGCGCCGATGACGGAGCTGATCGCCGCGGCCCACATGATCAGTCCGAACAGGCGGCGGCCGGTCTCGCCCGCGGCGGCGGCGAACGCGGCGGCCGGCGCGTTGGGCGAGTCGAGGATGGCCGCGCCGCCGGTGACCACACCCAGCACCGCGAGGAACAGCAGCACCCGCATTACGCCGGTGACGACGATGCCCACGACCGAGGTCTGGGTGACTGCCCCGACGTTGCGGATTCCGCCCAGGCCGTTGTCGACCAGGCGGTGGGCCCCCGCGTAGGTGATGTAGCCGCCGACGGTGCCGCCGATGATGGTGACGGTGGCCAGGAACAGGTCGCCGGTGACCTCGCCGGGAAGCACTGCGTGGCGCAGCGCGTCGCCGACCGGCGGACGCGACACGAAGGTGACGTAGAGCGTCAGGCCGATCATCAGCACGCCCAGGGCCACCAGGATGCGGTCCAGGGCCACGCCCGCGCCACGCAGCACGAACAGCGCGACGGCGACAGCGGCCGAGAGCGCACCGCCGAGCTTCATGTCGACGCCGGCCAGGGCGTCCAGGCCCAACGCGGTTCCGGCGATGTTGCCGACGTTGAAGACGATGCCGCCGAATACGACGAGCGCGGCCAGCACGTAGCCGGCGCCCGGCAGTACCTTGTTGGCCAGGTCCTGGGCGCGCATCTCGGCCACGCCGATGACGCGCCAGATGTTGAGCTGGACGGCGATGTCGACCAGCACCGAGACCAGGATCGCGAACGCGAACGCCGCGCCCAGGCGGGCGGTGAACTCGGTGGTCTGGGTGATGAAGCCGGGTCCGATGGCGCTGGTGGCCATCAGGAACATCGCGCCGAGCAGACCGCTGTTCAGCAGTACGCGCCGGGTGCGCGGCGGCTTGGGGGCCACCTCGGGGGTTTCACTCATGCGGTCCCTCCTGGGGGGTGGATGCCGAAGCGGTGAGGCGCTCACCGCGACGTGAGACGCCCCTCACAAGGATTGTTGAACAATACTTCAATACTCCAATTTCTGCCAGGTTTCCGGCCGCGTCACCGCATGTAACGTCCGCCTGCCCCGCTTCCGCCCTCCGCTCGCGCCGACGGGCACGCGGACGGGTGTGCGGGCGCTCGCGCCCATCGGGGACAATGAACCCGGGACCCGACGCAGTAGGAGAGGGAGCGCGCGTGACCGCCACCGGCGACTGGATCGACGATCTTCCCGACGCCGGGGAGGACCTGGAGCGCTCCAGCACCGCCGAGCGCGTAGCAGACCTGCTGCGCGGCCACATCATCAACGGCGCGCTGGCGCCGGGCGCGCGGCTGTCGGAGGAGCGCCTGGGCCGCAAGTTCCGGGTCTCGCGCAATACCCTGCGCGAGGCGTTCCGGCTGCTGGGCCACGAACGGCTGCTCGTCCACGAGTTCAACCGCGGCGTGTTCGTCGCCAAGCCGGGGGCCGAGGACGTGGTCGACATGTTCCGGATGCGCCGGGCGCTGGAGCTGGCGGCCGTCCGCTCGGGCCCGCAGGCGCCCGCCGAGGCGGTCGGCACCGTCGGCGCCGCGGTCGAGCAGGGCGAGGCGGCACGCGCCTGCGGCGACTGGGAGGGCATCGGCACCGCGAACATGGCCTACCACCGCGCGATCGGCGGCCTGCTGGGCAGTCCGCGCGTGGACGAGACGATGCGCCAGCTGCTCGCCGAGCTGCGCCTGGCCTTTCACGTGATGGCGGCGCCGCGCGACTTCTACGCGCCTTACCTGGACCGCAACCGCGCGATCTACGAGCTGCTGGCCGCCGGCTCCTTCGACACCGCCGCCGAGGAGCTCGCGGGCTACTTCGACATCGCCGAGAACCAGCTGGTGCGCGCCTTCACCGTCCCGCCGCGCGCCTGAGCGCCGCCCCGGCCGCAGGGCGGTATCCGCGCGCGGCTCGGCGCATGAGGACGCCGACGTGCCCGCCGGCACGCGAAAGCGCCCCGCGCCGGGTATGTCGGTCTGCGCGAAGTCTCAGCGAGGGGGCTGAACCTTCAGTTCTTGGCCTTGGGGCGGCTGCCGCCCGGGCGCTGGGGCTGGCTCTTGCGTCGCGGGGGCCGCGGCTGGCGCGGCACGGGCCTCGGTCCGGTCGCGGCTCCGGAGCCGGGGAAGCCGGGAACGATGCCGCCCGACCCGGCGGGCCGCTGCTCGCCGACCGCCTCCGACTGCTCGGGGTCGTCGCCCGCGGAGGGCGCGTCGTGCTCCTCGTACTCGGTCTCGGCCGCGGTCTCGACGGTCCCGGTCTCCGCGCCCGTCGGTGTCCGGCCGCCCTCGCGCTGCCGCCGCCGTTCGCGGTACCGCGCGGCCAGCGGCGTGGCGAGCGGCCATTCGACCGGGGCGGGCTGCGCCAGAGCGGCCCACAGGTAGGCCCGGGTGCCCCAGGCCTCCATGGCGCGGCGCGCGCGGGTGATGGTGAAGAAGGTCGGCGACGCCAGCAGCAGCTGCGGCCACGCCAGCGCAAGCGCGACGAACAGCGGGAAGAGGCCGCCGCCCACGACGGCGGCTGCCGCGCCCACCGCCACCGGGGTGAGCGCCAGAGCGATGCGCAGGTTCGTGATCTGCCGGAAGCGGTGCATCGACCGGCGCACCGACGCCTCGGCCGAGAGCCCTTCGGGCAGCGGGGTGGGCTGGACCATCAGAGCCAGCAGCAGGGACGCCACACCGACGGAGCCGGCGAGCAGGATGGTCCAGCCGGGAGACGACAGGCCGCCGCCCACCAGGAGCGCGACGATGCCGATGACGGGCAGGGGAGCGGGGATGAAGAACAGCACCTGGCGCAGCATCTGGCCTGACTCGGTCGGACGTCTCAGCGCCGCCGCCACCTTGCTCAGCTTGTTCCCGACGCGACCGATGATCACCGCTGTGCCACCCCCAAACTCGTGCTGCGCTGTGCGAGTGGGACCCCGGCCGTCACCCGCAGCCCCGGTTGCGGAGACACCGCGCGTCACGACCCGTGTGGCGCTACCCGCTGTCGTTCCGGTCCGAGACGCCGCGTGTAACGGTCTCCCGGCCGCAACCCGTCATCCCCGCCCCGAAGCCGGGGCAGGCCGCCTCGACCCTGGACGGACCATCGCCAACCACCCACCGGTTACACTATCCGCTTTTCGGGGGCCGAGTTCCCGGATACTGCGGGAACTCCCCCGTTCAGGACGCGGGGGGAGGACCGCGGGGAGCACCCCTCGCGGGCCTGCGTCCGTCCGGTGGCTGATGGCGTTTCGACGGCGATGACGAGGTCGGTCGGGACGAATCCCTGTGTATCGACGATCGTCCCGATTCTTGCCCGAGATGCGGTGGATCAATCTCAGATATCCGAAACGATGCGGAATCAGCCGCTCACAGCCGCCCGAAACGCCCGTCCGACCGAACCGGGCGCGAGTGCACCGCCCCGCTAACAGCTAGCTAGGGCTCCCGTTCGGAGATGCGGCCCAGGGTGATGGCGATGCGCAGCACGAACGAGCCCCGCCCGTCGGCGGGTACGTGGCCGGTAAGTTCGGCGATGCGGCTCAGCCGGTAGCGCACCGTGTTGGGGTGCACGAACAGCATCCGCGCCGTCGACTCCAGCGACGAGGCGTGCTCCAGGTAGACCGACAGCGTGTCCAGCAGCGGCGAGCCCGCGTTGCGCAGCGGCCGGTAGACCTCCTCCACCAGCTGCCGCCGCGCGGCGGTGTCGCCCTCCAGGGCGCGCTCGGGCAGCAGGTCCTCGGCGCGCACCGGCCGGGGGGCGTCCGGCCAGGCCACGGCTGCGCGCAGCCCGTTGACCGCCGCGCGCACCGAGCGGTTGGCCACACGCAGGTCGCCCACCGCCGGCCCGACCACCACGGGCCCGGGCCCGAACAGCCCTGCCAGCGGCTCGGCCGCGGCGAGCGCCGCCGAGTCGCCGACGAGCTTCTCGCTGAGACCGATGACGGCGATGACGCGTTCGCCCTGCACGCCCGCCAGCACGTCGTGCCCGGCCCGACGGGCCGCCGACCGCAGATCCTCCAGTGTGCTCTCGGAGTCGGCTTCGCCCAGGCTTCCCGCCAGCGCCAGTACCGGCGTGCGCGACCAGCCCAGGGCCGCGCCCCAGGTTTCGAGGCCCTCCTCGCGGTCGCCGTGCAGCAGCGCGTCCACCACCAGCGCCTCGAGCCGGGCGTCCCAGGCTCCGCGCGCCTCGGCGGCGCGGGCATAGACCTTGGCGGAGCTGAAGGCCACCTCGCGCGTGTAGTGCAGCACCGCCTCGCGCAGCTGCTGCTCTCCCCCGGGCGCCGCGAGCTCGTCGACCTGGTTCTCCACCACGTCGATCACGACGCGGATCATGTCGACGGTCTGCTGGAGGGTGACCGAGCGCGTCAGCTCGCGGGGCGCGGTGCCGAACACCTCGACGGTGATCGCGGGCTTTCCGCGCGCCGGGTTCTTGAACCACTCGACGAAGGCGGCCACACCCGACTGGGCGACCAGCCCGACCCACGAGCGGTCCTCGGCCGACATCCGCCGGAACCAGGACAGCCGGCTCTCCATGCGCGCGACCGCTGCGGTGCCCAGCGTGCCCATCGCGCGCTCCAGCTGCTGGACGGTGGCCGCGCGGACGGCGTCGTCGCCGCCCGGCGCCTGTTCGTCCGCTCGATCGGTGGAATCGGTGCTCACGCTTCTAGAGTGGCATCGACGCGGGTGCGCGCACGACACGGCGGCCGCGGGCCGGTGCCGCGAGCCCTCTTGCGGCGGGAGAACGCGGCCGTCAGTGTGACCAGTACCGCTTTTCGCGTTCCCCCGGATGCGAAGTTGTAGATCGGCGACAAACCCGGACCCTGTTTTTTCGTCTCGGTCCGCATCCGTTCGGAGGGGTCCTACAGGGCAGTGTTGGTGACGTGCTTGTCATCGTTGCTCCCGGCCAGGGCGCCCAGGTGCCCGGATTCCTCGCCCCCTGGCTCGAACTGCCCGGAACGGCCGAACTCGTCGAACGATGGTCCGAGGCCGTCGGCCTGGACCTGAAGCGCTACGGGACCACCGCCGACGCCGAGGAGATCCGCGACACCGCGGTGGCCCAGCCGCTGCTGGTCGGCGCGGGCTTCGCCGCCGCCACCGCGCTCTTCGGCGACCTCGACTCCGCCCCCGACTCCATCGACGCCGTCGCCGGCCACAGCGTCGGCGAGCTGACCGCCGCGGGACTCGCCGGCGTACTGCGCCCCGAGGACGCGCTGACCCTGGTGGCCGAGCGCGGGCGGGGCATGGCCGAGGCCGCCGCTCAGACCGAGACCGGCATGACCGCGGTGCTCGGCGGCGACCGCGACGAGGTGCTGGCCGCGCTGGAGTCCCACGGGCTCACGCCCGCCAACGACAACGGCTCCGGGCAGATCGTTGCGGCCGGGACCACCGAGCAGCTCGCCGCGCTGGCGGAGGACCCTCCGCCGCGGGCCCGGCTGCGGTCGCTCTCGGTGGCCGGCGCCTTCCACACCCACCACATGACCCCGGCCGTGGAGCGCGTGGAGCGGCTGGCCAAGTCCGTCGAGCCCGCCGATCCCCGCACCCGGCTGCTGTCCAACCGCGACGGCGCGGTGGTCGCCACAGGCGGCGACTACCTCGAACGCCTCGTCCAGCAGATCAGCGCGCCGGTGCGCTGGGACTCCTGCACCGAGACGCTGGCCGGACTGGGCGTCACCGCCCTCGTCGAGCTTCCTCCCGCCGGCACGCTGACCGGCCTGGCCAAGCGCGGACTGCCCGGCGTCGAGCGGCTGGCCGTCAAGACCCCCGGCGACCTCGACCGCGCCCGCGAGATCGTCCGCGAACACAGCCAGGGCACCGCAACCCGACAGGAAGGCCGCCCCTGATGAACCTTCTCCCCGCGGCGGCGGGAGCGCGCGTCATCGCGCTGGGCGAGTACCAGCCGGCGAACGTCGTCACCAACGACGACCTCGCCGAGCGGGTCGAGACCAGCGACGAGTGGATCCAGAGCCGCGTCGGCATCAAGGAGCGGCGCATCGCCGGCCCCGACGACAGCGTCGTGTCGATGGGCGCGGCCGCCGGCGGCAAGGCGCTGGCGGCGAGCGGCCTCGCGCCGGCCGACATCGATCTGGTCATCGTCGCCACCTGCACTCTGGTCGACCAGATCCCCAACGCGGCCGCACGCGTCTCGGCGCGCCTGGGCATCGAGGCGCCGGGCGCCTTCGACGTCAACGCCGCCTGCGCCGGCTTCTGCTACGGCCTCGGCCTGGCCGCGGACTCCGTGCGCGCCGGATCGGCGCACAACGTGCTGGTCATCGGTTCGGAGAAGCTGTCGGACTGGCTCGACTGGGAGGACCGCTCCACCTGTGTGATCTTCGCCGACGGCGCAGGCGCCGCCGTGGTGACCGCCGCAGAGACCCCCGGCATCGGCCCGGTGGTCTGGGGCAGCTCGGGCGACCGCGCCGACAAGATCTACCTGCGCGACGACAAGTACCTCTACCAGGAGGGCCAGGCCGTCTTCCGCTGGGCGACCACCGAGCTCAACGCGGTCGCCGCCGAGGCTCTGCGCCGCGCGGGCGTCGAGCCCGAGCAGCTGACCGCCTTCGTGCCCCACCAGGCGAACCTGCGCATCGTCGAGGCGATCGCCCGCAAGCTGGGAGCGCCCCAGGCGATCATCGCCCGCGATATCGTCACCGCGGGCAACACCTCGTCGGCTTCGGTTCCGCTTGCGCTGTCGCGCATGTCCGGACGCGGCGAGCTGCCTTCGGGGAGCCTCGTGCTCACCATGGGATTCGGCGCGGGCCTGACCTACTCGGCCCAAGTGCTGGAGATTCCCTAGACATCCGCGGGCGCGGCCCTCTCCGGGGCCGGGTGCCGCGGCACGTATCGACCGACACGCAGTTCACTAAGGAGAACCCCGACATGGCTCACACCGAGCAGGAGATCCTCGACGGCCTCGGCGAGATCATCGACGAGATCGCAGGCGTCTCGGCGAGCGAGGTCACCCCGGAGAAGAGTTTCGTCGACGACCTGGACATCGACTCCCTGTCGATGGTGGAGATCGCCGTCGCCGCGCAGGACAAGTTCGGCGTCGAGATTCCCGACGACCAGCTCAAGGACCTCAAGACCGTCCAGGACGTCATCAACTTCATCCAGAAGTAGCGCACCGGGCCCGCCGGCCGTGAAGCCGGTCGGCGGGCCGGGCCCCCTGCCAGCCCGTCCGGGTACCGGCCGGGAGATCGACCACCCGATGTGAAGGGCGATTGGGAGCGATGAACACCACCGAAGTCGTCGTCACGGGACTCGGCGCCACCACCCCGCTGGGAGGTGATGTCACCAGCACCTGGTCCGCACTTCTCGAAGGCCGGTCCGGTATCGACACGCTCCAGGAGGACTGGGTCCAGGATCTGCCGGTGCACTTCGCCGGCCGCATCGCCACGGAGCCCTCGGAGGTGCTGCCGCGGCAGCGCCTGCGGCGGCTGGACCGCACCCAGCAACTGGCGCTGATCGCGGCCAAGGAGGCCTGGGAGGACTCCGCCTCCCCCGACGTCGACCCGACCCGCCTGGGCGCCGTGGTCTCCAGCGGGATCGGCGGCATCCTGACGATCCTGGAGCAGTACGACATCTTCCGTGAGCGCGGCTGGAAGCGCGTCTCCCCGTTCACCGTCCCCATGCTGATGCCCAACGGTCCCGCTGCGGCGGTGTCGCTGGAGTACTCGGCCCGCGCCGGCGCGCACGCGCCGGTGAGCGCGTGCGCCTCCAGCGCCGAGGCCGTGGCCGACGCCATCCACATGATCCGCAGCGGCCGCGCCGACGTGGTGATCGCCGGCGGCGTCGAAGCCGCCATCCACCCGCTGAACATGGCCTCGTTCGCGTCGATGCGCGCGCTGTCCACCCGCAACGAGGACCCGCAAGGCGCCTCGCGGCCCTGGGACACCCAGCGCGACGGCTTCGTCATGGGCGAGGGCGCCGGCATCGTGGTCCTGGAGTCGGCCGAGCACGCCGCCGCGCGCGGTGCGCGGGTCTACGCCGTCGCCGCCGGCGCGGGCTACACCAACGACGCCCACGACATCGTGCTGCCCGACCCCGAGGGCAAGGGCCAGGCCCAGGCCATCCGCGCCGTGCTGGAGGACGCCGACCTGGCTCCCTCCGACATCGCCCACGTCAATGCCCACGCCACCTCCACTCCGGCCGGCGACGTCGGCGAAAGCGTCGCCATCCGGGCCGCCCTGGGGGACTCGGCGGCGGACCGCGTGGCGGTCACCTCGACCAAGTCCATGACCGGCCACCTGCTCGGCGGCGCCGGCGCGGTGGAGTCCATAGCCACGGTCCTGGCGCTGTACGAAGGGCGCATCCCGCCGACGATCAACATCGAGGAGCTCGACCCCGAGGTGCAGGTGGACATCGTGCGCGACAAGTCGCGCGACATGCCCGCCGACGCGGTCGCCGCACTCAACGAGTCCTTCGGCTTCGGCGGCCACAACGTCGCCGTCGCCTTCCGCCGCGCCTAGCGCCCTCTCGGCAGGAACCACCCCCGGCGGGGTGCCGGGGATGCCACCGGTCGCCCCGCATGGGGGCGCACACGGCGGCATCTCGTCGTAGGATCTCCCCGCAGCGCGGGCGGACGGGCCGGGCCCGTCCGCCCTTTCGCTTGTCCGGGCACACCCGGCTCCGCCGAACGTGAACGTCCGGCCGCCGTCCGGAGAAGGGCGCTTGAACTCGTGTCCGCGGCCGCTGACAGGCCGCTCCCGTCTCCGCGAAGATTTCCGTGTGTCCCGTCAGTCCCCGGCGTTGAGCGATAGGCACCCCGGTCCCGGAGACCACCGCAGCGCGGCCGCCGACAGCGGCTCGGGCGAGGTCCCGGTCTACCGGCCCGTCGTCGATCTCGACTCCGGAGCGGTGCTCGCCGTGGGCACCGACATCCGCGCGGCGGACGGCAGGTCGCGAACCGAGTGGCCCGGAGATCCCGCCTCGGCGGCCGAGCGGCTCTCCCGGCTCGTGCGCAGCGCGACCGCCCGCGAGTCCCTGCTCCCCCTCGTCCTACCCCTGCCCGCGCAGGCCGTGACGGCCGCACCCGAGGTCTTCCAGCTGTTCGAGGGCACGCTGCGCCGGTGCGGGCGTCGACCACGCGACGTCACCCTCATGCTCGGTCCCGACCTTCCCCGGGTCCCCCGCGAACCGCTGGTGCACGGGCTCGCCCGACTGCGGGAGAAGGGGTTCCGCTGCGGCCTGGGCACCGCCGCCGTGCCGCCGGACCTGCTGCTGGAAACCAGGCCGTTCCTGCTGCGCATCGATCCCGGGATCGTCGGCGGGCTGCCCGGCGACCAGCGCATGGGCGCGCTCGTCGACGGCCTGGTGCGCATCGGGCACGGCGGCGGGGTCTTCCCGATGGCCGCAGGAGTCACCTCCGACGAGCAGGTGAGCCGGCTGCGCGAGGCCGGTGTGCGACTCGCTCAGGGGCCGCTGTTCGCTGACGACGAGTGGCTGCCCGGCGAGCGCGTCGCCTCGGTTCCGGCGGCCCCGGTCGAGGCCGCCCAGGAGCGCCACGGCTCCGGACCTCCGGTCACCGAGTTCATGCGGCCGCCGGTTGCCCTGAACACCGACGCCACGGCCGAAGAGGTGCTGGACGCGTTCAGCGCCGACACCGCGCTGAACAGCGTCGTGCTGATCGACCACCGCGATCGCCCGGTCGCGCATATCGACCGCGCGCGGTTCCTGCTCGCGGTGACGGGGCCCTACGGCCACGCGCTGCACGCGAAGCGGCCGGCGAGCAGGCTGGCCGACACTCCGCGGACGGTGCCCCGCAATGTGCGGGCCATGGCGGCGCTGCGGGCGGCCGGGCATGAGCGCGAGCGCGTCTACGACGATCTCGTCACCGTCAACGAATTCGGCCAGTGCACGGGGATCGTGCACGTCGGCGACCTGATCCAGAGCCTGGCCGGCGACGCCGAGTGATCGGGCGGGTCCGGCCGGGCCCCCTCGGGCGGTCCGCCGGTCCCGGCGGCGCCGCGCGGGCCGGTCGGATCGGCCCGGATTCCCGTGTCAGCCGCGTCCGCTCCGGTGCTCGCGGCTGCGCGCCTGCCCCAGGCGGGCGCGCCCGTTCGGGGGCCGGTAGCCGGCCCCTCCTCCCCCGGAGGCGGGCTCAGCGCCGCCGCTCTCCACCGCGGTCGGACCGCTCCCGTTGGACTCGGCCCCCTCCGGGTCGGGCGACAGCTCGGTGAGCTGGGGCCGCTTGGGGGCGCGGCCGTCACCCGAGGACCGGCCGAGGGCGCGGCGGCTCAGCCACGGCACCAGGTGCTCGCGGGCCCAGCGCCAGTTCTCGCGGCGGCGGAGGATGCGCGGGAGCCGCTCGGGCGGGCTCTCCCACGGGCGCACCCAGATCTCGCGCGGGCCCATCGGCGCGTCGAGCAGGTCGGCGATGCGGGCGGCGACGATCCGGTGACCCTCGGCGTTGAAGTGCAGCCGGTCCACGCTCCAGGCGCGGGGATCGTTCAGCGCCCCCATCGACCACAGGTCGACGATGTCGCTGGCGGTGCGTTCGGCGACGGCGCGCAGGTGCATGCTGAACACCGCGATCCTGCCGCGGTAGACGCGCAGGACAGGAATCCAGCCGGTGTCGTGCCCGGAGAGGATCACCACGCGGATGCCGGCGTCGCGCAGCCGCCGGATGCCGGCCTCGAACTCGGCGGCGAGGCCGTCGAGGTCGGCGTTGGGCCGCAGCACGTCGTTGCCGCCGGCGTGCACGGTGACCAGATCCGGCCCGAAGTTCAGGGTCTGTTCCAGCTGCTCGCCGAAGATGTGGCGCATACGGCGCCCGCGCACAGCGAGGTTGGCGTAGCGGAAACCGGGTGCGGAGGCGCTCAGATGCTCGGCGAGGCGGTCGGCGAACCCGCGGTACCGTCCGTCGGACGCCGGGTCGTCGAGGCCTTCGGTCAGGCTGTCGCCGATGGCCACGTAGGAGCGGACGACTGCGGACGGCTGCGCCTGATCGCCCTCCGGGGGATTCATCTCCAGGTCAGTCACATCAACCAATCATGCAGCTCGGCCACGGGCACCGGCGCAACGGCCCACGGCGACGCGCGGGGAGCTCGGCAACGGGGTGCGTCTCTCACACGACACGGACGAGGATGTGTCAACAGGGAGAGGCAAGGGTAGGGCCTGCCCGACAAGCATACCTCCGACTACCGCCGACACGCCTGCACCAGGTCCGATCTCCGGGCGTCAGGTGCGTCGCCTCGGCAGCCGGCCGAACGGCGGCCGGAGGGTTACGCACGCGACGAACGCAAGGAGCCGTTGCACCCGCATGAGCAACAGCGACGCCATTCCGGAGAACAGCGAGTCCGGCGAGCAGGCTGAGGCCTTCCCGGCCAACGACGTCGAGCAGGCGCTGCAGGACGCGCTGGACCAGTCAGGCGCCGAGTCTCCCGATCCGGCTCCCGTGAGCGCCTTCATCTCCGCACTGCGCGAGGGGCAGGTGTGGGTCCCGCTGCCGCAGGGCTCGGGAACCCAGGACGACGGCTCGGTGGCGCTGCCCACCCTGGAACTCGAAGGCGCGCCGTTCATCCCGGCGTTCACCTCCGAGGAGCAGTTGGGGCTGCGCAGCGCCGAACTGCCCTACACGGTGCTGGCGGCGCGCGACCTCGCCGAGGCGATGCCCGACGGCGTCGGGCTGGCGCTGAACCCCGGCAACCCGGCCAGCGTCCCGATCTATCCCGACACCGTCGCGGCGCTGGCAACGTGATCGCGGCCGCCCTGCGGCGGGGGCGCGCCCCCGCCGCGGGGCGGAGTGCTCTGCTACCACACCGGCCGGAGGACGCCCGGGAGTGCCTACGCACCGAAGCGGCCCGACTCGCGTGACCTACGTCACAATAACTGCTTGCCCCCGTCGGAACCGGCGTTCCACCAGGCGGGACCGAGCACCGGAATCGTGACGTCGCACCCGCTGCCACCTGGTCGAATCCGATTCGCCGCCGCACTATTCAACCGCGGCACGCGCACGTACGATCACCCGAGGGTGCGCCGCTTCGACCTGCCGGGCACCGACCGCGCCACCGGCGGCCGGGCACCGGGCGCCGGGCGGGTGGACGTACTGTGGTCCAGGAACGTATTTGCCCGCGGGGAACCGGTTCCGGCTTCCCGCAGCGGGCCGGACGCGCGGAGGTCGAGGTCTTCAGCAGATGAACGCCGTCTCCCCGATCTGCCTCACCGACCTCGTTCCCGCCCTGCGGTGGAGTGATCCCGCGATGGTGGGGCCGGTGCTGTGGCACGCCCGGCTGATCGAGGGCTGGTGGAACTCGCTGCCGCTGCCCCGCGTCCTGGACATCGCCGGAACCACCTGGCTGTCGCACTCCCTCGCGCGGCTGGCCGCCGAGCAGTGGAGCCACCTCCAGCTGGGCGAATTCCTGCCGTGCCTGCGGGCCTCCGAGGTCGACCTCGACGACGTCGCCGAACCCGTGCGGGGCGTCCTGCTGGCCACCGCCGGCAGCTGGGAGCGGCTGGTCACGGCCAGCCCGGCCGCCATCGGCTCCTGGGGGCTGCCCGAAAGCTGCGGTCCCCTCGACCTCGTCGGCACCGCCACCTGGCGGGCGGTCGAGCCCTTCGCCGGCGAGCAGGGCCGCGCCGCCTCGCCCTCCCCGGGGCTGATGGTCGAGGCCGTACGCACCCTGGCGAACTGGATGCCCGACTCGGCGCCCGACCACGTGCACAGCGCCCTGGCCTATCTCACCGCCGCCACCGGCGCCGAACCCGCCCGGGCGCCCGCCGAGCCCGAAGACGCGCCGACGACGCAGAGCCCTGCCACCCGGGCCATCCGCACGCTGCGCGCGCTGCGCGCCCAGCGCGACGAGGAGACCCGGTCGAGGCCGGGCGCCGGTGCCGCCACCGAGGCCGCCGGGTCCGCCGCGGCCGAGGCCTCCGCGGGGCCGGTGCGCAGCTCGCTGCTGGGGCCCGACCGCACGCTGCGCCGCCCCGCCTTCAGCCGGGTCAAGCAGCAGGGCGCCGACGAGCCCGCACCCGCCCCCGCCCCCGCCCCCGAGCTCGGCCGCCACCCCCTGGTGGACCTCCTCGAGGACTTCTTCCGCAACTGGACCGACGTCGAGCGCACCGTCGCCGCCGAGCGGCTGTTCGCCTCGGAACCCGTCAGCATCCGGTTGCTGACCGACCAGCTCGGCGTGGACCTGCGCGACATCCGCAACGCCCAGCGCACCGTCGAGGAGCGGCTGCTGCAGTGGCTGGGCTCGCCGGCGGGCGGTCCGCTGACCAAGCACATGCGCGAGCTCTCCGACCACCTAGGAGCGGCCGCCACCGTCGACCACCTCATCACCGCCCATCCCGACCATCCGGTCGAGGTCCCCGCGCTGGGCACGCCGCTGTGGCGGGTCGTCATCACCCTCTTCACCGACCGCAGGCTGCACAACGGCTGGCTGGTCGCCGACGACCCGCACCGGATGCGCTGGCAGACCCGCGAGATGCTGGGAGACGCGCCCAGCACCTCCGACGCCGCGATCCGGCTGGCCCGGATCGGCATCCGCCAGCAGGCCGTGCGCGCATGGCTGCTGAGCACGCCGGGTGTGACCATCCGCGAGGGCCACGTCATGGTCGACCCGTCGATCCCGGTGGAGAACGCGCCGCCCGGCCCCGCCTACGGAAGCACCCCGCCCGACCCCGACGCCGAGGCAGAGGGGACCACCACCGCCAACGGGCTGCCGATCAGGCGGCGCCCCGGCGGCGAGGTACCGCTGCAGGACCACGCCGACCATCCCCGGCCGAGCGCTCCGCAGCCGCCGCGGGTGGCCGACTCGGCCCGCTGCTTCCGCGCTCCCGACGGCCGGTGGTGGCATCGTGTGGACGTCTCCGGCGACCACCTGCACGGCGCACCGGTGACCGTGCCGCCGGGCTATGCGACGCATCTGGGCTTGCAACCGGGCCGCCTGCTGTGCTTGACGGCGCCCGGCGCGGACCTGCTGGTGCTGGTCTGGCGCGACCAGCCGGCGTTCGACTCGCTGCGTCCGCTGCTGCGCCGCCTCTCCGCGCAGCCCGGCGACCGGGTCTTCATCACCGTCAACGGCGACCGGCTGGACGCGCGCCGCCTGCCGGCCGCCGACATGAGCTCGCACGGTCCGACCGGCCGCGCGCTGCACCTGATCGGCTACACAGCACCCGCCGCCACCGAGGAGGCCCTCAAGATCATCGCGCGGCGCATCAGCGAGGACGGCTCCGACGACCGCGCCGCGGAGCCGCAGTCCCTGCTGGAGAGCCTGACCGAGCGCGGCGACACCGACATCGCCCAGGAGCTCGGCCCCGGCCTGATCCCGGCGCATTGAAGTGTAGACGCGCGTCTACAACGCCCCTATCGTGGGACCATGGAGACCATCGGAACACGCGAACTGAAGCAGAATCCCCAGACCGTGATCCAGCGCGTACTGGAGAGCGGCGACGAGTTCGAGATCACGGCATACGGCCGTCCCACCGGCGTTCGGCTCGTTCCGGACCATGCGCAGAAGAGACGCTGGGTCTCCGGCGCCGAGCTCATGACGATCACCTCCGCCAGTCCCTTGAGTCCACGCGACGCAGCGTCTTGGCGCGAGGATGTCGAGAACGCGATGGACGACGAGCTCGTCGACCCGTGGGAGCAGACGTGATCCTCCTCGACACGAACATCCTGATCGATCTCGACAAGTACCTGTTCGGTCCGGCGCAGGTTCACAGTGCGAGCATGCTGTCCCGGGCCGAACTCGAGTTCGGGATCCGTGCCGCGAAGACCCCGCACGACGCCGCCGTGCGCACTCGCCGCCTCAACCAGCTCGACCTCAGATACGAGTGGCTCGAGTTCGACGTCGAGTCCAGCCGCTCCTACGGCCTCGTCGCCGCCTGCGCCCGGACGACGGGCGCAAAGGTCCGCAGCAAAGACGCCCTCATCGCGGCCCAGGCCCATCGGCACGGCGCAGCCGTCATGACCGCGAACATCGCCGACTTCGCGCCGTTCGACCACCTGGTCGAGATCATCGCTCCCGCTCTGCACCAGGGCTGATCGAGCGGCGAACCCGTCGTGCCGACCCGCAGACGCACGCTTCCCCCCGCGGCCGTCGGCTGTGCCGGGCCCCGAGGGGAAGCGTGCGAGAGGACGCGGTGCGGTCCGGTGCGGGCGTGCTCAGACGTTGAAGCCGAGCATACGCAGCTGGTCGCGGCCGTCGTCGGTGATCTTGTCCGGGCCCCACGGGGGCATCCAGACCCAGTTGATCTTGACCTCGCGCTCGAACTCGTCCAGCGCGGTGTTCGCCTGGTCCTCGATGACGTCGGTCAGGGGGCAGGCGGCGCTGGTGAGCGTCATGTCCAGGGTGATGACGTCCCCGTCGACGTTGACCCCGTAGAGCAGACCGAGGTCGACGACGTTGACCCCGAGCTCGGGGTCGATGACGTCCTTCAACGCCTCGCCGATCTCCTCAGCCAACGCCTCGCCGCCGGCGGGCTCCGGTGCGGTGGCGGTGGAGTCCTGTTCGGTCATGAGGCGCCCTCCTTCTCCGTTTCCAGGGACTGGGCGGTCGCGTCCTTCCACGCCATCCAGGCGAGCAGGGCGCACTTGATACGGGCAGGGTATTTCGAGACGCCGGCGAAGGCCACCGCGTCCTCCAGCACGTCCTCGTCGGGCTCGGCGTGGCCCTTGGAGTGCATGAGCTCGGTGAACTCGTCGAGCGTGCGCATGCCCTCGTCGATGCTGCGCCCGATGAGCAGGTCGGTCAGCACCGAGGCGCTGGCCTGGCTGATCGAGCAGCCCATGCTGTCGTAGGACACGTCGCTGACCGTCGCCCCGCCGTCGAGTCCGCCCCCTTCGACGGCCGGCGTGAGCCGGACGCGCAGGGTGATCTCGTCGCCGCAGGTGGGGTTGATGTGGTGGGCCTCGCCGTCGTGCGGCTCACGCAGCCCCTTGTTGTGCGGGTTGCGGTAGTGGTCCAGGATGATCTCCTGGTACATGGAGTCGAGCTGCATAGTAGCGGCCTGTCCCCTCCTAGCGTGCAGCCGCGGTGCCGAAGAACCGCTGCGCGGCCCGGATTCCCTCGGCCAGGGCGTCGACTTCGGCGAACGTGTTGTACAGGTAGAACGACGCCCGCGTGGTGGCCACGGTCTCGTAGCAGCGGTGCAGGGGCCACGCGCAGTGGTGGCCCACGCGCACCTCGACGCCGAGGTCGTCGAGCACCTGGCCCACGTCGTGCGGGTGGATGTCCTCGACGGTGAACGCGATCGCGCCGCCGCGGTCGACGGCGTCGGCAGGTCCGATGATGCGCACGCCCGGCACCTCGGCGACCCGCTTGAGCGCGTACTCGGTGAGAGCGTGCTCGTGGGCCTGCACCTTGTCCATACCCACCGCGCTGAGGTAGTCGCACGCGGCGGCCAGTCCCACGGCCTGCGCCGCCATCGGGGTCCCGGCCTCGAAGCGCTGAGGCGGGTCGGCCCAGGTGGTGTGGTCCATGTAGACCACACCGATCATGGACCCGCCGGTGATGAACGGCGGCATGGCCGCCAGCAGCTCCGGACGCCCCCACAGCACGCCGATGCCGGTCGGCCCGAGCATCTTGTGCCCAGAGAACGCGAGGAAGTCCACGCCCAGCTCGGCGACGTCGACCGGCATGTGCGGCACCGACTGCGCGGCGTCGGCCAGCACCAGCGCGCCGTGGGCGTGGGCGCGCTCGGCGATGGCGGCGACCGGGTTGACGGTGCCCAGCACGTTGGACTGGTGGGCGATCGCCACGAGCTTGGTGCGGTCGTTGATCAGCTCCTCGATGCCGCTCAGGTCCAGCCGGCCCTCGGGGGTCACCGGGAACCACCGCAGCGTCGCGCCGGTGCGCTGGCACAGCTGCTGCCAGGGCACCAGATTTCCGTGGTGCTCCATCTCGGTGACGAGGATCTCGTCGCCGGGGCCCACGACGAACCGGGCGTGGGCGTCGCCGCCGGTGGCGGCGTTGCTCATGGCGTAGGCCACCAGGTTGATCGCCTCGGTGGCGTTCTTGGTGAAGACGACCTCGCCGGGCTGGGCACCCACGAACGCCGCGATGGTCGCGCGCGCGCTCTCATAGGCGTCGGTGGCCTCCTCGGAGAGCTGGTGCGCGCCGCGGTGCACCGCCGCGTTGTGGCGTTCGTAGAAGACCCGTTCGGCCTCGACCACCTGCCGGGGCTTCTGCGATGTCGCTCCGGAATCGAGATACACCAGCGGGCGCTCGTCGCGGACGGTGCGGGCCAGGACCGGGAAGTCGGCCCGCACCGCCTCGACGTCGAGGCGCCCCAGCTCGCTCGTGGTCACTTCGCTGCGCCTGCCTTCGCGAAACGCTCGTAGCCCTCGGACTCCAGGGTGTCGGCCAGCTCCGGCCCGCCGGACTCGGCGACACGGCCGCCGGCGAACACGTGGACGTGGTCGGCCTGGACGTAGTTGAGGATGCGGGTGTAGTGGGTGATCAGCATGACGCCCACGTCGCCGGTCTCGCGCGCACGGTTGATGCCGGCCGAGACGACCTTCAGCGCGTCCACGTCGAGGCCGGAGTCGGTCTCGTCGAGGATGGCCATGCGCGGCTTGAGCAGCTCCAGCTGGAGGATCTCGTGGCGCTTCTTCTCACCGCCGGAGAAGCCCTCGTTGACACCGCGCGCGGCGAAGGAGGAGTCGATGGCCAGGTTGCCCATGGTCTCCTGCAGCTCCTTGGAGAAGGTGCGGAGCTTGGGCGCCTCGCCGCGCACGGCGGTGACCGAGCTGCGCAGGAAGTTGGACATGGATACGCCCGGAACCTCGACGGGGTACTGCATGGCCAGGAACAGGCCGGCGCGGGCGCGCTCGTCGACGCTCATCTCCAGCACGTTCTCGCCGTCGAGAAGCACCTCGCCGTCGGTGATCTCGTAGCGGGGGTGGCCGGCGATGGCGTAGGCGAGCGTGGACTTGCCGGAGCCGTTGGGCCCCATGATGGCGTGGGTCTCGCCGGAGTTGATGGTGAGGTCGACGCCCTTGAGGATCTCCTGGCGCTCCTCGGCGCCGATGAGGACGTCGGCGCGCACCCCGCGGATTTCGAACTTCGTCATATGCGATTCAGCCTTTTGAACTCTGGGTGTCCAGCGAGACGAGGACGTCGTCGCCGTCGATCTGCACTGCGTAGGTGGCGACCGGTTGGGTCGCCGGCGGGTTGATCGGCTTGCCCGAGCCGAGGTCGAAGCAGGACCCGTGCAGCCAGCACTCGACGGTCCCGTCCTCGACCTCGCCCTCGGACAGGTTCACCTCGGCGTGGGAGCAGATGTCGCTGATGGCGTAGACCTCGCCTTCGCTGCGCACCACCGCCACCGGCGTGTCGCCGATCTCCACGCCCAGCGCGCCCTCGTCGGGGACGTCGCTCAGCGAACACACCCGGGTGTATCCGTCACTCATGGAGGGCCAGCTTCTCCTCCACCTCGTCCATGATGCGGTCGCGAAGCTCGGGGACCTCGATGCGGCCGATGAGCTCCTGGAAGTACCCGCGGATGACGAGACGCCGGGCCTCGTCGGCGGGGATGCCGCGCGACTGCAGGTAGAAGAGGTGGATGTCGTCGAGCCGGCCGCTGGCGCTGGCGTGGCCCGCGCCCTCGACCTCTCCGGTGAAGATCTCCAGGTTCGGCACGGAGTCGACCCTCGTGCCGTCGGTGAGCACCAGGTTGCGGTTGTGCTCGTAGGAGTCGGTGCCGGAGGTGCCCTCGCCGATGATGACGTCGCCGATCCACACCGCGTGGGCGTCCTCGCCGCTGAGCGCGCCCTTGTACTCGACGCGGCTGCGGGTGTTGGACTCGTTGTGGTCGATCAGCGAGCGGTGCTCGTGGTGCTGGGCGCGGCCGGTGAAGTACAGGCCGTGCAGCTCGGCGTCGCCGCCGGTGCCCTTGTAGCGGACACTGGGCGACAGGCGGACCAGGTCGCCGCCGAGCGTGACCACGAAGCTGCGGAACCGGGCGTCGCGGCCCACCGTGGCGTACTGGTGGGACACCTGGACGGCGTCGTCGTTCCAGTCCTGCAGGCTGATCACGGTCAGCGAGGCGCCGTCCTCGACGACGAACTCGACGTTGTCGGCGTAGACGGCCGAACCGGCGTACTCCAGGACCACGGTGGCCGAGGAGTGCTGCTCGGCGCGCACCAGGATGTGGCCGTAGGCGTCGCCGAGCTCGGTGCCGGTGACCTTGACGAACACCGTCTCGGACAGCTCGGTGTCCTTGGGCACGGTGACCACGGTGGCCGGGTTGAAGTCGGTGAAGCTCTCCCAGGCCAGCGCGCTGACGCGGTCGTTGGGCAGGAAGGACGCGCCGATGCGGGAGTCGTCGCGTCCGACGCGCTCGACGACGGCCTGCTCAGGGCCGGAGACCTCGACGGCGACCGTGCCGTCGGCGATCTCGCGGCCCTGGTGCAGGCCGCGCAGCCGGCGGAGCGGCGTGAAGCGCCACTCCTCCTCGCGCCCGTTGGGCACGGGGAAGCTCGCGGACTCGAAGGACCCGTGCACGTCCAGGCGCGAGATCGGGATGTCCCCGCCGTGCGAGTGCTCGCGGATTCCGAGATTGGGGCTGGCCATGCTTAACCGACCGCTCCTTCCATCTGCAGTTCGATCAGCCGGTTGAGTTCCAGCGCGTACTCCATGGGGAGTTCGCGCGCGATGGGCTCGACGAACCCGCGGACGATCATCGCCATGGCCTCGTCCTCGTCCAGACCGCGGCTCATCAGGTAGAAGAGCTGGTCCTCGCTGACCTTGGAGACGGTGGCCTCGTGGCCCATCTCCACGTCGTCCTCGCGGATGTCGTTGTAGGGGTAGGTGTCCGAGCGGCTCATGGTGTCGATGAGCAGCGCGTCGCACTTGACCGTCGACTTGGAGTGGTCGGCACCCTCCTGCACCTGGATCAGTCCGCGGTAGGAAGCGCGGCCACCGCCGCGCGCCACCGACTTGGAGACGATGGTGGAGGAGGTGTTGGGCGCGCAGTGCACCATCTTGGAGCCGGTGTCCTGGTGCTGGCCCTCGCCGGCGAAGGCGACGGAGAGGGTCTCGCCCTTGGCGTGCTCGCCCATCAGGTAGACGGCCGGGTACTTCATCGTCACCTGGGAGCCGATGTTGCCGTCGATCCACTCCATGGTGGCGCCCTCGTAGGCGACGGCGCGCTTGGTGACCAGGTTGTAGACGTTGTTCGACCAGTTCTGGATGGTCGTGTAACGGCAGCGGGCGTTCTTCTTGACGATGATCTCCACGACCGCGGAGTGCAGCGAGTCGGTCTTGTAGATCGGCGCCGTGCAGCCCTCGACGTAGTGGACGTAGGCGCCCTCGTCGACGATGATCAGCGTCCGCTCGAACTGGCCCATGTTCTCGGTGTTGATCCGGAAGTAGGCCTGCAGCGGGATCTCGACGTGCACGTTCGGCGGCACGTAGATGAACGACCCGCCGCTCCACACGGCGGTGTTGAGCGCCGAGAACTTGTTGTCGCCGGGCGGGATGACCGAGCCGAAGTACTCCTGGAAGAGCTCCGGGTGCTCCTTCAGCGCGGTGTCGGTGTCCAGGAAGAGGACGCCCTGCTGCTCCAGGTCCTCGCGGATCTGGTGGTACACGACCTCGGACTCGTACTGCGCGGCTACACCGGCGACCAGGCGCTGCTTCTCGGCCTCGGGGATCCCGAGCTTGTCGTAGGTGTTCTTGATGTCCTCCGGCAGCTCCTCCCAGGAGGCGGCCTGCTGCTCGGTGGACCGCACGAAGTACTTGATCTTCTCGAAGTCGATGCCCCCGAGGTCGGCGCCCCACTCGGGCAGCGGCTTCTTGCCGAAGAGGCGCAGCGACTTGAGACGGAGCTTCTCCATCCACTCCGGCTCGTCCTTCTTGCCGGAGATGTCGCGGACGACCTCTTCGTTCAGGCCGCGCCGAGCGGAGGCGCCGGCCTCGTCTCGGTCGGCCCAGCCGTACTCGTAGGTGCCGAGCCCTTCGAGCTCGGGGTGCGCGGTAGACGTCATTACGCGGATCCTCCTGGACTCAGACGTCCTTCATCTGGCGTCGCCCGCCCCTCGCCCCGGGACGGGCGGGCGTGTTCTCATCTGTGCGCGACCGGTCCGGGCTCCCGGCGGGACGGGGCTCGGCATCGGCGATGTCGCGCGGGGTGACGTGTGTGGTGCACACGCCGTCGCCGTGGGCGATGGTGGCCAGCCGCCGCACCGGGGTCCCCAGCAGCCGCTCGAAGACCTCGACCTCGGCCTCGCACAGTTCGGGGAACTCCGTGGCGACGTGGGCCACCGGGCAGTGGTGCTGGCACAGCTGGTCGCCGCCGCCCGGAGCGGGGGCCTCACCGGCCGACGCCGCGTAGCCGTCGCTGGACAGCGCCTCGGCCAGCAGCCGGATGCGCTGCTGCGGCGGTGCCGCGGCCAGCATCGGGCGGTAGCGCCGTTCGAGGTCGGCCACCTGGCTCCGGGCGAACTCGGCGACGGCCTGGGACCCGGCCTTCTCGGCGAGGAACCGCAGCGCACTGGCGGCGAGGTCGTCGTAGCCGTGCACGAACGCGTCGCGTCCGGCATCGGTGATGGCGAAGACCCGGGCCGGCCTGCCGCGGCCGCGGCGCCCGCGGTCGCGGGAGTCGCGGGCTTCGACCATGCCCTCGTTCATCAGGTTGTCGAGGTGGCGGCGGATCGCCGCCGGAGTGAGGCCGAGCCGCTCGCCGAGCATGGCGGCGGTGATGGGCCCGTGTTCGAGGATCAGCCGTGCCACGCGTGCGCGCGTACCGTTCTCGGCACCTCGCTCGGGGCCGTGAGCGGCCGCGGACGCGCCGACGGCGGCGCCTCCCGCGGACTGCTGACGGTTCCCCACGTTTTTCACAACATCAGTGTGGCGTAAATAAGTCCCGGCAGGCAAACGGCACTCCATGCGGTTGGTCACCCAGGACAGCCTTGCCTCACCGGGTTCGGCGCCCGGCGTCCCAATCCCCGTTCGGGCACCCGTCAGGGCAACGCCCGGGGCCGCCCGGTATTCCCGCCCGCGCCCGGCGGTGCCGCGCGGGGCACCGCGCGCGGTCATCGGCGCCCCCGCCACCACGGTCGGGGCACGTCGCCGCACTGCGGCCGGGCCGGTGCGGGGCCGCCCCGGCCCCGCCATAGACTCGGGCCCCATGGAGACAGCCGCGGTCGAGGCCACTGAACTGGTCAAGCGCTACGGCGCGACAACCGCCGTGGCGGGCCTGACGTTCTCCGCGGCCCGCGGCGCGGTCACCGCGCTGCTGGGCCCCAACGGCGCCGGCAAGACCAGCACGGTCGAGATCTGCGAGGGCTTCCGGCGCGCCGACGCGGGCCGCGTGCGTGTGCTGGGCCTGGACCCGGCCGCCGACGCCGGCGCGCTCAAACCGCGTGTGGGCGTGATGCTGCAGTCGGGCGGCGTCCCCACCGGCGCCCGCGCCGGCGAGTGGCTGCGCCTGGTGGCCTCCTTCCACGCCGGCCCGGTCCCGCCCGAGGTGCTGCTGGAGCGCCTGGGCCTGGTCTCCGCCGCCGCGAAGCCGTTCCGGCGCCTCTCCGGCGGCCAGCAGCAGCGGCTGTCCCTGGCCGCCGCCGTGGTCGGCCGCCCCGAGCTGGTGTTCCTCGACGAGCCCACGGCAGGTCTGGACCCGCAGGCGCGCCACGCCACCTGGGACCTCATCGGCGAGCTGCGCGACTCCGGGGTCGGCGTGGTGCTGACGACCCACTACATGGAGGAGGCCGAGCGGCTCGCCGACCATGTGGTGATCATCGACCACGGCCGCACCGTCGCCGCGGGTGCGCCCGACGAGCTGACCGAGTCCCGCCAGGAGCTGCGCTTCCTCGCCGACGCCGACCTGGACACCGCCGGTCTGGGGTCGGCGCTGCCCGCCGCGGCGGGCGTCGAGCGGCGCGGCGGCGGAGGGCCGGGCCCCGGCGCGGCCCGCCGCGGCACCGCCGTGCTCACCGAGTACGCCGTCACCGCCGACGCGCCCGAGGGCATCGGCCCCGAACTGGTGGCCACCGTGGGCGCCTGGTGCGCGGCCAACGGCATCTCCCCCGAAGGGCTGCGTGTGCAGCGGCGCAGCCTGGAGGACGTCTTCCTCGAACTCACCGGCCGAGACCTACGCGAGCCATGACCGAACCACGCACCCGCACCGCACCCGCCCTCTTCGCTCCCGCACCGGGGGCCGCCCCGCTGCACCGCATGGTCGGGGCGCAGGCCGCCATGGAGGTGCGCATCATGCTGCGCAACGGCGAGCAGCTGCTGCTGACCATGGTGATCCCGCTCCTGCTGCTGACGGGGTTCAGCCTCACGCCGGTGCTCGACCTGGGCCCCGGCCCGCGTGTGGACTTCCTCGCTCCGGGTGTCCTGGCGCTGGCCGTACTCTCCACCGCCTTCACCGGCCAGGCCATCGGCACCGGGTTCGAGCGCCGCTACGGGGTGCTCAAGCGGCTGGGCGCGACCCCGCTTCCGCGCGGCGGCCTGCTGGCGGCCAAGACGCTGGCGGTGCTGGGCGTGCAGTCCGTGCAGATCGTGCTCATCTGCGCCACCGCCGCGGCGCTGGGCTGGCGCCCGCAGGCCGACGCGGCCGGTGTCGCCTACGCCGTCCTGCTGGTCCTGCTGGCGACCGCGTGCTTCACCGCGCTGGCGCTGCTGATGGCCGGGACGCTGCGCGCCGAGGCGACCCTGGCCGCGGCCAACCTCGTCTACGTCGTGCTGCTGGGGCTGGGCGGAGTCGTCTTCCCGGTCGACCGGCTGCCCGAGGCGGCGGGTACCGCGGTGGAGGCCCTGCCCATCACCGCCCTCGCCGAGGGGCTGCGCGGCGTGCTCGCCGACGGTGCGGCGCCCGCGCTCGGCCCCGTGGCGGTGCTGGCCGCCTGGGCCGCCGCCGGCGCGGTGCTGGCCGCACGGCTGTTCCGCTGGGAGTAGCCCCGGCGGCACCGCGCGGTCCCCGCCGACCGGGTCCGCGCGCGGCGCACGGAACCGCGCGCGGTAGCCGTCGTTAAGCTCGTGCGCGTGGAGTCCGTCGGTGTGCCCCTGGTCGCCCTCATCCGATCGCTGGGGCCGCCGCTGGTGGTCCTCGCGGTCGGCGCGGTGCTGCTGGTGCGCCGCCGACCGGTCCGGGCCCGGCTGATGTGGACGGCGCTCGCCGTGCAACTGGCGGCGGCCGCGCTGCCCTACGCGTGGCTCGTCCTGCAGGCCGCCGCGGGCCTGGGTCGGCAGAACGCCGTCGGGCTGGCGATGATCCTGGTGCAGCCGGCAGTGGAAGCCCTCGCCTGGATGCTGGCCCTGGCGGCCGTCACCGCCATCGCACCGCGCGGCGGAACAGCGCGGCAGGATCCATCAGCAGCGGTACGCCCGCTTGACGCACCCGCCCCGCTGCCGGCATGCGCGGACCGTGGCTGGGATGCCGACGCGAAGGTGCCGCGGGCGCAGCAGCACAATGACGCCGTGGGCGCGCAGGAGACGAACCGGCCACCGCCGACACGGCGCACCGGCTCGCCCCGGCCTCCTACCGGATAGCCGGTCTTCCCACCTCGACACCGCCCCTACCGGTTCCGTCGCGCGTCACGAGAGTGCCGTCACGATGCGCTGCCGCGGGTGCGCCGTCGCGGCGCCAGCCGTCCAGGGAGTCGCGGGCTCGGTGGGGGAATGACACCGGTGGCTCGGCTCCCGGCAGCACCTCGCGCATGGCGCGGGTCGGTTCGACGGAAAGCCCGGCGACGCCGCCGTTCCACCTCGCCACTCCCCCGCCCTCGGCGGGTTCGACGTAGGCCCCGCGGCGCTTCCAGTCCAGGGAGGTCACCCGCCGGCTGCGCCCGCCCAGCAGAAGCAGCAGCGGCCCGTCCCGCTCCTCGGTGAGCACAGCGGTGTCGGTTCGGCCGATCTCCTGGCGTCCGGCCAGCACGGTGAACTGCGGCGGGGCGGTGAACGAGGCGGTCAGCGCGCTGAAGTGGCGCCGCCCGAAGCGGCGTTCGGCTCCGGGGCCGACGAACAGCATGCCGCCGTCCGAGTCGAGCAGGCCGTTCTCCATCAGATGGTCGAGGGACCGGTCGAACGGTGCAAGGCCGTTCCATCCGGTGCTTAGAGCCGGTCGCCGACCGTACCGCGTTGCAGGGTGAGGGCGAGCAACTGCTGGGCGACCAGGTGGCGCGGTTGCGCGGGCGAGCAGGCTTCCATCGTAGGACGGCGTGCGGACACTGCGGGTTGGCTTCTGCTGCCAAGGCGCTTGCGCCGTACCGTGTCCGAACCCGGCCGCGACCGGGCGGGCCGACTGTGACCTCGGTATCCGCACCGCCCCGGCCCTCGGCCGACGGTTACCTCCACGCACCGGCGACGCGGGCGCCCCCGCAGCCTGCTAGAAACGGTCCGGAGCCGCCTGATAACGGAGAGATGGGGAGCGCGTGGGCGACAGCGACCACCAGAAGGCCGACGTGCTCGATTACTGGCGGTCCGTGGAGTACTTCCTACCGCAGGACCTCCCGAAGGTCGGTGCCAGCAAGTTCCTGCCCGTCGCCGACGTCGACCCGGTAGGAGCAGACCCGCTCCCCTGGCAGCCCGGCCACCAGTTCCAGAGGCAGCAACCCGCCCCCGCCAACAAGGAGTGGCGGCACACCGTCTACTGCGGGGCGATCGACCTCCACCGCGTCCGTGACCTGCTGCGTGAGAAGTTCGGTGCCGAGGATTTCGTCGGCGACGTGGAGGAGCGGCCCCTGGGAAGAGCCCCCGTCGCCGCGTTCGTGCTCGACTCCGCTGGCCGTCCGCTACTGGATACCGAAGGGCTCGGCAGTTGCGGATGGGCGGTGGGAGAGACCCTTGACCCCGGGCCGGGTCAGACCGATTGGCTCGTCGGTTTCGAAGCCGTCGAGGACGTCTTCCGCCTGCTGTTCGAGTGGTTGGCCACCGGCGACGGCGAGTGCGCGCGCACGGCGCTGCTGACCGTGCTCGACGACGACCCGTTGGAAGCGGAGGAGTTGTCCGACGTCTGGGAGCTGCTGGAGACCGCCGCCGACAAACTCGCCCGCAACGGCGGCCTTCCGCCGGACCCGGATGGCGCGCAGTCCCGCGATTTCGCCCGCCCCGACTCCAACGCCGCCGACGGCCACCGCCGTGCCCTTACCGCCGCCGACCTGCGGGTGTGCACGGAGATGGCGCTGCGCCTGTGCGGCATCGACGGTTTCGCCCTGCCGCTGGTGCGAGTGAAGAGCGAACAGGTGACCTCCTGGCAGGCGGCGAAGGAGCACAGCCGCCAGCAGGACACCATGCACCAGCGCGCGGCCGACCGGGGCGAATGCGAACCGCCTCCCGAGCAGCCTCCCCCACCCGACGTGGGAGAGATGCTCAACAGCCGCATCGCCGACGACCTGGCACGGGTCGCCGCAGCGGTGCGGAACGGCCGGTTCGGTGCCGCGCTGCGCGGCTACCTTTCCCCGTCGGAATCGACGAGGCGGATCAAGCGCCACGACCTGCGCGCGGAGAGCGGCACACAGCGGGCCGGCTTGGGCAGGACGCCGGCGGCACGCTGGCCTGCCAAGACGGCCCATCCGCTGGTGTTCGGCCAGCAGGTCGCGGTCAACTCCGTCGTCGAGCACCTGGGCGGCGACCGAAGCGGCCTCTTCGCCGTCAACGGTCCCCCCGGCACAGGAAAGACCACCCTGCTGCGCGATCTGGTGGCTCACGTGGTCGCGGAGCGGGCCCGGGCTCTCGCCCGGCTCGCCACTCCCGACGACGCCTATTCCGCACCGGTCACGTGGCGCACCGGGAAGAAGACGCACACCGTCTACCCCCTCATTGAGCCCCTCACCGGCCACGAGATCGTGGTGGCTTCGGCGAACAACGGGGCGGTGGAGAACGTGACCACCGAGATCCCGGGAGCCGACGCGATCGCCGAGGAATGGGCCGACAGCGCCGACTATTTCGCCGAGGTCGGCGAGAAGGTACTGGACGGCCCCTCGTGGGGCGTGCTCGCCGCCCGCCTCGGGCGCCAGTCCAACCGGCTCGACTTCGCCCGCCGCTTCTGGGAGGGCGGTCCGCCGCAGCCCCAAGCGGACGGCCGGAGGCGGCCGCCGGGCGGCGGCATGGACGACGTGCTCAAACGCGCGAACGCCGGGGGGATCCAGCGCTGGCGGGCCGCGGTATCGGCGTTCAACGACGCCGAGCGCGAAGTGGAGCGGCTGCGCCGGCAGCGCCGGGACTTCGTCACGGACACGCACCGCCTGGCGGACCTCCGCCGCGCCGCCGAGGAGGCGCCCGCCGCCGTCGAGCGGGCGCAGCAGAGGCGCGACACCGCGCGGGCAGGTCGTCAGAAGGCCGACGAGCAGCACCGCAACGCCCGCGAGACCTGGCGGATGTGGGAGCAGTCGGCGGCCCGGCATTGGGAACTCCGGCCCGGTATCCTCCGCCGGATCGTCACTCTCGACCGCGCCCACCGGGAGTGGAAGAGCCGGCAGCGCGACATGGAGGAGTCCCTCAGCGGGGCCCGCGCGGCCGAGCAGGAGTCCGCCCGGAGCCTGGACGGGGCCGATGAGGAGGTTCTGGCCGGCGAACGCGAACTCGCGGCCGCCGTCGACCACCGCGAGAGGACCGAGCGCGACTACACGGCGGTGAAGGAGTCGACCGATCGCGGATGGCGCGAATGGGAGGGTTTCATCCCGTCCAGCGAGGTGCTGGCCGATGACCACAGCCGCGAACTCGCCTCGATCTGGGGAGACCCGGAACTGACGGCGGCCCGCACACGGGTTTTCCTGGCCGCTGTCGAGCTGCACCGCGCCTTCATCGAGTGCTCTGCATCCAAGATGCGTGCGAACCTCGCCGTCGCCGACCAGGTGCTGCGTGGCAGGCAGGCGGCCGAGGCACCGGCACAGGGGGTGCTGGGCGCCTGGCGGAGCCTGTTCATGGTGGTACCTGTGGTCTCGTCCACGTTCTCCTCATTCGCCAAGCAGTTCTCCGCGTTCGGCCGCGAGGAACTGGGGTGGCTGCTCATCGACGAGGCCGGGCAGGCCACACCGCAGCAGGCCGTCGGGGCACTGTGGCGATCGCGCCGGGCCGTGGTCGTGGGCGACCCGCTGCAACTGGAGCCGATCTGCAGCCTGCCCTACACGGCGCAGGAGGCGCTGCGCCGCCACTACGGGGTGGAAGGCAAGTGGGTGCCCGAGCGGACGTCGGTCCAGCAGTTGGCCGACGAGGTGACGCCGTTGGGCACCGAACTGATCGGCCCCGAGGGCGAGCCGCTGTGGGTGGGCTGCCCGCTGCGCGTGCACCGGCGCTGCGACTCCCCGATGTTCGACATCTCCAACGAGGTGGCCTACGGGGGGATGATGGTGTTCGGAACCCCGGAGCGGAGGCCGTTGGAGGGGATCGCGAACAGTGCCTGGGTAGACGTCCCCGCGGCTGGCGAGACGCGCGACCATTGGGTGGAATCCGAACGGGTTCCGCTGCGGCGGGTTCTGCAGAAACTCAGCGACCGCGGCCAGGACATGAACGAGGTCTTCGTGGTCTCCCCGTTCGCATCGGTGGCCAAAGTCGCCAGCCGCATCGCGCAGGACTGCGGCGTACCGAACGGCAACGCCGGCACGGTGCACACGACGCAGGGCAAGGAGGCCGACGTCGTCGTCCTGGTCCTGGGCGGCGATCCGTCCAAGCCCCGCGCCAAGGAGTGGGCGGCCCAACGCCCCAATCTGGTCAACGTCGCCGTCAGCCGCGCCAAGCGCCGCCTGTACGTGATCGGCGACCGCGCCGCCTGGGCGAAGCTGGACCACTTCTCGACCCTCGCCGACCGGCTGCCGCACCACGGGTTCGCGCCGACCTGACCTCGCAGGGCGCGCGGCCGCTCGCCTGTGAGGGCACCTGTCGTGCTGGGATGCCCGGATCCAGCACGCGGATCCGGGCCTTTCAGCACGATCATCCGGGGACACACCACCCCGATGGTATGGTCAACGGTATGACCACGAAGAAGTACACCGTCACTCTCCCGGAGGAGCTGGCAGAGGCCATCCGAAAGACGGTCGGGTCGGGGAACTTCAGCCACTACGTCACCCACGCGCTGGAGCGCCAGCACGAGCGGGATCGGCTGGGCGAGTTCGTCCAGTGGTGGGAGTCGGAGTACGGGGAGGTGACCGAGGAGGAGCTGGCCGAGGCGGCGGCCGAACGCCGGGAGATCGAACGCCGCCACGCCGAACTGGCGCACGAGCAGCTCCGTGATGCGGGATGAGCGCGGGACACGTCTATCTCCTGGACAGTGAAGGACTCTCCCAAGCAGCACGGGGGGATCGCCGCATGGGCGCCAGGCTCAGGGACGCGCACGATGCCGGCGTCCGCGTGATGACCTCCTCCATGACGCTGATCGAGGCGTACCACGACAGGATTCGCCACGCGGCATGGCAATGGACCCTGTCCCGCATCCACGTGGAACCGGTGACCGAAGAGCTTTCGCAGGAGGCGATCGGCCTGCTGCGCGGGACGGGCCTGCGCGGGCACCGCCATGCGATCGACGCCGCCCTCGCGGCCGTCGCCCTCCGCCAGCGCGAACCCGTCACCGTCTTCACCTCCGACGAGGACGACCTGCGCACCCTCTGCGGCGGCCGGGTCGTGGTCGTCAAGCTCTAGACGCGCCAAGACCTGCTTCAGGGACGGAGTCGGCGTCGAAACCGGGCCTGGAGACGTCCTCGGCGCAAGCCCGGTCCGTTTTCGCCCGGGCTCCGGGTGCTCAGCGCCTCCTTCGCCGTTGCCGCAGCCCCTGCACCCAGCAGGAACCAGAGGACAGGCGGGATCCGGCGACGCCGAGGGCGGGCGCGCGGCGAAGGTTCGGGGCGGTCCTCTTCGGTCTGGGCGGGTGGGGCGGGCAGGCCGGGGTTCGGGATCGGCAGGTGAGCGACGCTCCGGTACGCCTCGTCGAGCACTTCGTGGAACCGGCGGGCGCGCTTGTTCTCCGTGGTGGCAAGCCGGATCTCGCGGGCGTCTTCCCAGGACTTGCGGCCGACCCGCCCGAGGAAAATCTCGGCGGCGACGGCGCGCAGCCGCTTGTCGCCGAGGGCTCCCGTCTCGTATGCCGCCTCCCACTGGGAGGATCATGTTGACGTACATGTGCTGGCGCTGGTCCTTGAACGGCTCGTCGAGACCGGTCGGTCCCCAGCACTCGTTGAAGTCCGGATCCTCCATCGCCATCGTGAGAAGGTCGCCCATCGCGCTGCGGCGCGCCTCCTCCCGTGCCGCTTTGACCTCGCGCGACTGGTAGATCAGGGTCGCGGTCACGCCGATGATGGCGAACACCGACAGCAGCGCGGAGGCCGCGCCGTAGGTTTGACCGATGAAGCTGAGTCGCTCCCAGTAGTTGCTGCCGCCGCGGAAGACGTCGAGCACCAGCGGTGACAGCCCGACGAAGGATGCGGCCACCGCGACGAGCAGCACGAACACGACGGCCAGGGATGTGCGGCTCATCCCCCGGTTGCCCCGGCTACCTCGCACGACGCCGCCGACTCCGGTTTCAGGGGGCGACGGTCGGCGCGGGCAGCGGGGCGATCTCCCGGTGGAAGTAGTCCAGTACCGGCTCCGCCCGCCCGAAGAGCGACTCCATCGCACGGCGCACACCGATGATGCTGTCGGGGTCGTCGATGCGCCGCGCTCCCGCGGGCGTTCCATCGGGCTCTTGGACGATGTGGTACAGCACGCGCTCGCCGAGGAGGTTCAGGTCCGGTAGCGGGCCGGAGCGCTCGTAGTCGGCGATGCTGTCGGCTTCGAGGACGCGGAGCGAAAAGCCCTCTTCAGCGAGAATGCGGAAGTACTGCATCTCCCACTGCACGTAGGGCGTGACGGGCTTCTCGACAATGCGCAGCCGCCGGATCTCCACGCCTTGTTCGCGCAAAGACTTCGCTTCGGCGCGGGCGCCGTCGCGCTCCTCGTCGTTGAGGACGAGCGAGCGCTCCCAGTCGCCGGCGATGAACGCCTCCCAGCTCGGATCGCCGTGCTCTGGTAGGTCTGGGCGCGTTCCAACTTCCAGAGGACGCCGGTGAGCGGGGTGAACTCGGTGTCGAAGTCGGCATGGTAGGCGGGACGGGCCAGCATCGTGCCGGGGAAGGTGGGGATCTCGGAGATTCGCTCAAGCATCGCGGATGTCCGGCTTGGCCGCGCTCAGCATGTTGCCAGGGATGACCACAAGGCGCTCGTCGGCGCCGATCCGCACGTCGTCCGGGAGACGACTCGCAAATACGTCAGTGAAATCGCGGCCGATAACGGCGATATCCCCGCTGTCGAACTCCCAGATGTCGGGGCAGTCCTGGGTGGACTTGCTGTCCCCCAACTCGGCTGCGGTCTTACCCAACCGCCGGAAGAACTGCGCCTTGTCGTCCGCTTCCCACGCGCGCGCCATGGGGCCTCCACGTCCGCTGACTGCCGGGGTGTTCAGCCTTTCAGCGGCACGACGGCCCCGCAAGCTGAGGACAGCCCATTGTCTCTATTCGGTCACCACATGTAGGCGCGGAGGAGAGGGACGGCGGGGTCTGCTCACAGCTCCTCGGCCTTGAGGGTGGAGAGGAAGGCGTGCCAGGAGGAGGCGGGGAAGATGAGGTGGCCCAGGTCGCGGTGCTAGGTGTCGCGGATGTGGATGTTGTCGGGGTGTTGGTGGCTTCGAGGCAGGCGCCTGCGTTTCCGCCGCTGTGGCTGGACTTGTACCACTCGGAGACCTCGACGCAGGCGACGGTGTTGGAGCTGTAGGTTCTTCTCGCCGCTGGCCGACCGGCTGCCGCACCACGGGTTCGCGCGGAGTTGACGTGGAGGGGGCGGAACCCGGGGCTCGACCGTAAGGGCATCCATCGTGCTTGCATGGCCGGCTTCGGGCGCCGGATCCGGCCATTCAAGCACGGTCATCAGCTCGCCCGCGGATTCGGTCTCCGGGCGTTCAGTGGTTCGTCGAGCCCTCCGCTCGGGTGTCCGAAAGGCGGGACGCGGTATCAGGGTGTGCGGGCGAGGTCGTCCAGGAGGGTCTCAGCGGCTGCGGCGGCCGCGCCGGTCGCGGGCAGTTCGCGTCCGAGCCGCCGGGTGGCGTGGGCGACGTTGGCGCACAGCAGCAGGCGGCACAACCTGCCGCTGCGGGTCGACAACGCCGCCTCGAACCGTTGTAGAACCTCGTCGGCGATATGGGGGACGCGCAGGGAGGCCGACCACAGGCAGGCGGCGTCCCATCCGATTGGGGCCATGCCCCAGCTCTCCCAGTCCAGCAGCATCAGTTCGGGGCCGGTGAGGTTCGCGTATCCCAGGTCGCCGTGGGCGCAGGCCCATTCGTTGTCGGGGATGCGGCTGTCGATTCTCGTGCCGTAGACCTCGTGGATGCGGCGCGTGAGGTGGGCGTGGTCGAGGGCGGTGCGGTCGGTGGTGTGGGCCGCGAGGGCCTCCAGAGCGGTCACCAAGGCGTTCCACCACTGTCCGTGGAGAGGGGTGTCGGTGGTGATCTCGCCGGTGGTCGAGAGCGCGGGGGCGGGAGCCAGGGTGGTCTCCTCGGCCCGCCACACCACGCCACGATCGGGATCGGACCAGGTGGCGGCGGCGATCCAGCCGGGGCGCGGGACGCTATCGCTGATCGCCGCCGCCGCTGCCTCGGTTCCGAGCCAGGCGGACGGGTCGAGACGGGTGTTGCGCCGCCAGGACAGGCGCACCCAGGTGCCGGCGTCGGTGCGGAAACCCGCGGTGCCGTTGACCCGGCCGTAGTGGGCGGCGGCGCCCACCAGGTCGCGGCCCAGGCGGGTGCGGGCCTGGTGCAGCACGTCGTCGAGATCCACGGACGAGAGGTCGTCCATCGAGCGTGGCGGGGTGCTGGTGTCCTGGGAGGGCGGCATTAGGCGGTACTGATCCTTTCGGCTCGGCGGCCCGGAGGACGTAACCGGTTTACCGCGGGCGCGGCACCCCCAGCAGTTCGGCGACCATGGCGCGGGCGAGGTGGCTGCCGCGGGAACCGACACGAACAACGCGTACTAACGCCTTGTCACATCCTAATTACTTGTGGTACAGGATGCGTGAAGGCTACCGGCCGGGTCAGCCGGGGGCGGACCGCCCCCGGCGGATGGCGCGGCGAGTCGTCATTTCAGCGGTCAGCCGAACGCGGTCGTACCGGGGTGGGTCCATGACGGCCCATCCGGCCCGCCCAACCACACCCGGTGCCTCCCGTCGACGTCGACGGTGACCCCGAAGTCGGTGACACCGGGACAACCGTGCTCGACCCACCATTGGCGGGCCTCGACCAACTCCGCCCACAGGCGGCGCGGACCGCCCTGCTCCACCCGGCCGTCGCCGTGCAGCCGCGCCCACGACGCGCTGCCGGTCGCCGAGACCCACACATAGTGCTCAGCGCCGGGTGCGGGGTGGCGCATCCCCACACGCCAGCCGGGCACCATCAGCGCGAGCGCGGGGCCGGCGTCCTCGTCGAGCACCGTCTCGCGCGGGTCGGTGTTGGCCCGAGCCTCCTCGTCAGGGTCGGCGCCGAAGTCGTGCGGCGCCTCGCCGTCCCAGCGGTGGGCGCGCAGCAGCATGAACGACGTGTGCTCGACGAATCGGCCGGACGCCGACCCGTCCTGGACGGTGAGGCGGGCGAGGACACCGCCGGGCATGTCCGGCGACGGTATCCACGGCGCGACCATCACCGCGCCCTCGGCCACCTGAGTTAGCCACGCGGGCGGGATGCGGGTCACCGAGCACGTTGCGATCACCCGGTCATACGGCGCGCCGGGCGGGTGGCCCTGCTCGCCGTCGCCTGTAACCACCCGCACCGCGGGGGCGGCCGCCTCCAGGTTGGTGCGCGCCTGCCTCGACACCGCGGAATCAACCTCGACCGTGGTCACCATCCCCGCGGGGCCGACCAGTTCGGCGAGGATCGCCGCGTTGTAGCCGGTTCCGGTCCCGATCTCCAGCACCCGCATGCCGGGGCGCACGTCCAGCGCCTCCAGCATGCGGGCCATGACCCCGGGCGCCGACGACGACGAGGTGGGCCGGCCGATACCGCCGTCCTGGCCGTCGTCGACCTGGGTGACGACGGAGGCGTCTGAGTCGACGAGGTCGGCCCACTCCTGCGGGCGCTCGGCGCGGTCCAGGGGCGGCTGCCCTGTGCGGGGCCAGACGCGGTCGGGGATGAATGCGGTCCGCTCCACGGCCCTGAACGCATTGTCGATGGGCGTCATCGCTGTCCGCTTCCGTTGCAGTGGGGGCAGGTGACCGGCTGCCGGGACTTCCACGGGTTCTTCCCCGTGTCGCCGTCGGTGGATTCCCAGATGATGCCCGTGCCGCTGCACGGTCCGCATTGCGCCATGGTAGTTCTCCTAGCTGAGGCGATTGGCAGGATGCCCCCGTATCGGGAGGTGATTCGGGGTAGTCGGGCGGTCGGCCGGGTAGGGAGACCCGGCGCGGGCGTGGTGAGCCGTCAGGGCGGCGGCGCGGACGTGTATATGCGCTCGTCGGCCATCACCTGGTCTTGACCCCGCAGCCAGACCCGGATCCGCTCCTCGTCGGACCAGCCCACCCACGACGCGGCCACCCCGCGGGCTTCGGGTGGCGGGGGCACGTGACGCCGCACCGCCCACCGCTCGTCGCCGCACCAGCGGAACCTGCGCAGCTCCCAAGCCGGAAAGTCCGCAGCCATGCCCTCGGGTAGCTCGACTTCGCCGTTGTTCCCGCCGATGTAGCGGTATGGCCACGTCACGGCCGCAACCCTGCGGCGTGGACGGCCAGTGCCTCCGGGGAAGGGCCGAGCCCGACGGCCTGCGGCGGGTTGTCCAGCTGCCGCGCCAGGCCCACCAGGGTGGTGGCGTGCAGGGTCGGTACCCGGTCGCTGGCCGGGTCGAGGTTGGTGGCGCACCAGGCAGCATGCCGACCGCGCTCGTCGACCGAACGCCACACACGCCACCGGCCCTCCAGCACGGCAACCATGGTGCCCGTCGTCTCTGCGGATGCCGTCCAGCCGTCGCCGAGCACTGAGCCGACGTCAGCCAGGTCGTTCTCAGGGATCATCATTTCGCCGCCTGCAATGATGGGTGTCTATCGTGGTGCTTACGCTACGCAGCCCAGAGCTACGGCGGCAGTGACCGCCAGTACGGGTAATTGCAGGTCAGGAGGACCTGATGCCGACTCCCCACGGTATTACCCCGACCGCCGGTCAGGGTTTGCTCCACGGCGACCGCGAAGGCCGCATCGCCGGCTACGTCCTCAAGGTCATCCGGCAGGTCCTGGGCTCCACACAGGAAGACCTCGCCGAACGCTTGAGGGTGGACGTGACCACGGTGCAGGGATGGGAGTCAGGCCGCCGCCCACTGACGGCGGTTTCGGCCGGCACCTACCTGCGCATACGCCACTTCCTGCTGCGGTCGGGCGCATCGCCGCGGCTGCTCCCCCAGCTCGATACGGCGATGGAGGCCGACCGGTTCATCGGCTACGTCCTCAGCAGCGAAGGCCCAATCGAGCTCGACGGGCACCCGCTGGCGAGCTGGGTCATCACCCGCCCCTTCACCGACCTCCTCGGCTGGACCTTCACCGGCACCGCCCCGGCCGCACTGGCCGAGGCACCGGTGCGCCGCCGCGGCCCCGCACCGCCCGGCCCCCAATTGGCCGCCGACGAACGCCGCCACGTCATGGACCACTTGCGCGACGCCGCCGAGCAGGCCGCACCCGACACAGCTGAAGGGGCGCTGCTGCGCCGCCAGGCCCACTACGTCGCCGGCTACGACCAGTCCAGCGAAACGGTCGAGTGGCTGGCGGTGATGCAGCGCACCGAGCAGCGGCGGCTGCGCTCCGACGAATGGACGCCATCATGGGCGGTGGTGCGCTCCGGCGCCCACACGCTGGCCCGCCAGGGCGACGCCGATGCTCTGCCGCAGTTCATCGGCGTCCACGTCGAAACCGACGAGTGCGAGATCGCGAACCTGAACTACTGGGCGTACTGGCTCGGGGAACTCACCGATCCCCAGCTTGACGACACGTTCATGATCGAAGTCGATCTCGGCGCCTGGCACGGTGACCGGCTGCTGGAGCATCTGACCGCCAAGCTCGTGGCGGGCAACCCCTACGTGGACGTGGTCGCTCATAGCTTGTGGTCGCTCGTGCACCGCAAACCCGACGCGATCACCCCCACCCGCGGCACCGCTCTCAGCAGCGCCGCCAAGCGCATCCTCGACGAGGACGGCGCGATGTCGCCGCAGTCGCGCCGCGAACTCAACGAGGTGCTTTACGCTCTACGGATCATCCACCGGCGGTGAGAAAGGATCACATGGCAGACCAGCAGGACACCCGCGTCGTTGACTTCCTCTACGAGGCCGGGATGCTGAAGCGGTACAAGCGCACCGGGTGGGTGGTCGCGGGCGTCGCCGACGCCGAGTCCATCGCCGACCACGCCTACCGGACCACGATCGCCGCCGCCGTCATCGCCGCCATGGAGGGAGCAGATCCCCAGCGCGCCGCGTTCCTCGCCGCGTTCCACGACTCCCAGGAAACCCGCGTTACCGATATCCCCTACCTCGGTAAGCGCTACCTGAAAGCTGCGCCCAACCCCGAGGTGACTGCGGACCAGGTTGCGGGCCTGCCTGAAGAGGTCGCCTCAGCGGTGAAAGGCGCCGTCGCCGAATACGAGGACCGGCAGAGCCCCGAAGCGGTGTGCGCGCGCGACGCCGACAAACTGGAGTGCCTGCTCCAAGCGGTCGAATACCGCGAGCAGCGGGGCGGGCAGACGCAGGCGTGGATCGACACCTCCCTGGAGCAGTTGAAGACGGCTTCGGCCAAGCGGCTCGCCCAGGAGGCCCTGAACCGCGGGTCGCTGGAGTGGATGCACGAGACCCGCGACAGCAAGCCGGCCCTGTAGCCGCATCTGCATTTCGAGCCTGGGCCATCACAGTGGCTGGGTCCATGGGCCCAGGCGTTCATCCCTCCCTGGACGCGACCATGTGACGGACAAGGGGTCGCTGCTTGCCAAGGTGCGCATATCGAGCAGCCGGATCGCCGATCGGGCGGGTATGGCGTCCCCGTTCTCGAAGTCGCTTGCCATCACACTCCCGCTGATCTCCACGTTTCTGGCCTCTTCGTCGCTGTTGTTCATGAGGCGGTAGCTCCGACCTTCTTTGATCAAGTGCCACGGCACCTCGGGGCGGTCGGCGTTGGACTTCGCGAGCCGCACCATCTCCTCGTCGGCGTCCGCGGAACGCTGCACCGCACCGGCTGAAAGCTCGGCAGCGTGGGCCGAACGAGTCGATGCTCCGAGACTCTTGGTGCTGATGACAGCGCTGTATATCGAGATGCCCAGGGCGAACAGCGCAATGATTGCGGCGGCCAGGCTGCCGATGCCGATGCCGAGGGTGACGTCCATCGTCGTGATGCTCCCTATCCGTGGGTTTGAAAATGAGGCTGGTGGAGGACCACGCGCTGCGCGCCGGTGGACATGCCGGGCTTGCTGGGCGGGCCGGTCGGGGGGATCGGCAGCGGAGGCGGGGGGACGTTGCCGTAGCTCATGGCCTGCTCCTCGGCGCTGGGGGGGGTGAGAGCTGGAACGCTACACACGGACGGTGACGAACGCGGGGAAACGTCCAAAGGCGGGGTTGGCCGCCTCAGGCCACGCCGACCGGTCAATTCACACAGGGGTTTCGCCGTCGGCCTCCTCCTCGGCTACGTGCAGCTTCACCCCGCGTGTTCGTCAGCGCTTCGCCGCTATGCAGACTGCTGAAACGCCCGGATAGAGCGCCGGATCCGGGCATTTCAGCACGATCGTCGGCCCCGTGCGTCCTTCAGGCGTACCGGAACGGGTTTTACCGGCTCGCCGGAGGGTGCTCCCGGGACGCGGCGGTTGGTCGAGATCGCCGCGGCCACCGTCCAGGCGATTACCGCGATCCCCGCCGCGACCAGCAGCACGTTCGCAAGACCGTTGGCGACGCTCAGCCACGGGGTGTCCGCGCGCCGCCACATGTCGAGGGCGATCGCCGCGACCAAGACCAGCATCAGCAGCGGGCACCGCCGGGCGCGGTAGCCGGCGAGGGCACCGAGTACGGCACCGGCGACGGCGATCGGGAGCAGCGGGGATAGGACCAGCCCCACAGCGGTGTCCAGCACGCTCGGCTCGGAAATCGGCGAAGGGAACGGCCGGTCGCGGGCCGCCCACGCCCGGGCATCGGCCACCTGCGCGAGGTGGCTCCCGACCGTGTAGACGGTGAGCGCCACGACGGCGAACGCCGCACCGACGCCCGCGGCTTGCCTCGCCGAACGCGCGGCACCATAACCCAGGAGCACAGGGAGCACACACCATCCGAAGTAGGTGTCGAGCAGCGTGAGCAGGCCGCAGTAGAGCAGGGTCGGCAGCGTATGGTCCGCCAGCCCGGACTCCCGCGCTGTGAACGGGACCCGGTCGGCGCCCACCGATGCCAGGCCGACCGTGGCCCCGCCGACCAGCAGGATCAGCACCACGACCGACCTTCGACGCCACCCCACACACGCCTCCAGCAAATTCACCACCGGACTGGCCGGACGCTCACTGTGCCACAGCCGCGGACCGGATCGCACAGTCTCGGTGGCGGCCGATGCCGGAGAGGCTCGGAGGGTTCCTGCCTCCGGTATCGAGCGTGGACATCGTTTGGATGCCCACACCCTGGTCGTCACATGTCCTCGGCCTTGAGGGTGGAGAGGAAGGCGTGCCAGGAGGAGGCGGGGAAGGTGAGGTGGCCCAGGTCGCGGTGCTGGGTGTCGCGGATGTGGATGTGGCGGGGGGTGTTGGCGAGTTCGAGGCAGGCGCCTGCGTTGCCGCCGCTATGGGTGGACTTGTGCCAGTCGGCGACCTCGACGCAGTGGCCTCCTTGGTTGCCGCTGTAGCTGGACTTGTACCACTCGGCTACTTCGACGCAGTTGCCGCCGTGAGCCCCGCTGTAGCTGGACTTGTGCCAGCTCAAACCATCAGGCATCGAGTTCTCCTAGGATTACTCGGATCAGATCAGCAGACGCGGTCGGCGACATGGCCTCCGCTTGGAGAGCTCCGAAGATCGTCGTGGACTCCCGGACTTGGTCTTCGTCATCGATGAGCTCTCCGCCCATCGCATGCTCGGCATAGGCAACTGTCGGACGGCCATGGAAGGCCATAACGCGAAACGGACCTGAGAGCCCTGGATGGCACCGGGTCTCATGCGGCACCAACTGAAGCTGGATCTGCTGATCACCTATGAGCTTCAGCAGGTGGGCCAACTGCCCCCGCATCGCCTGGTCATCTCCGACGACACGTCGCACCACCACCTCGTCCAGAACTGTCCAGAATAGCGGCCGATCATCCTTGGCAAGGATATCGCTACGGTTCATCCGGGATTCAACTAGACGGTCCACTTCTGCGTCGCGATACCAAGGACGACCTGAACGCAACACGGCCCGCGCGTAGTCCGCAGTCTGCACCAAGCCGGGCACAAGGGCCATCTGATACTCGCGGATCTCCGTGGCTTGTCGTTCAAGAACAACGACCTCACGAAACCACTCAGGGACATCCTCTTGGTTCATGAGGTTCACCCACAGACGCGAGAGGCTCCCGCCTGTGTTGAGCACCGCGTCGATCGCTTCCGCATGCTCCCGTTTCGGTGTTCTTGTCCCTCGCTCCAGTGAGCTCATCATCGCCGGCGAGATGTTGATGCTCTTCGCAAGTTGGTCTTGTGAACCACCTGCAATCCGGCGTGACCGCCTGACTTCAGCCCCGAACCGAGCCCACGTCGAGTGAACTTTCTCCACCATGTTCACAAGACTACACCGGTCGTTCCGCACACCACCACCACTTTCCACAAAATGCGCCGGTCAAGTGGAATGCATTGCCCATAGAGTCCGGTGAAGTCCACTGTGTTGGTTGTGCAGGACGGACTTCGAGTCGCGCCGCACAAAAGCGGCCCTGGCCGGTGCTGGAACACCGAACCAGGGCCTTAGCCCACAACCTGAAAGAGCAGGTGAGGACTCATGACATACGCTATCGCCCCCACATCCCCGCCCCCGCGGCGGTTCCGGGTGCGGCGATGTTCCTTTCGATTCGACGGGCGGCCGCCGAGCGTGAAGGCCGCTCGGGGCTGGTTGGACGTCCGGATGAACGTCGCCGACGTCCCCGAGGAGACCGCCGACACCGCGCGGCTGCTGCTCTCCGAACTCGCCACGAACGCCCTGATCCACACGGCCAGCGGTCACGACGGCGGAGCCTTCTACGTGCGGGCCTACTTCTCCCCTGGCCGGCTCCGCGTGGAGGTCCGCGACGCCGGAGGCGCCCCGCCCTCCTTCCCGGTCGCCGCGCCGGACCCCGACGCCGAGCGCGGGCGCGGGCTGCTACTCGTCAGCGTCCTCGCCGACCGGTGGGGACGCTTCGAGAGCGGGCGCGGGCCGGGGATGTTCTTCGAGCTGCGCTGGGCCACCCAGCCGGGCCGCGACAGCGCGCCCGCTCCGATGGCCGAGAGCCTCCGGTGACCGCCGTGCCGGGATACAACCTCTGGCCGAGCGATGAGCTCCGGCAACTGCGCGCCGACTTCCCTGACTACCTCATCTTCGAACTGCACAGCGAGCAGTGGCGGCCGACCTTCATCGCTACCCACACGCCCCCGGCGGTGCAAGGCGCGGCCGACGTCGTCCGCGCTGACGATGCCGAAGCGCTGCGCACCAAGCTGTCGAGGCAGCCGAGCACGTGCCCGCACCCGCGCCGGGAGGGTGAGCAATCGTGATGGGGACACGCACCTCAGCAGAGCGCGAGGCGACCACCCGGTGGGAGCTGGCCAGTCTCCGCCGCACCTGCCGACCGCTGGGCTGGACGATCTGGTACGGCAAGGCGACCGGTCAGTACTGGGCGGCGCACACCCGCGCGATGGTACTGCTGTGCGGCGACGATGCGGCAGAGCTGGCCGCGGCGATCGAGTGGTTCGGAAGGTACCGGTCGGAAGCGTTGCAGCCGGGGCCCCGCCGGGGTTTCGGCTCTGCACCGAAAATGCGGCGTGCGCTCGGCGGCAAGCCGGCTCCCAGCGCTTCGCGCCCACGCGCCCCATTGCCGCAGCCTGTTGGGTGACCGCCGCTGAAGTTCGCTGACCATGTCCGATCTGGGGGCCGGAAGCGCAGCTTCCGGCCCCCAGATGCTTCTCCCTCTACCGCTTCGCGGTGCGCTTGGTGCGGGTGGCCTTGGCGGGGCGCCACTGACGCAGGTCGTCGTCGGTCAGACCGTGCTCGCCCTGGATCTGCTGCCGGTAGTTGGCGAGGAACGCTGCGGGACTGCCGCTGTAGGTGATGTCGAAACTCGTCGTGCCACCGAGTCAGCCACGGCTGGAGTTCCAGCAGTCCGGCCGACGCCGAGGCCGTACACGTCCAGGGCCACCGGATCGGGGCGCTGCGCCGTCAGCTCGGGGGCCAGGTAGGGGTCGGCTCACGTCCTCGATGCTGACAGAGTTCGAGCGAAGCGATCTCTCTCTTCTGGAGACTCTGCTCGGTAAGGCATGCGGAGAATCCTCGCTGCAGATGGTGACTTTCACCCATCAGCCCAATCTGAGACCCTGGATCGCCGCCCGCGCTCAGTCGTCGCGCTCCAGGGGGCAGGTCATGCAGTGAGGGCCTCCGCGGCCGCGGCCGAGCTCGCTGCCGCTGATCTCCAGGACCTCGACTCCGCGGTCGCGGAGGTAGGTGTTGGACGCGGCGTTGCGCTCGTAGGCGACCACCGTGCCCGGCTCCAGGGCGAAGACGTTGCAGCCGTCGTCCCACTGCTCCCGCTCGGAGGAGAACACGTCCTGGGTCGGGGTCAGCACGGTGACCTCGTCCAGCCCGGCGGCTTCGGCGATGGCGGCGTGCATGCGCTCGGGCGGGTTGTCGGTGACCTTCAGCTCCTTGTCGGTGTCGCCGGGCTCGATGGTGTAGGAGGGCAGCATGCCCAGGCCCGCGTACTTGGTGAACACGCCGCGGTCCACGCACGTCATCACGGTGTCGAGGTGCATGATGGCGCGCGCCTTGGGCATCCACAGCCCCAGCAGCCGCTGCGCGCCGCCGCGGGCGAACAGCTCGTGGGCGAGCATCTCCACCGCCTGGGGCTGGGTTCGCTCGCTGAGGCCCACCAGCACCGAGCCGTTGCCGATGGGCATGACGTCGCCGCCCTCGATGGTGGCCGGCCCCCAGGCGTGGCCGGGGTTCCACAGCTCGAACGCGGCATCGGCGAACAGCGGGTGCCAGCGGTAGACCGCCTCGTAGTGGATGGTCTCGCGGCGCCGCGCCTTCTTGCGCATCGCGTTGATCGAGACCCCGCCGCCGATCCAGCAGGAGGTGTCGCGGGTGAAGAGGTGGTTGGGCAGCGGCGTCAGCACGAATTCGTCCGGACCGAGGGTGTGGAACCACACCGAGCGGGGCTCCTCGATGCGCTCCAGCAGCTCGCGCTTGGTGATGCCGCCGATGAGGTACCGGCACAGGGAGGCGGGGTCCATCGCCTCGAACGCCGCGCGCAGCGCGTCGACCGCCATCGGGCCGAAGAAGCGCTGGTCCCAGATGCAGTCGAGCACGTAGGCGCGGGCCTCCGGCAGCGCCAGCACCTCCTGCAGCAGGTCGCCGAAGAGGTGCACCGCGACCCCGCGCGAGCGCAGCAGTGCGGTGAAGGCGTCGTGCTCCTCGCGCGCCCGCTCGGCCCACAGCACGTCGTCGAAGAGCAGCGCGTCGTTGTTGGAGGGGGTGAGCCGGCTCAGCTCCAGGCCGGGACGGTGGACGATCACCTGCCGCAGCCGTCCCACCTCGGAGGTCACCGAAAACGCCATGGGCTCCTCGCTTCTCGTTCCGCCTCCGCCCGCGCCGTGCGGGGTGAAGGTCAGCATTCCGTGCAACCGGGTGTCCGAAACCTCGGCGTGTCCCGGTCGGCCCGGCGGCGCACCGGCGGCGTACCGGCGGTCTGCCGGGGCGGATCGAGGCGGGCGGGGCGGCGCGGCCGGACGGGGGGCGCCTAAGATGGGCGCCTGTGAGCGCGAACGCGGCGGTGAATTCATCCGGTGGTCCCATCTGGGCGCGGCTGTCCAGCGGGACCGGCCTGCTGCGGGCGGCCGGGGAGTCGGTGCCGCCGACGTGGTTCGTGCTCGTCGGCATCCTGTCGGTGCAGGCGGGCGCCGGTGTCGCCAGCCGGCTCTTCGCCGTGCTCCCACCGAGCGCGGTGGTGTGGTTGCGGCTGCTGACCTCGGCGGTGGTACTGCTCGCCCTCGCCAGGCCCGCGCTTCGCGGCCGCACGCGCGCGGACTGGATGGTGGCCGTGGGCTTCGGCGTGTGCCTGGCGACCATGAACTTCGCCATCTACCAGTCGTTCGCGCGCATCCCCTTGGGCATCGCGGTCACCATCGAGTTCCTGGGCCCGCTGTCGGTGGCGGTGATCGGGTCGCGGCGCAGGATCGACCTGCTCTGGGTGGCGCTGGCCGGCGCCGGCGTGGTGCTGCTGGGCCGCAGCGACGGCGACATCACTCTGGCCGGCGTGCTTTTCGCGCTGCTCGCCGCCGCTGCCTGGGCCGGCTACATCCTGCTCAGCGCGGCGACAGGGCGACGGTTCCACGGCATGTCGGGGCTGGCGGTGGCCAGCGTCGCGGGTACGGTCCTGATCGCCCCGGCCGGGATCGCCGCGGGCGGCTCGGCGCTGCTGGACCCCAAGCTGCTGCTGATCGGGCTGGCGATCGGCCTACTGTCGTCGGTGGTGCCCTACACGCTGGAGATGCAGGCGCTGCGCCGCATGCCGCCGCGGGTGTTCGGAATCCTGATGAGCCTGGAGCCGGCGGCGGCCGCCCTGGTCGGGCTGGTCCTGCTGGGTGAGTTCCTGTCAGCGTGGCAGTGGCTGGCGATCGGCTGCGTCGTCGCCGCCAGCGTCGGCGCGACCCGCCGGCCCGGACCGAAGGAGACGCAGCGCTCGCAGGCCCCCGCCGAGGAGGCGCCCGAGCGCGGTCCGGACTGAGTCGCCCTTCGGCGCGGGCGGCGCTCAGCGGGCGAGCGCGCGGCGGCGCCCCGCGAGCCGCGGCTCACTCCGCGCCCGGACCGCCGCGGTCCGCGTGCCCGCCCCGGGAGGCGGCCCCGGGCGGCCCGGGGCCGACGCCGGCGGCCACCCCGTCCAGTACGCCCGCCACCTGCCCCAGCCACGCCGCCACGGTCTCCAACTCGGCCTCGGTGTAGCGGTCGTGCAGGGCGCTCATCGCCGCCCCCAGCCCCGTCGGGGTCCCGGTGCGCACGGCACCGGAGACCGCGGGAACCACGACGACCTTGCGCCGGTCGTCGGGGTGGCGCTCGCGCCGGACCAGTCCGCGCTCGGCGAGGCGGTCGACGACCATCGTCACCGAGCCGGTGGTCAGGCGGAGCCCCTGGGCGATCTCGCCGGGTGTCATCGGCCCGCCCACCCTGAGCAGCGTGTAGCACTGGAAGTCGGTCGGGTTGAGGTCGGAGTCGGCCGACAGGGCGTGCAGGAGGCGGATCAGCCCGGCGGCCAGGCGCTGCCCGTCGTGCTGGATGGCGTGGTAGAGGGCCTCGCGCGGATGTCCGGGCGCACCGTGCCCCCGGCCGTCCTCGCCCGGTGCACCGTCCATCGTTCTCCTCACGCTCTGCCTGCACTGCGGCGGGCCGACCCGTGTCTGTCGTCCCCGGTGAGTCTAGGAGGCCTTCGGCCGCAGCCCGGCCCGGCGGATGCGCTCGCGCACGCCGGTTCCGACGGTCGCGGCTCGGGCGGCGGTAGGCGGTAGGCGGTCCCGCATCGGGATAGCGGCCGAAGTGTGCTCCGTCTCCGCTAGGAATGCCGGCCGCGGACCGCAGCACGAGGGCAACCAGAGGCCAGATGTCTTGATTTCCAAATAACTTGATTATCGAGTTACTATCGTGCTTCCCGACTCGTTCCCTGTCCCTTCAACGAAAGGTCGGCCATGGTCCACGGTTCCGCCCATCGCACGGAGGCCTCCCGATCGCCCTGGAGGCGGCGCGTGTGGACCGGCGCCGCGATCGTGGTGGCGCTCGCCTGGATCGCGGGGGCGGGCCCGCTGGGCTCGTACGTCGGTCGGCTCTCGGAGGTGCAGACCAACGAGCAGTCGGCGTTCCTTCCGCTGGGGGCGGAGTCCACCGAGGTCAGCGAGATCGAGGAGGATTTCTCCGAGCAGGACGCCGCGCCAGCCTTCGTCGCCTACACCGATGAAGACGGCGTGGACCCCGCGGCCGTGCGCGCCGACGCCCGGGCCATCGCCGAATCCGATGCGGTCGGCGGGAGGATCGCCGGACCGCTCTTCGGTACCGAGGACGACGGCGTCGCCCAACTGATCGTTCCGCTCGATCCCGGGATGGAGGAGACCGCCGCCGTCGACCTGCTGCGCGCGGAAGTGGCGGACAGCTCGACCGAGGACGGCACCGAGGTGCTGGTCACCGGACCGGCGGGGTTCGCCGCGGACATCTCCGCGGCATTCGCCGGCATCGACGGCACACTGCTGGGTGTCGCGCTGGCCGCCGTGCTGGCCATCCTCGTCGCCGTGTACCGCTCGCCGATCCTCCCGGTCGCCGTGATCGCCGCGGCGGTGCTGGCCCTCGCGCTGGCGGCCGCCGCGGTCTACGCCGCCGCGGCGGCGGACTGGCTCACCCTCAACGGACAGAGCCAGGGCATCCTGTTCATCCTGGTCGTCGGCGCCTGCACGGACTACGCCCTGCTCCTGGTGGCGCGCTACCGCGAGGCCCTCACCGAGCACCGCAGCGCACCGCCCGCCCTCGCCTCCGCGGTGCGCGGAACCGCCGCCCCCATCCTCGCCTCGGGCGGCACCGTCGTCCTGGGCGTGCTCTGCCTGCTCGCGAGCGACCTCGCCTCCAACCGCAGCCTGGGGCCGGTGGCGGCGCTGGGGATCGGCGCGGCGATGGCCACGGCGCTGACGTTCCTGCCGGCGGTCCTGCTGCTCCTCGGCCGCACCGCATTCTGGCCGGCCCGGCCCCGGTACGCGGTGGCCGACGCCGACAGCGCGGGCGGCGGGGAGGGCGGCCGGGCCCGGCACCCGCTGTGGGGGCGGGTCGCCCGCGCGGTGGGGCGCCGGCCGCGGGCCGTGTGGACGGTGACCGCTCTGGTGCTGCTGGCCGGCGCGGCGTTCGTCCCGTCGTTCCAGGCGGAGGGCACCTCCACCGCCGACGTCTTCCGCACCGACGTGGAGTCGGTGCGCGGGCAGGAGGTTCTGCAGCGCGGTTTCGGCGACGACGCGGGATCGGCGCCCGCGGTGATCGTCGCCGACGCCGACAAGGCCGACGAGATCGCGGCCGCCGCCCAGCGCGTGGACGGCGTGAGCGGTGCGCGTCCGGTGGCTGAAGGAGGCGGACCGCCCGCGGGCGCCGAGGAGCGGCCGGACGCCCCCGCGGGGCCGCCGAAGGTCGCCGACGGACGCGTTCTGGTCGAGGCGAGCCTGGAGGCCCCCGCGGAGTCGGCGCGCGCAGTGGAGATCGTCCGGGGGCTGCGGGAGGAGGTGCGTGCGGTGCCCGGCGCCGGAGCGCTGGTCGGCGGCCCCAGCGCGGTGATGCTCGACACCCTGGAGACCGCGCAGCGCGACCTCGTGGTCGTGGTCCCGCTGGTGCTGGCGGTGGTGCTGGCCGTGCTGGTCGTGGTGCTGCGGTCGGTCGTCGCGCCGCTGCTGCTGGTGGCGACGACCGTGCTGTCGTTCGCGGCCGCTCTGGGCGTCGGCGCGCTGGTGTTCAACCGTGTTCTGGGGTTTCCCGGAGCCGACCCGGTCGTGCCGCTCTTCGCGTTCGTGTTCCTGGTCGCCCTGGGCATCGACTACAACATCTTCCTCATGACGCGGGCGCGCGAGGAGGCGGTGCACGCGGGCCACCGGGAGGGGGTGCTGCGCGCGCTCACCGCCACCGGAGGGGTCATCACCTCCGCGGGGGTGGTGCTGGCCGCCACCTTCGCGGCCTTGGCGGTGATCCCGGTGCTGTTCCTGGTGCAGCTCGCGTTCCTGGTCGCGTTCGGCGTACTGCTGGACGCACTCGTCGTGCGGTCCCTTCTGGTGCCCGCGCTCGCCTTGGACGCCGGCCCGCGGACGTGGTGGCCCGGCCGGCCGGCGCGCAGCGGTCAGTGACCGGGAGGCTCGCGCCGCGGCAACACCCGGCACAGCACCGTTGATCTTGTAGCTATCGTGAATGGCAATCGCTTGCATTCACGACAGCTACAAGATCGGCGGAGTTCGACCGTCTCGGGCGAGGTGTGGCCGAGCCCCGCGGCCGTGTGCGCCCGAGATCACCGCCGACTCCGCGCCGTTGACCGCAGCGACCGCCCCCCGAAGCCGCTCGGCGGGGAGCCGCGTGTCCTCGACGGCCTCCCAGACCAGCTCCAGCGCGATCCGCTGGCGCGGGTCCATTGCGGCGGCCTCCCGCAGCGAGACGTTGAACGGCTCGGGGTAGACGAACGTTGTCCTTCTCGGGAAGTCTGCGATGAGCGCCGGCCGGGGAGCGCCGACACAGCGGTCACCCCACCGGCGCGGCGGCGGCGTTGGTCGACAGCGCGTACCGGAGCAGCGACTTGAGCACCGTTCCGCCTGAGGAGCGGTCGCGGGCGTCGAAGTCCAGGATCGGCACGTCGGCGCCGATCTCCAGCGCCTCGCGGATGTGCTCGACCGAGTGCTCCAATTGGCCGTCGAACCTGTTCAGCGCCACGACGTAGGGGATGCGACGGTTGGTCTCGAAGTAGTCGACGGCCTCGAAGCTGTCGGCCAGCCGACGGCAGTCGACGACCACCACCGCACCCACGGCGCCGCGCACGAGGTCGTCCCACATGAACCAGAACCGGGTCTGGCCGGGCGTGCCGAACATGTACAGGATCAGCTGCTGATCGACGGTGATCCGCCCGAAGTCCATGGCCACGGTGGTGGTGACCTTCTGCGGGGTGGCGGAGGTGTCATCGTGTCCGACGCTCGCCTCTGTCATGACCGCCTCGGTCGTCACAGCGGAAATCTCCGAGACCGAGCCGACCAGGGTCGTCTTGCCCGCTCCGAAACCGCCGGCGATGACGATCTTGGTCGACATCTTGTTCGGGATGTCACTGGAAAAGTCGTTCGAGACCACGGAGCGCCCTCTCGAGAACCTGGTTTTCCGACGGGCTGTTGCCCGTGATTGTGGGATGGATGTAGACGAGTCCCAGCTCGGCGAGATCACTGAGCAGCACCTGGACCACACCCAGCGGGATCGTGAGCTCGGCCGACACTTCGGCGACGGAGCGCGTCTCGCGGCACAGCAGATAGATCCGCTGCGACTCGGGCATGAGTTTCGCGGGAGCGTCGTTGCTGGGATCGGCGGTGGAGACGAGGGTCTGCACCATGAGGGGGTGGCGTGATCTGGTCCGCCCGCCCGTGAACGTGTAGGGGCGGATTCGCGAGCCCCTTCGCTTGCGGTAGCTCATGACTGTGGCAACCTCTTCATTCGCTCCCGGCCTGCCCGGCCGCCGACTAGTTTCCGATCACTTCGCGCAGCTCGGACCTCAGCTGCGGCGTCAGCGCGTGGCCGACGTTCTCCACCAGCCGGATCATCTGGTAGGCGACGATCTTCATGTCGGCCGTCGGCGCGGTGAGGACCGCGAGGCAGGAGCCGTCGCTGATCGACATGACGAACAGGTGGCCGCGCTGCATGCGCACGATCAGCTGCTCGCACTCGCCCTTGGCGAACAGCTTGGCGCCGCCCACCGCGAGGCTGTGCATGCCGCTGGCGATGGCGGCGAGCTGCTCGGCGTGCTCTTCGGGGAAGTCCTCGGAGCAGGTCAGGACGAGGCCGTCGGAAGAGACGACGACGGCGTGGTCGACGCCGGGGACATCGGCGACGAAGTTGGAGATCAGCCAGGCGAAGTTCTCTGCGGTCACGCTCGGGTTGCTCATTGCTCTATCAGCCTTCTCGCTAGGCGTGCGGGGTTCGCGGAAGTCGGCGCCGACGCGGTTCGCGGGACGTTCGCTGCGCCGCAGCGGATCACGGTGCATCCCCCTCCGCGCGGCCGCCCTCGCGGGTGGCGGCGCGCTCGCCCTCCATGAACCCGCCCAGTTCGTCGCGGATCCGCTCGGCCCGGCCGCCGGAGGGTTCGGGGCCGGACGCCGGATCGGTACCGGGGCCCGCGGCGGGTTCGGGTGCGGAGGCCTCGGCCTGCATCATGCGCAGCGGCGACTGGTGCGCCGTGCGCCGGGGCAGTCCCGCGGCGGTGACCGCCGACGTCGCACCGTTCTGCGGCTGAGGGGCGCTCTGCCCGCTGCCGGAGGGGCCGGAGACCGCTCCGGGCGCGGGCGGGGAACGGTGGAAGCCGGCGGACGGCTGCGGCGAGGCGGCCGCCATGGCGGGTGCGGCCTGGGTCGGGACGCCTGGAACGGGCGTGGGACCGGACGTGCTCAGCTGCTCGGCGGGCACGACGGTGTAGGCGCTGACACCGCGGAAGGCCCGCGCCTCCAGCTGTACGCGCAGGCCGTGGCGGTGGGCGATGCGGCTGGCGACGTAGAGCCCCATGTGCCGCATCACGCGCTTGTCCAGGACCGGGGTGCCCGCCAATCGGCTGTTGATGTCGGCCAACTGGTCCTGGGGGACACCGATCCCCTCGTCCTCGACGATGACCAGCAGGCCGCCGTCGGGCATCATCTGGCCGCTGATCACGACCTGGGCGTGGTCGGGCGAGTGGTTGGTGGCGTTGTCGAGCAGTTCGGCCAGCAGGTGGCTGAGGTCGTCGGCGGCTTCGCCGGCGATGAACCGGTCGGGCAGGCGGCCGATCTGCACGCGGCTGTAGTTCTTGATCTCGGAGGTGGCGGCGCGGGCCACGTCGAGCAGCGCCACGGGCTCCATGCCGGAGTCGTCGCTCTCCTGGTCGGCGAGGACCAGCAGGTTCTCGCCGTTGCGCCGCATCCGGGTGGCCAGGTTGTCGATCTCGAACAGCTTGGCCAGCAGGTCCGGATCCTCGGTGGAGTCCTCCAGGCTGCCCACGATGTCCAGCAGCGACTCCACCATGGTCAGGTCGCGCATCGCCAGACCGGCGAGCGCCTCGGTGAGCAGGTTCGGGTCGGGCACGGGCTCGTGCGGCTCGGCCGGGGGCACCCACTCCGCCTGGCGTTGTCCGTGCACGGGCGGTCGGTGAGCGAAGCCGTCGGGGCTCTGCCCGCCCCACCGCACGTCCTCGCGGACGAGGGCGGGCTGCGCCACGTGGGCGCCGGATCCGGGATACCACTGCCCGGCGCCGGGGGGCGGCTGGGGCAGGGCGTGGGGAGCGGGCGCCGCCGCCGGGGGCTCGTGCCGCGCCGGCGGCACATCTCTGCGGCTCAGCCCGAGGCGGCGGAGCAGCCGCCGGAACCGCCCGTCGGTGGAGGGCCGGTTGTCGTCTGCGGTCATGGCCGACCGACGGTCGTCGCGGCCTGGGGGTGAGGGCGGCTGGGCCACAACACGCCTCCTCGATTCAGGGGGGGTACCAGTTATGCCGGCCCCGTAACAGCGGTGGAAATGCACCGGAGGATCACTGCCGGCGGCGGGGCGCACCAGTGTCCCGGCCGCTCTCCACCGCGCCTTTCGGAGCGCTCCTGCCTGGGAATTCACTCCGGCGGCCGCACCGGCGGCGGGCAGCCGCTGCGGCACCGGACCCCCGAACAGGAAATCCCTCGGGTCGGACGGAATAGTCGCACGAAACAGGACTTGCACGGGTTGCATTTCGGCCGACCGATCAATGGCCGACCGAATCAACGGTGAGCCTAGCAAAGGGGATCCGCGGCAACAGGGAATCCCGGAAAACGCCGCGAGAATGCTTGCGGCGTACATTCCGCGTCGAATGAGCTTCTGCGAGCGCGATGACCGCTTCGTGTCAATTCCGACGGAACAGGCGCAATACGCCGAAGAAGAGGTTCGCCGCCGTCGGTGGCCTTTAATCCCACTGGGGACTTTCGGCCGCGAACGCACCGTGCCCGCGGCGGGCGCCGCCGCGACCGGTCGGAAGCCGACCGGGGCGAGCCGGGCGCCGACCGCGCAGGCGGGCGGGAGAAGTCGGCGTCGGGGCCGGGCCGGGTGGCCCGGGCCCTTGCTCAGGGGCGGTAAGCCGCCGTGGACCCGCGGACGGTGAGCTCCGGTGCGAACCGCAGCCGCACGTGGCTGTGGTCGGGGTCGTTGAGCTCCGACAGCAGCAGCTCCATGGCAGACCGGCCCAGTTCGTACTTGGGCTGGGCGACGGTGGTCAGCCCCGGGTGCACCAGAGCGGCGAGGTTCACGTCGTCGTAGCCCACCACCGACAGGTCCGACGGTGCGCTGAGGCCGCGCTCCCCCAGACCCTTGATGACGCCCACAGCCAGCTGGTCGTTGGTGCAGAAGACCGCCTGCGGCCGCCGCTTGGGGCCGCCCGCGAGCACCTCCTCGACCGCCTTCTCACCCGATTCTGCGTTGAGTTGGGCGGTGTGGATGACCCGCACGACCTGGTCCGGGTCGGCGCCGGACTCGGCGACCGACGCCCGCAGGCCCTCCAGGCGGGTGCGGCACTGCTCCAGGTCGCCCGGCCCGCTGAGGTAGGTGATCCGCTCGTGGCCGAGGTTGATCAGGTGCCGCCCGGCGGCCATGCCGCCGGCGTGGTTGTCCACCGAGACGCTGCAGGCGATGTCGTCGGAGACGTCGCCGCGGTCCAGCAGCACGCCGGGCACCCCCTGCTTGCGCAGCCACAGCAGGTCCGCGGTGTCGCCGTCGACGGGCATGATGACCGCACCGGCGGCGCGCTGCTCGGCCAGCAGCCGGATGGAGCGCTGCTGGCGCGCGGCCTGCTCGCCGGAGTTGAGCAGCACCACGGCCAGCCCTTCCTCGCCGGCGGTGTCCTCGACGCCGCGCGCCACCTCGGCGAAGAAGGGGTTGGTGACGTCGAGGACGAGCAGGCCCACCGAGTCGCTGCGCCCCGACCGCAGGCTGCGGCCCGAGGAGTTGCGCACGTAGTCGAGCTCCTGCACCGCGCGCTCGACACGGCGCCGGGTGGACTCGGCGACCCGCTCGGGCCGGTTCAGGACGTTGGACACGGTGCCGGGTGAAACGCCGGCGCGCGCGGCCACGTCGTTGATGCCGACGGGGCGTCTGGTGCCTTCGGTCGAGGACAACGCTGCTTCTCCGCGGTACTCGGACGGCTCGTAGGCCGTTCATGATCACAGGTTTATTAAAACGTGTCAATACCTACCTCCACCCTACTCTCCCGCACCCGCAGCGGTTGGAAACCGACCACATCCGGCACGTCGCGGCAGAACCCTGTGACAAGGGGGAAATTTGCTGACAACCCCCTTGACACAGATCCTGTGACCCACCTAACGTCCAGCCTCATTGAAACGTTTTTCAGCGCGCGCCGCCCCCGCGGCGCTCGATTGCCGAAGGAGGACGCCGTGGACCGTCACCCACCACCGGCTCCTCCGCTCCTGTCTCTGGCGGGCGTGTCCAAGTCCTTCGGGACCGTGCACGCCCTCCAGGACGTCTCCCTACAGCTGCGTGCGGGCGAGATCCACGCGCTCTGCGGTGAGAACGGGGCGGGAAAGTCGACCCTGGTGAAGACGATCGCCGGGGTGCACCGTCCGGACACCGGGCACGTCGAGGTCCTGGGGGAGCCGACAGCGTTCAACGCCCCCGCCGACGCCCAGCGCGCCGGCGTCGCGGTCATCTACCAGGAACCGACCCTGTTTCCCGACCTCTCGGTCGCGGAGAACATCTTCATGGGCCGCCAGCCGCTGGCGCGCGGGCGCCGCATCGACCGCCGCGCCATGCGCGAGGCGGCCGACGCGCTGTTCGCGCGCCTGGGCGTGCGGCTCGACCCCGACCGGCCCGCCCGCGGCCTGTCCATCGCCGACCAGCAGCTCGTCGAGATCGCCAAGGCGATGTCCTTCGACGCACGCGTGCTGGTGATGGACGAACCGACCGCGGCGCTCTCGGGCGTGGAGGTCGACCGGCTGTTCGCGGTCGCGCGCTCGCTGCGTGACAACGGCGCGGCGGTGCTGTTCATCTCGCACCGCTTCGACGAGGTCTTCCGGCTGTGCGACCGCGTCACCGTGATGCGCGACGGCCGCTACATCTCGACCGAGCCGGTCGCCGAGCTGACCGTCGACGACCTGGTGCGCAGCATGGTGGGCCGCGAGGTCGCCACGCTCTTCCCCAAGCAGGACGTCGCCGCCGGCGACACCGTTCTGGAGGTCGAGGGCCTGGGCCGGACCGGCGTCTTCGCCGACGTGGGCCTCTCCGTGCGCGCCGGCGAGATCGTGGCGCTGGCCGGGCTCGTCGGCGCCGGGCGCAGCGAGGTGGTGCGCGCCGTCTTCGGCGTCGACCGCTACGAGACGGGCGCGGTACGCGTGGCCGGGCGGCGCCTGCCGCCCGGCCGCCCCGCCGCGGCCATGGCTGCCGGTGTCGCCCTGGTGCCCGAGGACCGCCGCCAGCAGGGCCTGGTGATGGAGATGTCCATCGAGCGCAACGCCACGCTGACCCGGCGCTGGCCGCTGAGCCGCCTGGGCGTGCTGCGCCGCCGGGACGAGGAGCGCGCCGCGGCCGAATGGGCCGACCGCCTCCAGCTCAAGGCCGGCCGGCTCTCGGACGCGGTCACCACGCTCTCCGGCGGCAACCAGCAGAAGGTGGTGCTGGCCAAGTGGCTGGCCACCCGGCCGCGGCTGCTCATCGTCGACGAGCCCACCCGCGGCATCGACGTGGGGACCAAGGCGGAGGTCCACCGGCTGCTGTCCGAGCTGGCCGGCCAGGGCATCGCCGTGCTGATGGTCTCCAGCGAGCTGCCGGAGGTGCTCGGGATGGCCGACCGCGTCCTGGTCATGTGCGAAGGCCGTGTCGCCGCCGAGATTCCGCGCGAGCAGGCGAGTGAGGAGTCGGTGATGTACGCGGCCACGGGCCAGAAGGGCAGGGCGGCGTGAGCGTATCCGACGAGACCGGCGCCCGCGGCGGGGGCGCCGCCGCGGCTGCGGGCCCGCCGCCTGCGGCACGGGGGCTCGGACAGGAGAGCCGGACGGAGCACGGTGGCGGCGTGCGCACGGGCCGGCGCCTCCCCCAGGCGCGCGAGCTGGGCATCCTGCTCGCCCTGGTGCTTCTGGTCGCCGTGACCACCCTGGCCAACCCGGGCTTCCTGTCCGGGCAGAGCGTGCGCGACCTGCTGCTGGGCGCCACCCTGCTGACCATCCTGGCCGTGGGCCAGTCAATGGTGCTGATCACCCGCAACGTCGACCTGTCGGTCGGCTCGGTGATGGGCCTGTCGGCGTTCGCGGTGGGCACGGTGTTCGTGTCCTTCCCCGGCTTGCCCACGCCGGTCGTGATGGGCGCCGGGGTTCTCGTGGGCGCGGCGTGCGGCGTGGTCAACGGCGTTCTGGTCGCCGCCGCGCGAGTGCCCGCCCTGGTGGTCACCCTGGGCACGCTGTACATGTTCCGCGGCATCGACTTCTGGTGGGCCTCCGGCCGGCAGATCAACGCCGCCGACATGCCCGACGGCTTCCTGGGCCTGTCCCGCGTGACGCTGCTGGGGATGCCGCTGCCGGCGGTGGTCGCCCTCGCAGTGGTGCTGGGCGCCGGCTGGTATCTGCGCAACTACCGCAGCGGGCGCGAGCTCTACGCCGTGGGCTCCGAGCCTGTGGCGGCGCGCCTGGTCGGCATCCCGGTGGACCGGCGGGTGTTCATGCCGTTCGTGGTCAACGGGTCGCTGGCGGGCATTGCCGGCGTCCTCTACGCCTCGCGGTTCGGCACGCTCGACGCGACGGTGGGCACCGGCCTTGAGCTGGAGGTCGTGGCGGCCGCCGTGGTCGGCGGTGTGGCGATCTTCGGCGGCAGCGGCACCGTCTACGGAGCCGCTCTGGGCGCCCTGCTGCTCTCGACCATCGACGCAGCGCTGCCGATGCTGCAGGTCGGCTCGTTCTGGCAGCAGGCGGTGGTCGGCCTGCTGATCCTCGTCTCGATCGGACTGGACCGGCTGCTGGCGCTGCGCGCCGCGCGCCGGCTCCGAGGAGGTGGTTCCCGTGGGGCCTGAGGTTGACGCCCCGGGCACGAGCGCACCGCCTTCGGCGGCGCGGTCGGCGCCCGAGCCGCAGCGGGGGCCCAAGCCCTCGGCGCTGCGGTCGCTGCTGCGCACCCGTGAGGCGTCGGTCCTCGGCGCCCTGGCGGTCTCGGTGCTGGCCGCCTCGTTCATGGTCGAAGGCTTCGCCACCGGGCGCAACGCCGGCTTCCTGATCCTGGACGTCGCCGCGATCGCACTGATCGCGCTGCCGATGACCCTGGTCGTCATCACCGGCGAGATCGACCTGAGCGTGGCGAGCACGCTCGGCCTGACCAGCGCCCTCATGGGCCAGCTGTGGGTCCTGGGCCTGCCGCTGGAGACGATCGTCCCGCTGTGCGTGCTGTTCGGGGCGCTGCTCGGCGCCCTGAACGGGGTGCTGGTGACGGTGGCGGGGCTGCCGTCGCTGGCGGTGACCATCGGGACGATGGCGATGTACCGCGGCCTGGCCTACGCGGTGCTGGGCGACCGGGCGGTGGCCGACTTCCCGTTCACCTGGACGGGCGGGGCGACCTCGCGGCTGCCGGGCACCGACATCCCCTGGATCGCGGTGCTGATCCTGGTGCTGGCCGCCCTCTTCGGCCTGCTGCTGCACGCCACCCCGATCGGCCGCTCGTTGTACGCGATCGGCAACAACGACGAGGCGACCCGGTTCTCCGGGATCTCGGTGCGCTGGACCAAGCTGTGGCTGTTCGTCGCTTCCGGCACCGTCGCGGCCGGCGCCGGCGTCTTCTGGACGCTGCAGTACGGCAGCGCCCGCGCGGACAACGCCTACGGCCTGGAGTTGTCGGTCGTGGCGGCGGTGCTGCTCGGCGGCGTGTCGATCTTCGGCGGCCGCGGAGCGCTGCCCGGCGTGCTCGCCGGCGTGCTGCTGCTGGGCACGATCCGCAACGCCCTGATGCTGGCCGACGTGTCCTCCGACGTGCTCGACATCGTCACCGGCCTGCTGCTGGTGGTCTCGGTGGTGCTGCCCACCACCCTGGCCCGCGTGCGCGAGCGCCGGCCCCGGCCGGCTCCGCCCTCCTAGGACCGCTCCCCGACCGGTCCGGCCCGCTTCTCCCCCGCGCAGAAGGAAAGTGAAGAACCGACCATGAGAAAACACATCCGCTACGGCGTCACGGCCGCCGCATTGGCCGGCGTCATGCTGGCCGCCTCGGCCTGCGGGGGCACCACCCGCGGCGACGGCGACGGTTCGGGCTCCGGCTCGGGCGGCTCCGAGGCCGAAGCCGACCCGAACGCCGAGATCCCCGAGGGCCTGAAGATCAGCTTCCTGCCCAAGCAGCTGAACAACCCCTACTTCACCGTGGCCGACTCCGGCGGCAAGGAGGCGGTCGAGGAGCTGGGCGGGGAGTTCAAGGAGGTCGGCCCCTCCGAGGCCAACGCCTCCTCGCAGGTCAGCTACATCAACACGCTCAGCCAGCAGGGCAGCGACGTGATCGTGACCGCCGCCAACGACCCCAACGCGGTCTGCGGCGCGCTGAACCAGGCCCGTCAGGCGGGAAGCGTGGTGGTCACCTTCGACTCCGACGCCTCCCCCGACTGCCGCGACCTGTTCATCAGCCAGGCGTCGGCCAAGGGCATCGCCACGGCCCAGGTGGAGATGGTCGCCGAGCAGATCGGCGGCGAGGGCGAGATCGCCTTCCTCTCGGCCACGCCCAACGCCACCAACCAGAACGCGTGGCTGAAGCTGATGGAGGAGGAGCTGAAGAAGGACGAGTACTCCGGCATCGAGGTCGTCGACACCGTCTACGGCAACGACGACGACCAGAAGTCCTTCAACGAGATGCAGGGCCTGCTGCAGACCCACCCGGACCTGGCGGGCGTCGTGTCCCCCACCACGGTGGGCCTGGCCGCGGCCGCACGGTACCTGGGCTCCTCCGACTACAAGGGCGAGGTGGCCCTGACGGGTCTGGGCACGCCCAACCAGATGCGGGAGTACGTCAAGAACGGCACCGTCGAGGAGTTCGCGCTGTGGAAGCCCAGCGACCTGGGCTATCTCGCGGCCTACGCCGGGGCTTCGCATTCGGCGGGGCGCATCACCGGTGAGGAGGGCCAGACCTTCGAGGCCGGACGGCTCGGCGAGTACGAGATCGGCGCCGACGGCGAGATCGTCCTCGGCCCGCCCACGGTGTTCAACGAGGACAACATCGACGACTTCGACTTCTGATCCGGCCCGCGGGCGGGCGGGTCCGGGGCACCCCTGCCCCCGGCCCGGCCCGCCCGGCCGGGTCCCGACCGAACCGGGGAGGACGGCGATGCAGCGGGTCTGCTTCCTGCTCAAGGTCAAGCCCGACCGCCTGGAGGAGTACCGGCGGCGCCACGCCGAGCTGTGGCCCGAGATGCGGGCCGCGCTCAGCGAGGCCGGCTGGCACAACTACTCGATCTTCTGCCGCGAGGACGGCCTGCTGGTGGGCTACGTGGAGACCGCGAACTTCGCGGCCGCCCAGGAGGCGATGGCCGCCACCGCGGTCAACGCCCGATGGCAGGCGGAGATGGCCCCGTTCTTCGAGGGTCTCGACGGACGCCCGGACGAGGGGATGGTGCCGTTGACGGAGGTGTTCCACCTGGACTGAGCGCCACCGATTCACCCGGCGCCCCTCCGCTGCCCCTCCGGGCCACGGGGCGATCCTGCAAACCGCCTGCATTTCGGGACCGCGGAACGACCACCCCGCTTATAAATCGTTACAACTCCAAGGAGTCCTCCGACATGACCGACCTCAGCGCCGTCAAGGCCGCGCTGCGCGGGCAGGCCATCGAGCTGCCGTCGTGGGCGTTCGCCAACAGCGGCACCCGCTTCAAGGTGTTCGGCCAGCCCGGGGTCCCGCGCACGGCCCACGAGAAGATCGCCGACGCGGCGCAGGTGCACCGCTACACCGGCATCGCCCCCAGCGTCGCGCTGCACATCCCCTGGGACACGGTCGACGACTACGCCGAACTGGCAGCCTACGCCCGCGACCAGGGCGTGCGCGTGGGCACCGTCAACGCCAACGTCTTCCAGGACGACGACTTCAAGCTGGGCAGCGTCACCAACCCCGACCCCGGGATCCGGGCCAAGGCGCTGGACCACCTGTTCGCCTGCATCGACGTCATGGACGCCACCGGCTCGGCCGACCTGAAGCTCTGGTTCGCCGACGGCACCAACTATCCCGGACAGGACGACGTCCGCGCCCGGCAGGACCGGCTGGCCGAGGCCCTGGAGGCGGTGCGCGACCGGCTGGGACCCGACCAGCGGATGCTGCTGGAGTACAAGCTCTTCGAGCCCGCGTTCTACACCACCGACGTCCCCGACTGGGGCACCGCCTACGCCCACTGCCTCAAGCTGGGCGACCAGGCCCAGGTCGTCGTGGACACCGGCCACCACGCGCCCGGCACCAACATCGAATTCATCGTCGCCTTCCTGCTGCGCGAGCACAAGCTGGGCGCCTTCGACTTCAACTCCCGCTTTTACGCCGACGACGACCTGATGGTGGGCGCGGCCGATCCCTTCCAGCTGTTCCGCATCATGTACGAGGTGGTACGCGGCGGCGGCTTCGACCCGGCTGAGAACATCGCGTTCATGCTCGACCAGTGCCACAACATCGAGGCCAAGATCCCCGCCCAGATCCGCTCGGTGCTCAACGCGCAGGAGGCCACGGCCAAGGCGCTACTGGTCGACGGCGACGCGCTCGGCGACGCGCAGCGGGCCGGCGACGTGCTCGGCGCCAACGCGGTGCTGATGGACGCCTACAACACCGACGTCCGCCCGCTGCTGGCCGAGCTGCGCGAGGAGGACGGGCGCGACCCCGACCCCATGGCGGCGTTCGCCCGCTCGGGCTACATGGAGGCCATTGCCGCCGAGCGCATCGGCGGTCAGCAGGCAGGATGGGGGGCCTGAGCATGGCGAGCGCAGGGAGCGCCCCCCGCACCGCACCCGCCCGCCTGCGGCTGGCCGCGGCCGGACTGGCCGCGCTGACCCCCTTATCGGTCCTCGCGGCCGCGTCGGCGCCCGCAGCCGCCGACACCGACGCGGGCGGCCCGCACGCGGCCTCCGGCGCCGAACTGGTTCGCGACAGCGTGCTCGACGAGCGGGGGCTCTACTTCGTCTCCTACGACGGGATCGTCAACAACAACTCCTTCCAGCAGGAGGGCATCCTCACCCACGGCCGGTTCCAGTACGCCGCCTGGTACACCGCCGACCGCACCGCGGTGATCGCCCGCCGCCCGGCCGGCACGCCCGCCGCCTGGCAGACGGTCCGGCTGCCGCACAAGCTGAGCGCCGACGACTCCCACAACGTCATCGCGCTGGGGGTATCGGCCGACGACGGTCGACTGCACGTTGCGATGGACACGCACAACTCGACCGTGTACTACCTCCGCTCGCAGGCGGGCCTGGCCGACGGCCGCGGCCCGTGGAAGGCCGACTCCTTCGGCGCGGTGCAGCGCAGCTTCGAAGGGCTCGACCCGGGCGGCATCACCTACCCCCGCTTCGTGCCCGCCCCCGGCGGCGGCTTGCAGCTCACCTACCGCACCGGCGGTTCGGGCGACGGCGTCCTGCACCTGGCCGAGTACACCGGGCGCGGCTGGAGCCGCCTGGGCGCCTGGTCCTCCGCCGAAGGCGAGTACAGCGCCAACGGCAGCACGAGCGGCACCCGCAACATGTACCTGCACGGGATCGGCTACGACGCCGACGGGCGGCTGCACGCCTCCTTCACCTGGCGCGAGACCGCCGCCGGCGGCGACATCCTCTGCGACCCGGGCGGCCTCGCCAACCACGACACCGGCTATGTGTACAGCGACGACCGGGGCCGCACCTGGCGCACCGACGACGGGCGGCCCGCCGCCGAGACCGGCACTGACGACCGCGTCTCGATCGACACCCCCGGTCACGTCGTCGACCCGCTGGACGTCGACCACGCCCTGATGAACCAGGAGTCCCAGGCCGTGGACTCCGCGGGCGACCCGCACATCATGGTCAGCTACGTGCCGGGGCGGTTCACCCAGTGCGTGACCGACTTCGTCGGCCAGCGCGAGCGGTGGGCCCGCCCCTTCCACATCTTCCGCGACGGCTCCGGCGACTGGCACAAGACCGAGCTGCCCGAGCGGGTGGCGGCCTTCGGGCGCTCCCGCCTGGTCCTTGGGCCCGACGACGACGCCTACGCCGTGCTGCCCGGCGGGAAGATCCTGGCGGCTACGGCCGCCTCGGGCTGGCGCGACTGGCGCACCGTCTACGACGGTTCGGGAATCGACTCCTTCGGCGAGGTCCTGGTCGACGACTCGCGCCTGGACGAGGGCCGGCTGTCGGTCTTCTACCAGGAGCCGAGCACCGGCGCGGCCCCCTCCCCCGTTCACGTCGCCGACTTCGCGGTCGACTGAGCCGCACACGACACACAGCCGAGATCAGGGGATGAGATGACCGAGCAGACGACCCACCCGGAAGTCGGAGCGCTGCTGGAGCGCTCGCACCGGCTGGGCGCCGATCCGCGCAACACCAACTACGCCGGCGGCAACGCCTCGGCCAAGGGGACCGCCACCGACCCGGTCACCGGCGCCGACACCCAGCTGATGTGGGTGAAGGGCTCCGGCGGCGACCTGGGCACGCTCACCGAGGCGGGGCTGGCCGTGCTGCGGCTGGACCGACTGCGCGCCCTGAGCGGGGTCTACCCGGGGGTCGAGGGCGAGGACGAGATGGTCGCGGCGTTCGACTACTGCGCCCACGGCAAGGGCGGCGCCGCGCCCTCCATCGACACCGCGATGCACGGGCTGGTCGACGCCGCCCACGTCGACCACCTGCACCCCGACTCGGGCATCGCGCTGGCCTGCGCCGCCGACGGCGAGAAGCTCACCGCCGAGTGCTTCGGCGACCGGGTCGCATGGGTGCCCTGGCGCCGTCCCGGCTTCCAGCTCGGACTGGACATCGCGGCGATCAAGCGGGACAACCCGCAGGCCGTCGGCGTGGTGCTGGGCGGCCACGGCATCACCGCCTGGGGCGAGACGGCCCGGGAGTGCGAGGCCAACTCGCTGGAGATCATCCGCACCGCCGAACGCTTCATCGCCGAACGGGGCGCCGAGAGGGCCCACCCCTTCGGCCCGGTGGTCGCGGGCCGCGAACCGCTGCCCGAGGCCGAGCGGCGCGAGCGCGCGGCCGCGCTGCTGCCGGCGGTGCGCGGGCTGGCCTCCACCGACCGGCCGCAGGTGGGCCACTACACCGACTCCGAGGCGGTCCTGGACTTCGTCTCCCGCGCCGAGCTGGAGCGGCTCGCGGCGCTGGGCACCTCGTGCCCCGACCACTTCCTGCGCACGAAGGTGCGCCCGCTGGTGCTCGACGCCGCACCCGACGCACCGATCGAGGACGCGCTGGAGCGGCTGCGCGAACTGCACGCCGCCTACCGCGAGGACTACCGGGCCTACTACGAGCGCCACGCCGAGCCGGACTCGCCGGCGATGCGCGGCGCCGACCCGGCGATCGTGCTGGTGCCGGGCGTGGGCATGTTCTCCTTCGGCGCCGACAAGCAGACCGCGCGGGTCGCGGGCGAGTTCTACGCCAACGCGATCAACGTGATGCGCGGCGCCGAGACCCTCTCCTCCTACTCCCCGATCCCGGAGTCGGAGAAGTTCCGCATCGAGTACTGGGAACTGGAGGAGGCCAAGCTGCGCCGCAAGCCGGCGCCCAAGCCGCTGGCGACCCGGGTCGCACTGGTAACCGGCGGCGGATCGGGCATCGGCCGGGCTACGGCCCGGCGCCTGGCGGCAGAGGGCGCCTGTGTGGTGGTCGCCGACCGCGACGCCGACGCGGCGGCCGAGGCGGCCGACGAGCTCGGCGGCGCCGACACCGCCGTCCCGGTGGCGGTCGACGTCACCGAGCCCGAGCAGATCGCCGCGGCGCTGCGGGACAGCGTGCTCGCGTTCGGCGGGGTGGACCTGGTGGTCAACAACGCCGGGCTGTCGATCTCCAAGCCGCTGCTGGAGACCACCGAGGCCGACTGGGACCTCCAGCACCGGGTGATGGCGCGCGGCTCGTTCCTCATGGCCCGCGAGGCCGCCCGGGTGCTGACCCGGCAGGGCATGGGCGGTGACATCGTCTACATCTGCAGCAAGAACGGGGTGTTCGCCGGACCCAACAACATCGCCTACGGCGCGGCCAAGGCCGACCAGGCCCACCAGGTGCGGCTACTGGCCGCCGAGCTGGGCGGCGAGGGCATCCGGGTCAACGGCGTCAACCCCGACGGCGTGGTGCGCGGCTCGGGCATCTTCGCCGGGGGCTGGGGCGCCCAGCGCGCGGCGGTCTACGGCGTGCCCGAGGAGGAGCTCGGCGCCTTCTACGCCCAGCGCACCCTGCTCAAGCGGGAGGTCCTGCCCGAGCACGTGGCCAACGCGGTCTATGCGCTGACCTGCGGCGAGCTGAGCCACACGACGGGCCTGCACGTCCCGGTCGACGCCGGGGTCGCCGCGGCGTTCCTGCGCTGATCGGGGGCGGGGAGGCGGGCGGGACAGCCGCGCCCGCCCGCCGGTCCCGCCCGTCCTCCGCTTCCCCGCACAGACCGACCGGCGGCTCCCGCCGCCCCAACTCGGAAAGGCCCCGCCGTGTCCCACTCCGACGTCTTCGCCGCTGTCGACCTCGGTGCCTCCAGCGGGCGCGTCGTCGTCGGCCGCGTCGGTACCGACGAGCTCGCGCTGACCGAGGTGCACCGCTTCCCCAACCGGCCGCTGCGCCTGCCCAGCGGGCTGCACTGGGACATCGGCGGGCTCTACAACGGCGTGCTCGACGGCCTTCGGGCGGCCGCGGCCGCCGGCCACGCGCCGCGCTCGGTCGGCGTCGACTCCTGGGCCGTCGACTACGGCCTGCTCGACGCGTCCGGCGCGCTGCTCGGGCTTCCCCACCACTACCGCGACTCCCGCACCGACCACACGGCGCACGCCTTCGTCGAGCGGGTCGGCGCCGCGGAGCTCTACGCCCGCAACGGGCTGCAGTACCTGCCCTTCAACACCGTCTTCCAGCTCGCGGCCGCGGGCGGCACGGCGCAGCTGCGCTCCGCGCGCTCGCTGCTGCTCATCCCCGACCTGCTGGGCTACTGGCTGACCGGCGAGCGCGGCACCGAGGTCACCAACGCCTCGACGACCGGCCTGCTCGACGTCGCCACCCGGCGCTGGTCGGCGGAGCTCGCAGAGGCGGCCGGTATCGACGTCTCCCTGTTGGGCGAGCTGCGCTCCCCCGGAGAGCGCATCGGGACCCTGCTTCCGGGGCCGGCCGAGCACACCGGTCTCGACGCCCGCACCGAGGTCGCGGCGGTCGCCTCGCACGACACCGCGTCGGCGGTGGCCGCGGTGCCCGCGCGCACCGAGCGCTTCGGCTACGTCTCGTGCGGCACCTGGTCGCTGGCCGGCCTGGAGCTGGACGCGCCGGTGACCACCGAGGCCGCGCGCGCGGCCAACTTCACCAACGAGCTGGGCGTCGAGGGCACCACCCGCTTCCTGCGCAACATCATGGGGCTGTGGCTGGCGCAGGAGTGCCTGCGCGACTGGGGCCTGGACGAATCCGCCATTCCCGGCCTGCTGAACGAGGCCGCGTCCGCGCCCGCGTTCGCCGCCCTGATCGACGCCGGCGACCCGCGCTACCTGGCGCCGGGCGGCATGCCCGCGCGCATCGCCGACCACCTGCGCCAGACCGGTCAGCCGGTGCCCGGGGACCGCGGCGGCCTGCTGCGCTGCGTGCTGGAGAGCCTGGCCCTGGCCCACCGCGACGCGCTGCGGCGCGCCTGCACGCTGGCGGACCAGGACATGGAGGTCGTCCACCTCGTCGGCGGCGGTGCGCGCAACGAACTGCTGTGCCAGTGGACGGCCGACGCGCTGGGCCTGCCGGTGGAGGCCGGTCCGGTCGAGGCCACCGCGATCGGCAACCTGGTCGTCCAGGCGCGCGCGGCCCTGCCGGGCGCCTCGCACGCCGACCTGAGGCGCCTGGTCTACGCCGCCGAGCGCCCCCGCCGCTACGAGCCGACCGGCACCGCGGCGTGGGACGCCGCGGCCGCCCGCATGGGGTTGGAGTAGCCGCACGGCCGAAGCCACCGTCGATCTTGTAGCTATCGTCACTGGAAATCGTTTTTCATCACGATAGCTACAAGATCAACGGGTTTCGCCGTCGAGCGCGGCGAGGGTGTGGCCGAGGCCGTCGAGGAACGCCGACAGCGCCAGCTCGAAGCTGGCATCGTCGATCTCGGCGGCGTGCTCGGCGAGGCGGTGCGCCTGGGAGAGGTTGGGGTAGCGGTCGCGGTAGACCTGCACGTCGGCGTCGAAGCCGCGGGCGAAGGAGTTGATCGCCGCCCCCACCACCAGGTACTTGGTCGAGGCGCCGATCATGGTGGCGTGGCGCGGCGGCCAGCCCGCCGCGACCAGCCCGCCGTGTACGGCGTCGGCGCGGCGCAGCGCGGCCTCGCGGCGGCCCGGGCCCGCGGCGACGACCGGCACCAGGTTGGGGTGGGCCGCCAGCGCCGCGCGGAAGGAGCGGGCCCACACGGTCAGGCCGTGCCGCCAGTCGCCGTACGCGAACCCCGAGACGTCCACCTCGGCCATGATCTCGTTGGCGATGTCGGCGAGCAGGTCCTCCTTGGTCCGGTAGTGGCTGTAGAGCGACGCCGCCTGCACGTCCAGCTCCTGGGCCAGCCTGCGCATGGAGAGGCTCTCCAGGCCGTCGCGGTCGACGAGTGCGAGCGCCGCACTGCGGATGCCGGTCACGCTCAGCATCGGCGTCCTGGGTCGGGCCACCGTTTCCTCCCGTCATCGGCTCGCGCCGCGGTCCGCGGCGACTGGGCCTGAGGCGATCCTGCCACGCCGCACGGGTGCGCGCAGGCGCGAGCACCCGCCCGGACCGTGCCGCCCGCGCGGCCGAGGGGGCGGCTTGCGCGCGGACGCGGGCAGCGCCTACGCTCAAAACCGAACACTGTTAGGTAAATTGGGGAGCTGGGGCGGATGGTCGACTTCGGACTGAGCGAGGAGCAGCGGGAGATCCGGGCGTGGGTGCGCACCTTCGTCGAGCGCGAGATCATGCCGTTGGAGAACGACGTGCTGCGCCGCGAACGCGGAGGCGCCGCGCCGGGGCTGAACGCCGACGAGGTGCGCGGCCTGCGGGAACTGGCGCGCAAGTCCGACTTCTGGGGTGTGCAGACCCCCGTCGAGTACGGCGGCATGGGCCTGGACGCGGTCACCGCCGCGCTCATCGAGGCCGAGCTCGGCCGCACCTTCCTGACCTTCAAGTTCGGCGGCGAGGCCGACAACATCCTCTTCCACGCCGACGAGGAGCAGCAGAAGCGCTACCTGCTGCCCACGATCTCCGGCGAGCGCCGCTCGTGCTTCGCCATCACCGAACCCGGCGCCGGCTCCGATGCCAAGGCGATCCGCGCCCGCGCCGTCAAGGACGGCTCAGAATGGGTGATCAACGGCGAGAAGACGTTCATCACCGGCGGCTGCGAGGCCGACTTCGCGCTGGTCTTCGCCGTGACCGACCCCGACCTCGGCGCCGACGGCGGCGTCACCTGCTTCCTGGCCGACCGCGAGTCCGGCTGGACCTCCCAGCCCATCGACACCATGGGCGAGCGCCGCCCGGCCTCACTGGTCTTCGACGGCGTGCGCGTGCCCGAGGCCAACGTGCTGGGCGAGGTCGGCAGGGGCTTCGAACTGGCGATGCAGTGGATCGGCAAGGGCCGCTACCTGCTGCCGGCCCGCGCGTTGGGCGGCTGCGAGCGGATGCTCCAGATGAGCATCGACTACGCCCAGACCCGCCGGACCTTCGGCGCCGCCATCGCCGAGCGCCAGGCCATCCAGTGGATGATCGCCGACTCCGAGACCGAGATCGAGGCGCTGCGGCTGCTCGTACTGCACGCGGCCTGGCAGGTCGACCAGGGCCGCGACTCCCGCCACGCCCAGTCGATCGCCAAGCTGTTCGGCGGTGTCAAGGCCAACGAGATCGTCGACCGGATGATGCAGATCCACGGCGGCATGGGCTACACCCGCGAACTGCCCATCGAGCGCTGGTACCGCGACCTGCGGCTCCTGCGCATCTTCGAGGGCACCGACGAGATCCAGCGCCGAACCATCGCCCGCGACCTGCTCAAGGGCCGCGTCACGGTCGGCGAGACGCTGCGCTGATCCGCCCCCGCGCAGGCGGAGCGGGCGGCGCCCGTCGGCCGGGGCGCCGACCCGCGCCGGCCGCGACGGTGGGGCGAGCCCTCAGCTCACGCCCACCAGATCGACCGCGAACACCAGGGTCTCGCCGGGCTTGATCACGCCGCCGGCGCCCCGGTCGCCGTAAGCCAGGTGGGGCGGGACGACCAGCCGGCGGCGGCCGCCCACGCGCATGCCCAGCACGCCCTGCTCCCAGCCTTCGATCACCTGGCGCCCGCCCAGCACGAAGCTGAGCGGATCGCCGCGGTTCCAAGAGGCGTCGAACTCCTCGCCCGTGGACTGGGAGACGCCGACGTAGTGCACGTCGACAGTGGAACCGTGCCCGGCCTGCGCGCCCTCTCCGATGGTCAGGTCGGCGACCTCGAGATCGGCCGGCGGCGGGCCCGGCGCGACGTCGACTCGGGGACGTTCGAGCGTCATGAGGCACTCCTCGCCAAGGTCGGATCGGGTGTCTCAGCGTACCGGCGGTCCGGCGCACGCGCACTGCGGCGCCCTCGGGCCCCTCCGCGGCGGCCGCTCAGTCGCCGACCGTGGCCGCCACCAGATGGCCCTCCCCGCGCACGGTGACCCGCCCGCAGCACGCCGGCACGAACACCGACTCGCCGCGCCCCAGCGCCAGGACCTCGCCGGACTCCGCGACCAGGTCGGCCGATCCGTCCAGACACAGCACCACCGACGGCGCGCCGCCGTCCAGCCGGGTGCTGATGGGCCCCGGCCCGGCGGTGGCCAGCGCGAACTCCGAGACACCGGGACGGAACTCGGTGCGCCCGCGGTCGGGCACGGGACCGGTGAAAGGGATGGGCAGCACGGAGAAGTCCACGACCGACAGCACCTCGGCGGTGTCGACGTGCTTACCGGTTAGTCCGGCGCGCAGCACGTTGTCCGAGCCGGCCATGACCTCCACCGCCGTGCCGCGAAGGTAGGCGTGCACGTTGCCCGCGGGCAGGAACAGCGCCTCGCCCGGGCGCAGGCTGACGCGGTTGAGCAGCAGCGCCGCGACCGCGCCGGGATCGCCCGGATACCGCTCGGCCAGCTCCACGATGGTGTCGTGGTGGGCGCCCGCGCCCAGACGCTTCCACTCCGCCACGAAGCCCCCCACCAGGTCCGAGCGCACATCCTCGGGCAGCGTGAGCAGCCGGGTCAGCGCGGCGCGCAGGGCGGCGTGCACGCCGGCGGCCCCCAGGTCGGCGCGCAGCCGCCCGGCCAGGTCGCCGGTCAGCCCGTCCAGGTCGGCGCGTGCGGCGGCCGGGTCGCGGAACCCGCACAGGGCCTCGAACGGCTCCAGCGCCAGGACCAGCTCCGGCTTGTGGAAGGGGTCGCGGTAGTTGCGGTGCGGGGCGGTGACCGGGATGCCGGCGGCCTCCTCGGCGTCGAAGCCCGCGCGGGCGCGGGCGGAGTCGGGGTGGACCTGCAGCGACAGCGGCTCCTCGGCGGCCAGCACCTTCAGCAGGAACGGCAGGCGCTCGCCGAACCGCTCGACGGTGCGCTCGCCCAGCATCTCCTCGGGTGCGGCGGCGATGACGTCGTCGAAGGAGGAGGGTCCCTCGGGGGTGACGACGGTGCTGGGGGCGCCGGGGTGGGCGCCGAGCCACAGCTCCGCCTGGGGCCGCCCGTCGGGCTCGATACCCAGCAGCCGCGGGATGGCGGTGCGCGCCCCCCACGGGTACGGGCGTACCTGGTTGATCAGCCTGTGCATCCGCCCTGCTCTTCCCGTTCTCCTACGCCGGTGTCCCGTCGGTTTCAGTCTGCTCGACCGGGCACCGCCGCGTCAGTCCGGCCGCCCCTTCAACCGGCGGTGGTGCTGGCACCACCCGCGCGCCGCGCCGCGCCGGTCCAACGTATCGAACCGCACGGCGTGAACCTTGACTTCCCGGGCGGGGGCGGAGAGCGTACCGGAAGGCCGCCGCCCAGGCAGACGGAGCGCCGCATGCACGACGAGCACGCCCGACTCGACCGCCGACTCACCCGTGTGCTGGGCCAACGCCTGTGGGCCTCGGTCTATGCCGCCGCCGTCCCGCTGACCGTGGAGCGCTGGGACGCTCCCGGCGGGCCGGTTCCGGCCGCCGAGGGCGTCGCGGCGCCCTACTCCCCCGCCGCCGTCGGCCAGGCCTGGGGACCGCCGTGGGGGACCTCCTGGTTCCGCTTCACGGGCCGGGTGCCCGCCGAGTGGGCGGGCCGCACTGTGGAGGCCGTCCTCGACCTCGGCTTCGACCCCGACCGGCCCGGGTTCTGCGCCGAAGGGCTGGTGCACCTCCCCGACGGCACACCGCTCAAAGGGCTCAACCCCCGCAACCGCTGGGTGCGGGTCGCCGCGCCGGCGCGCGGCGGCGAGGGGGTCGACCTGCGGGTGGAGGCCGCGGCCAACCCGGTGGTCCTCGGGCCGGACGGCTTCGCTCCGACGCCGCTGGGCGATCCGGCCACCGCCGGCTCCGCTCCGCTGTACCGGCTGCGTCGGGCCGACCTGGCGGTCTTCGACCCCGAGGTGTGGGGCCTGAGCATGGACGCCGAGGTGCTGGGCCAGCTGATGCGGGAGCTGCCCGAGGGGTCGCCGCGCCGAGCACGCATCCGCACCGCCCTTTCGCGAGCCCTGGACGTGCTCGACCCGACCGACGCGGCCTCCACCGCCGCCACGGCCGGCTCGGCCCGCGAGTTGCTGGCGCCGGTGCTGGCCGACCCGGCCGAGGCCAGCGCGCACCGCGTCTCGGCGGTGGGCCACGCCCACATCGACTCCGCCTGGCTGTGGCCGCTGCACGAGACGGTGCGCAAGGTGGCGCGCACCGTCGCCAACGCCACCGCGCTGATGGAGGACCACCCCGACCTCGTCTACGCGATGTCGCAGGCCCAGCAGTACGCCTGGCTCAAGGAGAGCCACCCCGCGCTCTTCGCCCGGCTGCGCAAGCACACGCGCCGGGGGCGGTTCGCACCGGTGGGCGGGATGTGGGTGGAGGCCGATACCAACATGCCCGGCTCCGAGGCGCTGGCCCGCCAGTTCTCCTACGGCAGGCGGTTCTTCCGCGACGAGCTGGGGGTCGAGACCCGCGAGGTCTGGCTGCCCGACTCCTTCGGCTACTCCGCCGCGCTGCCGCAGCTGGTGCGGCTGTCGGGGTCGCGCTGGTTCCTCACCCAGAAGCTGTCGTGGAACGCCGACAACGCGTTCCCGCACCACACCTTCTGGTGGGAGGGCATCGACGGCAGCCGCGTGTTCACCCACTTCCCGCCGGTGGACACCTACAACGCCGAGTTGACCGGGCACGAGCTGGCGCACGCCGCGCGCGGGTTCCGCGACGCCGGGCCGGCCTCGCGCTCGCTGGTGCCCTTCGGCCACGGCGACGGCGGCGGCGGACCCACGCGGGAGATGCTGGCGCGGGCGGCGCGCACGGCCGACCTGGAGGGCTCGCCGCGGGTGCGCCTGGAAAGCCCGGCGGAGTTCTTCGCCGCCGCCGAGGCGGAGTACGCCGACCAGGCTCCGGTGTGGCTGGGCGAGCTGTACCTGGAGCTGCACCGGGGCACCTACACCAGCCAGGCGCGCACCAAGCAGGGCAACCGGCGCAGCGAGCACATGCTGCGCGAGGCCGAGCTGTGGGCGGCAACGGCGGCCGTGCGCACCGCGGACGCGGGTTCGGGCGCCTACCGCTACCCCTACGAGCGGCTGGAGGCGCTGTGGAAGCGGGTCCTGCTGCACCAGTTCCACGACATCCTGCCGGGCTCCTCGATCGCCTGGGTGCACCGCGAGGCGACGCGGGCCTACGTCCGGATCACGGCGGAGCTGGAGGAGATCGCCGACGGCGCCCGCCGGGTGCTCGCCGGGGGGACCGGCGCCGGGGAGCGCGGCGGCGCAGGCGCGGTCACCGTGTTCAACGCCTGTCCGCACGAGCGCGGCGGCGTGGCCGCGATGGGCGGGCGGTCGCGCGCGAACGCAGGGGGCGAAGGCGGGGCCCCGGAGGCGCCGGCGGTCGCGCTCGGCCGCGACGGCGGCGGCTACGTGCTGGACAACGGCCTGCTGCGCGTGGCGGTGGACGCACGGGGCCTGGTCACGTCTGTCGTGGAGGCGGCGAGCGGCCGCGAGGCGCTGGCGCCGGGGGCGGCCGCCAACCTGCTTCAGCTCCACCGCGACCTGCCCAACGCGTGGGACGCCTGGGATGTCGACGCCTTCTACCGCCGCACCTTGGCCGACCTCACCGCCGCCGATTCGGTGCGGGTGCTGCGCGAGGCCCCCGAGGGCGCGGCGGTGGAGGCGGTCCGCTCCTTCGGCTCCTCCACCGCGCGCCAGGTCGTCGCACTGGAGCGGGGGTCGGTCCGGGTGGACTTCACCGCCGAGGTCGACTGGCACGAGCGCGAGCGCTTCCTCAAGGCGGCGTTCCCGCTGGATGTGCGCGCGTCCGAGGTCGCGGCCGAGATCCAGTTCGGCCATGTGCACCGCCCGGCCCACACCAACACCTCCTGGGACGCGGCCCGGTTCGAGGCCTGCGGGCACCGGTGGGTGCGCGCGGGCGAGCCGGGCTACGGGCACGCGCTGGCCACCGCCTCCACCTACGGCCACGATGTGGACCGCGCGGTGCGCCGCGACGGCGGAACCACGACCGTGCTCCGCCTGTCGCTGCTGCGGGCGCCGCGCTTTCCCGACCCCGAAGCCGACCAGGGCCGGCACGTCTTCGCCTACGCGCTGGTGCCGGGCGCCGGCATCTCCGACGCCGTGCGCGAGGGCTACCGCCTCAACCTGCCCGAGCGGGCGGCGCCCGGAGGGGCCGACGTGGCTCCGCTGGTGGCGGCGGAGGGCGCGGGCGTGGTGGTCGAGTCGGTGAAGCTGGCCGAGGACCGCTCGGGCGCCGTGGTGGTGCGTCTGTACGAGGCGCACGGAGCCCGGGTGCGCGGCGCGCTGCGCGCGTCGTTCCCGCTGGCCGGCGCCGCTGCGGTGGACCTGCTGGAGGAACCGCTGGACGAGGGCCCGATCGAAGTCTCCGGCGGCCGGGTGGCCTTCGCCCTGCGCCCGTTCCAGATCCTCACCCTGCGGCTGGCGCGGACCTGAAAGCCCGGCCGCGCCGAGGATGCCGGCGGTCGAAGGGCGACCGCCCCGCGACCGGCGGCGACGTCCGCCGCACGGTTCGGATAACAATTCCGAACGGGGAGGATCACACGTCCTCACAAATGGTATTACCATTGCCGCCAGCCGTCTTGGCGCACGTCACATCGCGCGCCAGCCTCATCCCCATTCCCGGAGGAACCCGTGGAACCGATAGACCCCGCATACGGCACGGTGCCGCTGCTGCTGATAGCGGCCGCCTCGATCGCCGTGCTCCTGGCACTCGTGATCTGGGCGCGGCTGCACGCCTTCGTCGCGCTCGTCCTGGTCAGCCTGGGCGTCGCGCTGGCCACCCGCATCCCGCTGGACGACGTCGTGCCCACCATGCTCTACGGCTTCGGCGATACGCTCGCCAGCGTCGGACTGCTGGTCGGCCTGGGCGTGATGATCGGCCGGCTTCTGGAGGTCACCGGCGGCGCCGGTGTGCTCGCCGGGGCGCTGATCAGCGCCTTCGGGGAGAAGCGCGCGCCGCTCGCACTGGGCGTCGCCTCCCTGATCTTCGGCTTCCCGATCTTCTTCGACGCCGGACTGATCGTCATGCTGCCGATCGTCTTCAGCGTCGCGCGCCGCCTCGGCGGCTCCGTGCTGCTCTACGCGCTGCCCACCGCGGGCGCCTTCGCCGTGATGCACGCCTTCGTTCCGCCGCACCCCGGCCCTGTGGCCGCCGCGGGCCAGATCGAGGCCGACATGGGCGTCACTCTGATCGTGGGCCTGGTGCTGGCCGTGCCGACCTGGTACATCGCCAGCTACCTCTACTCGCTCTACGCCGGGCGCCGCTTCTACCTGCCCGCCCCCGCCGAGTTCGGCGCCGCCGCGCCCGAGGACGGCGCCGCCCAAGAGGGGACCTCCGGCGGCACGGGCGGCGGTACCGCCTCGAAGACGGCCGCCCGGACCGCGCCCGCCGCCGACACCGTGCCCCAGGGCGCGCCGCGCCTGGCGACGGTGCTGGGCATTCTCCTGCTGCCGATGGTGCTCATCTTCGCCAACACCGGCCTGACCACCCTGAGCGCCACGGGCGCCGTGCCCGGCGACGCCCTGTGGGTCCAGGCGCTCGTGCTGGTCGGCCAGACGCCCATCGCCCTGCTGATCACCACCCTCGTGGCCATGGTCGCGCTCGCTCCGGGCCGCTTCTCCAGCAACTACCTGGAGAAGCTCGCCAACGACTCGCTGGCGCCGGTCTGCTCGATCATCCTCATCACCGGGGCCGGCGGCATGTTCGGCGGCGTGCTGGAGATCAGCGGCATCGGCGACGCGCTCGCCGGCAGCCTGGAGTCCACCGGCATGCCGGTGATCCTGGCGGCGTTCGTGATCGCGGCGTGCCTGCGGGTGGCCCAGGGCTCGGCGACGGTCGCGCTGACGACCACCGCCGCGCTCGTCGCCCCGCTGGTCGCCTCCTCCGGCGGCCTGAGCACCGTCGACCTGTCGCTGATCGTGGTGGCGATCGCCTGTGGCTCCACCGTGCTCTCCCACGTCAACGACTCCGGGTTCTGGCTGGTCGGCCGGTTCCTGGGAATGGACGTCAAGACCACGCTGCGCACGTGGACGGTGATGGAGACGCTTCTCGGCACCGTCGGCTTCGTGCTGGCGGCGCTGCTGAGCCTGGTCCTGTAGGCCGGGGCCCTGGAGGGCGGCTCCGCCCCCTCAGCCGCAGTCCGCGGCCTCCTCGTCCTCCAGGGCCGCAACGACCTCGTCGACGATCGCGCGCATGGCGGCCTGGGCCACATCGGCCAGGCCGCCTCCGATCGCATCGGCGACGTGGGTGTGCAGGCGCAGCGCCTCGGGCCGGGGCCGGCGCGGCATCAGGTCGTACTCGGTGCGGCCGGTCAGCACCTCCGACACCACGCCCGTCAGACCGGCGAACATTTCGTTGCCCGACATCTCCAGAATGCTGCGGTGGAACTCGATGTCCAGGCGCAGGAAGGCCTCCAGGTCGCCGCTGCGCCCAGTGGCGACCATGCGCTCGTTCAGCTCCAGCAGGAACTCGCGGTCGGCGGGGGCCGCGCGGCGGGCGGCGAACGCGGCGGCGGGCGGCTCTACGGCGGCGCGCAGCTCCGTCAGCGAGCGCAGCTGGCCCATCCGGCCGGGTCCGGCCAGCCGCCACCGGATCAGCTGCGGGTCGTGGACGCTCCACTCCTCGGGCGGGCGCACCCGCACGCCGGTGCGCGGACGGCTGACCACCAGGTGCATGGACTCCAGCACGCGCACGGCCTCGCGCGCCACGGTCCGGGACACGCCGTAGCTCTGGGCCAGCCGGTCCAGGGTAAGAACGGCTCCGGGCTCGTACTCGCCCGCGGCGATCGCGGGTCCGACCTCTGCGAGGACGCGGTTGTGCAGGGTCCGGTGGTCGGCGGCGGCGCTCATGTGTCTCCTTCGGCCCTGCAGCGGCTGCGAGGGCACGGGGGCGCCCGCAGCACGTCGGCGATTCATTGGTAACACTATTAGGGCGCGTACACCGCGCGTTCACAGATCCGCACGGTTGGAGCAAGGAATGGCACACGGCACGCACTTCGTCGTCATGGGCGTCTCCGGCACGGGCAAGAGCACCGTCGCCGAGCCCCTCGCGCGGCGCCTGGACCTGCCCTTCGCCGAGGCGGACGACTTCCACCCCGCCGCCAACGTCGCCAAGATGTCGGCCGGCACGGCGCTCACCGACGAGGACCGGCAGCCGTGGCTGGAGGCGCTGGCCGCGTGGATCGCCGGGCACGACGGGCGCGGCGAGTCGACGCTCATGGCGTGCTCGGCACTCAAGCGCAGCTACCGCGACGTGCTGCGCGCGGCGGCCCCCGACGTCCGCTTCCTGCACCTGGACGGATCCACCGAGCTCATCGCCGCGCGGCTGCGCGAGCGCAAGGGCCACTTCATGCCCGAGACGCTGCTCCGCTCCCAGAAGTCCACCCTGGAGCCGCTTGCCGACGACGAACCGGGCGTCACGCTCGATATCGCACCTCCGGTCGAGGAGGTCGTCGAGCGCGCCGCCCGGATCGTGGCCGCCGCGCTGGGCTGCGAGATCGACTCGCGGGGGTAGGTCCGGCGGCGCAGCGGTGCGGTCAGGTGTCGGCGGTTTCCATGTGCCCCATGCGGATCGAGATCTCCACGGCGGCTCTGCAGACCGCCTCACCGATGGCGGGGAGCTTGTCCTCCTCCATCCGGTAGGAGGGGCCCGACGCGCTGAGGGCCGCGATGACCTCGCCCGTGAGCCCGCGGATGGGCGCGCTTACCGCGTTGAGGCCCACCTCCAGCTCCTCGACCGCCTTGGCGAACCCCTGTTCGAGGATTTCGTCGATCTCGGCCTGCAGGGTGTCGGCGTCGGTGATTGTGTGGGGGGTGAGCTGCTCCAATGGCCCGCGCAGCACCCGACGCTGGTCGGGGACGCGCATGTAGGCCAGCAGCACTTTTCCGGTGGAGGTCGTGTGCAGGGGGTTCTGCCGGCCGATCCAGTTCTGGCTGACGATCGCCGAGGCCCCGCGGACCTGATCGATGTTGACGACCATGTCTCCGCTGGGGATGGCGATGTTCACCGTCTCACCGAGCTCGGATGCGAGATCTTCGCAGACGCGCCGACTCTGCTGGGTGAGGTCGAGTCCGGCGGCCATGGTTCCGGCCAGACGGATTATGCCGAACCCGAGTTGGTACTTTCCGCGCAACCCCGGCTGCTCGACGAGTCCGCGCCGCTCCAGGGCCCCGACGAGCCGGAACGCCGTGGACTTGTGCACGCCCAACTCGGCCGCGATCTCGGTGACCCCGGCTTCGCCGTGCTGAGCGAGTATCTCCAGAACAGTGATCGCCCGGTCGACCGACTGGACGGGCGCCCCGTTGCTGCCCGAGCCAGACTTGGCCGACTCCGCTTCACCGCCCGACCCCCGCTCGATCCGGCCTGGATCAAGGGTGCTTTGACTCTTTCCTGCGCGGTGGTCGTTGGAAGCCATGTACACCACGATAGTGGTCGATCCTTGACACTCCCTGGACACGCCCGAATGACTTGTTGTTCTTGCAGGTCACAGGCTTCCTCACGAGTAAACTCAGACCTCTGGCGCAGCGGCCGGGCAGGCGGGGCGAGGGAGGCCCCGTCCGCCCCTCCGGCGTGCGCCCTCAGCGACCCCACCCCGCACCCACCGTCGATATCGATGATCAGCGGAGTTCCAGCAGCGGCGCACCGCCCGGCGCTCCTCAGTCCTCCCGCAGGGGAAGTCCGCCGCCGGAGTCCCGGGGCGCCGGCACCGGGCCGCCCTGAGCCGACCCCGGCAGCAAGGCGTCGAGGCGCCCCTGCAACGGCACCGAACGGGCGAAGGCCGCCAGGTCGGCGGCCAGCAGCGGCTCGGGGTGGTGCTCGGCGATCACCAGCCCCACCCCAGTGGCCTCGCCGGTCTCGGCCAGCGGGACCGCGCGCAGCCCGTCGGGCATACCGCCGGGCGCAAGCCAGGAATGGGTGACCACCGCGCAGCCGCCGCCCCGGCTGATGTGCTCGTAGAGCGCGGGCAGCGAGTCGACCTCGACCCGCACCGCCGGATCCTCGCCGGTGGCCGCCGCCACGGCATCGGCCGCGCGCGGCCACAGCGGATCGGGCAGCAGGCGGCACAGCGGCACGTGCGCGACCTCCTCCCAGTCCAGCGCCGCACGGTCGGCGAAGCGCCCGCTGCCGGAGGTCAGCAGGACCGGGCGTTCCCGGTAGAGCACCGTGCGCCCGCGCGAACGCGCCGGGTCCAGGGGAGTGCGCAGCGTGGCGCAGTCGAGGGCGCCGTCGGAGAGTGCCCGCTGGATTTCGGCGGCGGACATGGTGCGCACGCTCAGGGCCACCCGCGGGTGCCGGGCGCCGAAGGGAGCAGCGACGCAGCCGAACGCGGCGGCGGCCTCGGGCAGCACCCCGATGCGCAGCGTGCCGATGCGGCCCTCGCGGACCGTGTCGACGTCGGCGGTGAGGCGGTCGCGCTCCTCTAGAATCCGACTCGCCCACAGCAGTACCCGCTCCCCTTCGGGGGTGAAGCCCTCGAACCGGTGGCCGCGCCGCACGATGGACACGCCCAGTTCGGCTTCCAGCTTGCGGATACCGGCCGAGAGCGCCGGCTGCGAGACGTGGCAGGCGAGCGCGGCACGCGCGAAGTGCCGCTCGCGCGCCAGGGCGACGAGGTACTCGAACTGCCGAATCAGCATCCCCGTTCCCATCCGCATGCGATGCCGACCGGGGCCGGACCCAGGGGTTGTCCGGCCCCGGCGTCGACGACGGGGCCGGCATCGACCGATGCGGCACCGTGCGCGCCATCGCCACCCCTCCAGCGGAGAGGTCGCCCTACATTGTGGTGTCTTGGACCACATTCGCGCCAGTCGTGCGCCCGAAATCACTCGAGTTTCCGGAGCGGTGGGCCGGCGGAGCCGCGCTCGGAGCGGCGGTCTTCGGCGAGGCAGCGCCGGCGCCGCACCGCGCTCGCAGACGCGGGGACGCGCGGGGACGCGCCGCAAGGAGGCGACCCCACCGCGCTCGGCGGGCAGCGACACCCGCGGTGCCGACAGCCGCCGCCCCGAGCCCGCCCGCGGCGGTCAGACGGCCGAGCGGTGCCCGGCGGCGCCGGCGGTCTCGCTCTCTGCAGCCTCGGCGTCCTCGTTGTCCTCCGCGAGGCCCTCGAGCCCGTCACCGCCCTCAAGCGCCTGGTCGTGGTAGGCGAGTCGGGTGGCCTCGGTGTGCTCATGCATGAGGGCGGCCGCGCGCTCCTGGTCGCCGGCCTCGATCGCCTCGATGATGGCCTCGTGCTCCTTCCAGGACTCGCGGCCGCGCTGCTGCACCACGAACCCGTGGTACCAGCGCACCCGCCGCGCGACCTGTCCTGCCAGCCCTTCCAGCACCTGGTTGCCCGCGATCTCGACAATGCCGTGGTGCAGTGCAGCGTTACTGTCGACCATCGCGTCGGTGTCGCCGCGCTCAAGGCCTTCAATGCCGGCGCGCCACTGCTCGCGCAGCCGCTCGACCCCCTCGGGAGTGGCGGCGCCCGCGGCGAGCCGGGCGGCTTCGGTCTCCAGCAGCGAGCGCACGGCCAGCAGCTGGTCGGCCTCGCTCTCGCTGGGCTGGTGCACGAACGCGCCGTAGCCCGGGCGGAGGTCCACCCAGCCCTCGTTGCTGAGCCGCTGCAGCGCCTCGCGGACCGGCTGGCGGGAGACACCCAGCTGCTCGGCGAGCTCGTTCTCGACGAGGTGGCGTCCGGGCGGCAGCCGCCGCCGCGTGATGAGCTCCAGCAGCGTCTCGTAGACGCTGTCGCGCAGCGGGGCCGGCCGCTGCACCGGATTGGCCAGCACGCCTTTGTCGAGGTGGGACGAGGTCATTGGTCCGCGGCTTTCGTCGGCTACAAGTCGGAGCCCTTGCGAGTACCGATTTCGGGTCCGAGTCTAGGCCAGTCGGGGGCGCCGAATCGCATGAGAGGGCCCCGCGGCACGGTCGTCCGGCGGCCGCGAGCCGCTGAGGTGCGGGAGCGCGCCCGCGGACGGCGCCGATCCCGGTCCGGCCGCGGCCGCACGCGCGCAGTCCCCCGACGGTGCGCTACGCGGCGCGCGGGGTTCGCGGAGCGGGCCCCGCAGCCGAAGTGCCAGGCATGTCCCCGGGCCGGACCGCAGCAGCCGACCGCCGATCAGCGCGGCAGCCACAGGAGTGCGGCGTGCGGTCCGCTCCAGCCCGGCGGGATCACAGCGTATGCGTCGGCGAGGGCCGCGCCGCGCAGGCTGCCGGGCCGGTCGTAGCCGACGGGCTCGGCCTGACCGCCGGCCACGCGCACCGCCACGAGCCGCGTGTCGTGGGCGTGCGGCTGCACGGCGCCCTTCACCCGCATCGACGGCGGCAGCGCGGTGTCCGCCTCCGGGCCGCCGGCCATGGCGCGCAGAGCGGGGATGAGCAGCGTCGCGGCGGCGGCGAGTGCGGCGTTGGGATTGCCGGGCAGTCCGACCACGACCGTTCCGGGAGTGTCAGCGGATGCGGGGACGGGATTGTCGGTGCCCCCCGGACCGGCGGGGGCGCCCGGCCACCCGCCTGGACCACCGGTGACCCCGGGACGGCCGAGGTAGGCCAGCAGTTGCGGATGACCGGGGCGGCAGGCGACGCCGTCCACCACCACCGTCGCGCCGACGGCGGACAACGCGGCTCGGAGGTGGTCGGCCGGTCCCTTGGACGAGGCCCCGCAGACCACGAGGACGTCAGTGCCCGCATCGCGGACCGCGCGCAGCGCCGCCGACATCGGCTCCAGCCCGTCTTTTAGTAACCGCGGCTCACCCACCAGCTCGGCACCGGACGAAGCGGCGATACCCGGCAGCATCGGACCGATCGCGTCGCGCACCCGCCCCGCGCCCGGCCGTCCGGACACGGCGATCTCGTCGCCGGTCACCAGCACGTCCGCGCGCGGGCGGCGCACCAGGAGCGTGTCGTGGCCCAGCGAAGCGGCCAGACCGACCAGAGCGGGGGTGACGGTCGTCCCCGCGGGGACCACGGTGTCGCCCGCGAAGGTGTCCTCCCCCGCGCGCCGCACGTGTCGGCCTGGCGCGATCTCACCGCTCACCCGCTCCCGGCCGTCGGGCGGCGCGCCGCCGGCCGGGGAGACGACGGCGTGCTCGTAGGGCAGTACGGCGTCCGTTCCGTCCGGCACCTGCGCGCCGGTGGCGATCTCGACGGCCTGCCCGTGCAGCAGTCGGCCGACCGCTTCGGCGGCGCCGACGGCTCCGGCCAGCACTCGCCCCAGCACGGTCCATTCGGGCCCGGGGCCGGCGACCGCGTAGCCGTCCATGGCGGCCGCGTCGTGGGGCGGCACGCCCACGAGCGCGGTCAGGTCGCGGGCGAGCACTGCGCCGAGCGCGCCGCCGAGCGGGACGGCGCGCGCGCCGGAACACCCGCCCCGCGCCCCGAGCCGGCGCGCCTCCTCGCGCGCCTGCGCCCACGGCATCACAGCGTTCCCGCACCGGACCATCGCACTCCTCCGGCTAGCGCCGACGTCTCGCCCCTGCACGCCCCCTGTATATCTGCGGCCCTGGACGCCTCCTCTGTCAACCCGCCCGCCGATTTGCCGTCTGCCGACTTTCCGCTAAAGTTCTAACCGAACGAAGGCGCAGGCCCGACAGGGATCGGCGCCCGATCGTACGCGGACGTGGCTCAGCTGGTAGAGCATCACCTTGCCAAGGTGAGGGTCGCGGGTTCGAATCCCGTCGTCCGCTCGGAGACATCCGGGGGTCCTCCACAGCCCCCTCATGAGTCCGGTGGAGTGGCCGAGAGGCGAGGCAGCGGCCTGCAAAGCCGTCTACACGGGTTCAAATCCCGTCTCCACCTCCAGCCACCACCCTTGGGGCGGTTAGCTCAGTTGGTTAGAGCGCTACCTTGACACGGTAGAGGTCACAGGTTCGAATCCTGTATCGCCCACCAGCATCACTGCAGGTCAGGTTGGGTCTCTCAGATCTCTGCACGGACGGCGTCAGCCGCCGTGGGAGATATCTGGGAGATCATCTTTTTTCAGGGGGTCGTTTCAGACCCTCACGCGGCCTCGTCCCGGTAGTGCACATCGGTCGGCTACGGCACAAAATGGCCCCAGTTTTCGTCGCTCTGCGTGATCGAGCCCGGTGAGGCTGTCCTCCCAGCGGCGGGTCAGCGCCTGAAGGATCCGGGACTTGGTCGCGGGTGTGACGTGCTCGTAGACATCGGCCATCCCCGGCATCCGATGCCCCAGCCGCGCGGCCCTCCCGACTTCCGGGATCCCGTCGTCAGCCAGCCAGGTGCGGTGAGTGCGGCGCCCCTCGTTGAAGGTGACCCGGGAAGGATCGGCGACCGCAGCCACGCCTGCCCGCTTGCGGGCCGCCCGTCGAAGGCCGGACGCCAGAACCGGACGCGGAAACTGCCGCGCCGTAAATGCCCGCCGTGCGGGCCGGTGAAGACGTAGGCCCGCGCACTGTGTGCCAGCAGCCCCCGGTAGAGCCGGTCGACGAAGGGCGGCAACTGCACCCACCGCTTGCCCGCCGGCGTCTTGGCGCGTTTGGCCTTCCTCAACCGCCCGGCGGTCTCCTGTAACGGGGTACGCACCGGAATCGCGTGGTTGACCTCGTGGTACTCGTGGGGCTCCAGAGCGACCAGCTCCGACCACCGGGCGCCGCTGTAGGCGTTGATAGGCCTCTGGTCGGCCTGGGCCAGTGGGTCAGGGTTCATACTTCCGCTTCCCCACGCGCCGCAACAACGCCGCGCTGGCCTCGGCCAATCGCACCGTGGTCGGTGTGGACGTCTTCACCCCCGCGCGGTGGCGCTGGCCGCGGTGTCGAGGTAGTAGTCGAGCAGCCGGGTGACCGCGGTTTCACGCTCGGACTCGGTTTCCTCCCGCTCGACGGCCCGCCGCGCGTACTCGGCAAGAAGGCCGGGGAGAAGGTACCGGCCCCGATCGCCCACCACGATGAAGTGCTCACGGGCCAGCCGCTCAAGCAGTGATCCGGCACACGCCGGAGCAACCGCGGCCAGCGCCGCGGCGGTGTGCTCGCTGACATCCGGGCCCGGGTGCAGGGCCAGCAGGCGGAACATGCGCCGCTCATCGGCGCCGAGCGCGTTGTACGAGAGGTCGAAGGTGGTGGTGAGCCGCCCTCCCATGTCGAGCTCACCGATCCGATCGGCTGTGGTGGCGAGCCGGTCGGCCACGTCGGCCATGGTCCACGCCGGCCGGTTGCGCAGGCGTCGCGCCGCCAAGGCCACGGCGAGCGGATGGCGACCGCACAGGGCCGCGATCGCCTCGGCGCGGGCCGGCTCCGCGGCCGCACGGGCGCCTCCCGCGACGGCCGAAAGCAGAGCCTGCGCATCCGTGGGGGTGAACAAGCCCAGCGTCAGGGCGTGAGCACCACTGATCGCCAGGGCCCGCCGGCTGGTGATGAGCGCGGAGTTCGTCGGCCCGTCCGGCAGCAGCGGGGCTACCTGTTCCTCGCTGTCGGCATTGTCCAACAGCACCAGCGCGTTCTTGCCGCGCAGCCGGTCGCGGTAGAGCGCCGCTCGCCCGTCGAGCGATCGCGGTAGCCGGTCGTCCGGAACGCCCGTCATGCGCAGGAACGAGCCGAGCACCGTCGCCGGATCGGCGGGCGGTCGGCTGGAACGGCCGCCGAGGTCCGTGTAGAGCTGCACGTCGGCGTAGTGGCCCGCGGCCAAGAGCCGGTGGGCGGCGTGGACAGCAAGCCGGGTCTTGCCGACCCCGCCCATGCCGGAGATGCGGTAGATGGCGGGGCCGCTGCCGGGCGGGCCCGCGAGCACGTCGTGGAGTGCCCCGAGCTCGGCGGAACGGCCGGTGAACTCCGCGATGTCCGGCGGCAGCTGGTGACGAGCACCGACCGGCTCGGATCTGGCCCCGACGTCCTGCCGCAGTACTCGCTGGTGTGCCTGGTCGAGCTCCGTTCCGGGGCCGGTACCGAGCTCGTCGGCGAGGCGCCGCCGCAGCGTGTCGAACACGGAAAGCGCCGCCGCCTGCTGGCCGCTGCCGGCGAGCGCCATCATCAGTGCGGCGTGCGCCGCCTCGTCCAGCGGTTCGGCGTCGGTGACCTTCAGGAGCAGGGGGACCGCATCCTGGTTGCGCCCGAGTGCCGCGGCGTTGGAGGCGTACTCGACCACGACCGCGTGCCACTGCCGCGTCAGCGTGACAACACCGGGGTGGCTGTTCAGCCGGTCGAGGCCGGCGAGGGGAGCCCCGCGCCACAGCTCCAGGGCACGCTGGTAGAGGCCGTGAGCGCCGAGCCGGTCCCCGGTGCTGCGCGCATGCCTGGCCTGAGCGACGAGGCGGCGAAAAACCAGATGGTCCAACTGATCTTCAGGGACGACCATCCGGTACCCGCCGTCGACGGAGACGAGCGTCGGGAAGGTGTCGGCCTGCGGCACCGGCCGCCGTGGGTGCAGCCGGCGTCGGAGACGCGACACGCGTGACTGGAGCGACTCCGTGGCTGTAGGCGGTGGCTGCGCCTCCCACACCGATTCGACGAGCGTTTCGCGGCCGACCGTTGCGTTGGGGGAAAGCGCCAGGAGGCCCAGGAGCACGCGCTGCGCCTGCGACCTGGGACCAACGGCGTGCCCGTCGACGGTGACGCGTAGCGGGCCGAGAATGTCGACACGTACACGGGGGCCACTGCTCAGGTCGGTCCGGACCAGTTCGCGGACGTCGGCGTGCGGCAGTCCCACGGCGTCAGCGACCCGGCGCAGCGTGCTCTCCCGTGGCCGGGTGACGCGCCCCTGTTCCACGTCGCGGAGTCCCGCCAGGCTCAGGTCCGCGAGCTGCGCCGCTTCCCGCTGGGTCAGCCCTGCACGCCGGCGCGCCTCCCTGACGCGCCGACCCACTCCGTCCGGTTCCATAGCTGGATCCCCCGATCACTGGTGCCTCCGCCGGAAAGACGCGTGTTGCGACATTCTTGCGGATGGAGGAGTCGGCGCGGTTGTTCGAGCCTCCGTGGCAGCGCCCAGCACGCCCCTTCGGGAGCCTCTAAGGAAAGGGGTGCGGGTGGGAGCTGATCTCGGAGTCGAGCAGCGGCCGGTGGGCGTATCCGAGCCGCGCCGGCATCTCGCGTAGTCGCGGCAGGCCGTGCAGGCGACGGAACCGATGGCCGAAGGTCATCGGGAGCGTCCCGGGAACGAGCACCTTGGCGCAGCTCAGGCCGGCGGCGCGGTGCTCGGGGGCGGTCTGGTCCACGGCGATCACGTCGAGTCCGCTGTCGCGCAGCCGCGCGACCAGCGCGAGAAGATCGTCAGTGAGATCGGCTCCCGCGATCCTCGGCCTGTCAGCGCCGAACGCCTCGCTGATCGGGACGTCGGTGTGGGACTCCGCGAGGAATCCGAACCGCTCGTAGACCCGGGAATCGCCGTAGAGCAGCACGTGGTCCCCCAGCATTCGCACGTTGTCCGAGTCGCGCACCAGGCTCTCCACGTGCTCGGTTCGACCGGGAAACCGGCCGACCAGGCTCGCCAGGATCGGGCCGAGCTCGGCGAGCGCGTTGACCATGGCGCGTTCCGGCTGCGGGTGTGCGCCCGCGGCGCAGCACGCCTGGGGCCGTGAAACATCGCCGTCCAGGCGCGTGGCCATAGCCCACACGCTGGGAATGCCATGGTCGAGCGTTGTGTCGTAGATCGACACCCGGTATCCCAGCTCGTGCTTGAGCTGCGCGACGAGGAGCGGGACCGTGCGGTCGGCGGCGGACTCCGGGTCGATGGCGGGCACCGGCATCCGGGCGTGCCAGGACAGCAGGAACGCGTCGCGTTCCACGATCTCCAGGAGGCCGTGCAGGATGGCCTCCTCCAGACAGCTACCGAGGGCGGCGCCGTTGGAGGAGTCCAGCACGAAGAGCGGGTCCTCCTGGCCTTCCCGCCCCGGAATGCCGTAGTAGGCCACGCGCTCCGGTACCAGAACGGGGCCGGCCCGGCCGAACGAGTACCCGCTCACCCACCCGTACTCCAGGTCCGGGTCGAAGGGACGGAGAGGGAAATCGGGCAGCCCGTAGGACTCCGGGGGGTGCATCCCGAGCGTCTCGACGTCGATCGCACGGTCGGCGACATCCCGGTACCGTGCGCGCACCACCCGGGACGGGGCGCCCTGCCGCATCCCGCCGAAGCGTTCCAGCGCCTCGCAGATCGCCACGGTCTCGCTGGTGCGGTAGTCCCGGCTTCGCCCGAAGCCGAACTCGGTCCGGATCGTGTGGTTCCCTCGGAGCCGCAGCGGCGCGTGCACGACTTGCAACCCCGCGGCGGTGTCGTACCACAGCCCGCGGAGCAGGCCCGTCTCGCTGTCCACATACCGTGCGCGCAACTCGTCCGGATCGAGGTCGGGCCGCAGCCGGTAGCGGTCCGGGGCCGGCTTCGGCCGCGGGCACAGCGCGACGGGCTCCTCGTCGCCCGGTGGAGAGCAGTCCGGGCAGAGCGGGTCGGGAAGGAACCGGTGCCGGCCGACCTGGAGCGTACGCAGGTCAAGCCGCAGCAGCGCACCCGCGGTACGGGGTTCCTCCTCGGCGGCGAGCCGCGCAGCTTCGGCGGCGACCAGATCCGCCACAGTGCCCGCTGCCAGCGAGGTGAGAAGCGAGGAGGGCGTACAGGACAGTGCCTCGCGATGCGCAGCCCGGACGGTGCGCTCGCCGTCCGGGTCTTCACGTGCCAGCTCCCGGCGGGTGTCGGCGCAGCGGAGGCACCCGGGCACGCCGGGGCGTTCGAGAGGACCGATGACCGCGACACCGAGCTCGGTCCGCACCGGCAACCGCGGCACCCCGCGGTGCCGTCCCCAGTCCTGGCGTTCCCCCCATTCCTCCCGCCAGGCGTCGCTGACGAAGCAGGCGAGGTCCGGACGCTCACCGCCGGCCGGGGCGCACACCGCGCCGATGACCGCCGCCAGCAGCCCGTCGCCGGTCACCCGTACACGCCCGGCCGGACCGCGCGCCGTGTCCGCCGCGCGGTCCGACGCCGCAGGGAGGGAGTCAGCCATGGTCGAGCACCACCTGTACTAGGTAGGGAACCCGCTGTGTCACTTCGCGGTCGTGGTCCATAGGCACCACCACCGGCTCGCGTCCACGCGCGCGCAGCGCTGCGGCGATCCCCTCGACGGTCAGCGCGGTGTCGTCGAGCGCGCTGGAACGGGTGCCGCGAAAGAGCTCCCGCGGCGCGGGCACTTGCGGCGGCGCGTAGGCCGGTTCGGCGTTCACCGCGGACTGGTAGGCCAGCAGCGCCTTCTCCAGCCCGTCGCGAAACGCCTCGGCGGTCGACGCCCCGACGCCGCAGACGCCCGCGCCCGCGTCCCCGGCGCCGCGGACCAGGACGCAGGGAACATCGAGCACCCGGGTGAGGTCGTAGGTCTCGACTGGTCGCCCGGTGGCGCACAGCAGCGCGTGGTAGCGGACAGCGACGGGATCCCGTGCGACCGCACCCGCGTCCACCGGCGGTACCGGCTCGTCCAACGCGGCGATACCGCTGACCGCGAGCGCGCGGCACTGGTCCAGCAGGGCGGTCCGGACAGCGTCCTCCCAGGTGTAGCCCGCTGCACTGCCGCACACCGGAAACCCCTCCGCGCCAGCACCGGCCAGTACGGGAAAGGCGCGCGCGGCGTCCACCTCAAGGACATGCCCGTCGGCAAGCCGGTACCCCCACACCCGGTCGGCGGCCTCCCCGGACCGCAGCTCCGCCAGCGACGTGTCCGGGTCACCGGCACCGCGGCCCAAGAGCCGGCGCGGGTCCAGGCAGAGCGAGCCGTATGCCGCGTAGCCGTGCATCGCGGCGCGGTAGCGGGCGGTGGCGTAATCCGGGCCGACGCCCGCCACCCGCACCGGGCCGAGGCCCAACCCCACCGGGTCGGCGACGGTGGCCTCGCTGACATGCAGCGGGAACTGCGCGAAGCCGCGCTGGTCGATCTCGCCGAACACCCCGGCACGGTCGTCCACGAGCGGGGCGGTGCGCCGGGACATCTCCTCGACGGTGAGCTTCGCACCGCGGCGCAGCTTGCCCACGTCGGCGCCGAAACGCGCGCGGGCGGGTGTGGTGGCCGGACGCGTGTACGGGTGCGGCAGGAACGCGTGGTGCGTCGAGTCCAGCAAGTCGTAGGTGACGCGGGTCAACCGGTCGCGTTCGGTATCGCCGGCGATGCCGGCGAACACCCGGAACGCGCGGTGCACGAGCTGGTTCGCGACCGCCGCGAGGTCCGCGGCATCGGCCGGCCGGCCAGGAGGGACCTCCCGCCGCAGGCCCAGCATCCGGCGCCGGGCGCTCTCCCGGTCCTGCGGCCCGGTTCCCACCGGTCCGAGCACCGCGTGGTCGCCGAAGTCCGCGGCGTGCCCGAGGACCGTTTGCGGGCCCGAGCACGTCTCGCGCGACCGGCGGTCCGTGGTGAGGTCGGCGTCGTCGCTCACGTGCAGCACGATGCCGGGGTCCCTCGCGAGAGCGTCCGGCGGCTCGTCGGGGCCCGCGCTGTACACCCGCGTGATGCCGGAGCGCTCGCACGCGCGTGCGGCGGCCGCGGCCAGCGCGCCGCGGCCGATCACCAGCGCGCCACAGTCGCGGTAGCGCCGCCACGTCGCGGTGGCGGTGGCGGTGTCCAGGAAGTATCCGAGGTAGTGCACCTCCGGGGCATTGGCCCCCGGCGGGACGGCCGGGCCCGGCGCGACGTCCTCGACCTCGCGCACGACATCGGCGTCGACCAGCGCCTGGATGACCTGCTCCAGCATCCGCCCGCGCTCACCGTCGAGGTTCGCGACGAGGTCGTCGACGCCGAACCGCCCGTCCAGGTAGGGTTCCAGCCGGTCCAGCCACGCCGCGATCGAGGCGCCGTCGAACGTCACCAGGCCGTGGTGGGTCAGTACGCAGAGGCCGTCCGGCGTGGACACGCGGTACGTGTCGGGGCGCAGCAGCAGCTTCATCCGTTCGCGTCCCTTCCCGCCGATGAAGGCTTGGCGCCCAGCATGAACTCACCCACGGCGGACTCCGCGAGCGGATCCGCACCGATCGCCTCGCTGAGGTCGGTGGCGGTGCCCGCGCCCAGTGCGCACCCGGCCAGCCCCATGGCCGTGGCCACCAGGTACATCACCTGGTATATGACCCCGACGTGCTTCAACGTCAGCGCGTACGCCATCGCCTCGTACTTCCACATGACCCGGCCGAACCGGGCGGAGACGACCACCACGACCTGCGGCGGTTCCGACTTCTCCGACGACGCCTGGAACACCTGCACCATCCGGCGCAGTACCTCCGGTGCCGCGTCCACGCATTCCAGGTGGTGACCGTTCTGGTCGTAGCGGTACAGTCCCGGGCTGAGGCCGTCCACACGCTGGACCAGGGGGTAGAACTCCAGCTCGTACAGGGCCCCGCCGGCGGGGTACGGCCGCCCCAGGTACTCCTGCCCTCCCGGCGCCACCCGTTCCCGGATGCCGGTACAGCGGTACAGGAACTCGCTGAGCGCGCGGAGCGTGATCGGGTTCTCGGGGTCGTGCTCCCGCTGGGACGCCCGGTCCTCCAGCACCGCCGTGAGCGGCGGGTCCGTCATGCGCAGCGTGCCCAGGTCGGGCCGGTCCAGCGGGAGGGGCGAGCCGACCGGGTTCCGTCGCGCGGGCAGCGGGGCGACGGCCCCGGCGAACCGCAGAGTTGCGCCCATGTCCGCTCCGAGCGTGCGCCGGTCTCCCTGCCGGCTGTGCGCGTGGAACCACAACTCGTGCGGGCTCCATTGACGCAGCCGCAGGTCATCGGGTTCCGCGTCGTCCTCCCGGTCGAGCACACCGGCGAATTCCAGGTCGGCCAGCAGGCGGCGCACAGTGCGTTCAGTGAGCCCACCGGAGTGCCGGGCCAACGCGGGGACCTCCGCTCCCCCGGCGAGTCCGCTCACCACGGCCAGGACGCGGGGGTCGTGCAGTCGGACGTCGCAGGCGCCTTCGGGCGCGGCGAGCACCAGGTGGTGCCCGTCCGGGGCCAAGGCGGCGAACCGGGACAGGGCCGCGTGCGCGAGCCGGTAGTCCGCGTCGCGCGGGCGCGCCGCGCGCAGCGGTTCCACGGTGTAGAGCGGGGTCTCGTCCTCGGTGACCGTGACGCGCAGCCATCCGCCGTCCCGGAGCCGGTCGACCAGCTCGCCGAGTTCTTCGGCGCTCGCGCCGGCCTGCCGGCGTAGCCCTTCCCGGGTGCACTGCTGACTGGACAGGTGTCGCAACGCGGTCCATTGCGATGGAGAGAGTGTGCCGAGGGCACCCGCATGGGGCCAGCGGAGGAGGTGCGTCTCACCGGACTCGGCGGTCGCCGCGTCCACCCCGGCCCGCAGCTGGAGGAGCTCGACCTCGACCGTCATCTCCGCGTGTCCGTCAGGGACGCGGCGAACATCTCCAGGGCGGTCATTCCGTAGTGCCGCTCGGCCGTGTTCGCCGCGATGTGGCACAGCGCGTTCCGCTCCATGGCGCTCAGCCCGATCCGCGTCAGGTGCAGGTAGAAGTAGTTGATGAGCTGCCGGAACACGGTGAACTCCGGACCCTGCAACACGGCTGCCGCCCCGGGGGAGGCCGCCAGGGCACGGTGGAACTCACTACGGGGTGCGCTGAGGTCCGCCGGGGGCATGTGGAGCGTGCCGACGTGCTGCAAGGCGCGGACGTCCCGCTCGACCGGCCGCATCGTGTCGACCCACTGCCGCAGGAACGGCACCGAGTCCCGGTGCCCGTCGACCGTGGCCAGCGCCTCGACCAACTCGGTCTCGAATCGCTCGGCATACCGGGTGTACTGCGCGTCCCACTCGCTGCGGTACTCCTCACCGCCGGGCGTCGTAGCCAGAAACGCCTCGGCGTGGGAGCGGAAGGTCGCGTAGCTCTGGGCCAGACCGGTCGCGGTGAAGGCGTGCACGGTCGCGATCAGCAATGCGAAAGCGAGCCGCCGGCGGTCGCCGGGATCCGGCGTGCCTTCGATCATGGCGAACGCCAGCGGTGTCGCCGCGACGTAGAAGCGGGCCTGCAACTCCGCGGTTTCCCGGTTTCCCAGCATGTGCAGCCGCGGGTCGTACCGCTCGACGGTGAGGGTGTTGTTCGGCTGGAACGGCCGCAGCGGCCCCTTCTCGCCCTCGCGTTCGGCCAGCCGCTCGTGCAGGGGCAGAACCCGGGCCTCGTCGAGCTTCGTTGTGGCGGGGCGGTCGCGCAGGAACGCACCGACGACGTCCCGGGCGGCGGGGCGCACGACGTCGTGGAACACCTCGTCGCCGGCACGGAACAGCAGGCGCAGGTGGGGGCCGCGCCGCCAGTGCGGGGTGAAGTACGCCTCGGGAACGTCCGCGGCCACGCGTTCGAACAGCGGGCGCACCGCGTCGAGGATCAGCCGGTCCTGGTTGTCGTCACTGTAGTGGACATGAATCGCCTGCCACGGCACGTGGCCCACCTCCCGTTTCTGTTTCGGTTTCGCGGATCGCGCGCATCGCCAGCGCCCGGACGTAGCTCTCGCCGGCCAGCGACAGCCCGATCCGGTTGCAGAACAGGTGCGCGCATATGTCCATGGCGGGCAGTGACGCCGGGGCGGGGCCCGCGGGAGCCCCGCCGGCGCCTCCAGGGGTCGGCGGCACGTAGCGGCCGGCCGCGGCCTCGGCGTCGAGCACGCGCCGCAGCCGATCGAGCGAGCGCACCCAGTCGGCGAGATCGCCGGACCCGAGGGCGTCGCTGCGCGCGACCACCGCGCGCAGCGACTCGATCAGGGTGCACAGGGTGTCTCGCTGGTCGTGCCAGAGCCGTTCCAGTTCGCCCGCGTCCAGGGCGCCCACGTTTGTACGCGCCTTGCCCGCGCCGCCCAATCGCGCGGCCGGATCGTCCGTGCCGCACAGCCAGGCCAGCGTCAGCATCGAGAAAGCCGCGGTGAACCGCTGGTCTGGGTCGGGACCGGAGGCCAGTAGTCCGAGCGCGATCCGGCTCGACTCGGTGAAGTGCCGTTCCACGGCAGTGATCGCGGCCCCGTAGCCGTAGCGGAGCCGTTCACGGCGGTACGGCAAGAACGCGACGGAGTTGTTGGGCCGCAGTGGGGAGTAGCCCGGCTCGTTCTCCAACCGGGCGATGGGCTCCGCCGTGCGTCGGTACTCGGCCTCGTCGATTGTGGTCGCGGCGGGACGGGTGTCGAGGAAACGCCGGATCCGCCGTTCCACCAGGGTGCGCGAGCGGTGCCGGGAGGGCCCGTCCGGTGGCAGTACGCGAAACCGCAGATGCGGGCCGCTGTCCCAGTACCGCAGGAAGAAGTACTCGTCCGCGAGCCCGAGCCCGGTCAGCTCCGTGACCAGGGGACTGATGACATCGGTGATCACGGGTTCGAGGGGGGCGTGATAGAACACGTGCGCGGCCAACCACTCGGTCTCCCGGCGCTCTGTCCCGCGCGTGCCGGGTTCCGCTGCGGCGTCGGGGAGCTCAGCGTGGTCAGGCATCCGAGACCTCCACGACGAACTCCGTGACTCGTTGCTCGCCGTCGGCGTCGTGCGGCGCGTCCGCCGGGTCGGGCAGGGCCTCGGTGACCAGCAGCGCACCGGTCTGCGGTTCGCCGGCCAGCCTCGGAATGAGATCCATCAAGAAGGGGTTCGCCGCATCGACGTACTGCGGCTTGCGGGACTTGCTGAACACCCAGGGCAGGAGTGCGTCCGGGTCCTGAGCGGCGTCGAAGAACGCGGCGGTCAGGGGTCGCACGAAGCACCTCTCTGGGATCCGGTGCTCCCGAAACCAGCCGATCAGTCGACACAGGTAGTCGGCGTGCTGTTCGTGGGGGCCGCGCACCGGGACCGACTCGACGGGCACGAGCCAACTGGCTCTGCGCAGTACGACGCTGCCGAGGCGCACCCGGGGCCCGCGCACGACCTCCTCGGGGATTCCGGCGTACGGTGTGTCGCCGCGCAGGGCCATCTCGGGGTTGGTGAGGAACGTTCCACCGAACACGTGTGTGATCAGCCGCGCCACGGGCGGGAGCAGCGAGTCGGCCATCATCCCCAGGTGCAGCGGCCTGACGTGGGCGCCCAGCGCGTCCGACTCCAGTCGGGGAAGGTCGTGCTCGGTGTCCAGGGTGACGACCAGGTCACCGAGCGCGAGCCGCTCGTTCTGAGGGCGAGCCGTGACCGCACCCGGGTAGTCCAGCTCGTAGTCGGCCGTGGGCTGCTTGCGGTTGAGGCCGATACCGAAGGCACCGGCGAACTCCGCGGTCACGACGCCTTCCTCGGCCTCGGTGACGCCGAGGGGGACCGGAGTCTCACCGGCCGCTCGCAGCTGCTGGTGGATCCGGTTGCGCGCCCGGCCATAGCCGGTGGTCACCGAGTTGATCACCAGCCAAGGGGGGCCGCCGTGCACCGGTACTTGTTGCGCGTAGCACAGCAGCGAACGCTGAGGCACCACCCACGCGGGCCAGGTTTCGGCGAGTGCGGCCAGCCGGGCGGGGTCCGCTTCGACCGTCCCATCGGCCATGACGCCGCTGCTGAGTATCTCCTGGGTCGCCTTCCGCGCAAGGAGCTGCAACTCGCGCACCCGGTCGAGCCCGCTCGGCCAGCGCATGAACTGGTCCGCCCGGAACGCGAGGTCCATCGCGGACTTCAGCTCCCGGCCGAACCCGGTCGCGTCGGAGCCGATCGCCTCCTGCACCGCACGGTGCAGGTCGAGGAGCGGCACCCGGGCGTGCGGCCCGAACCGCGCACGCAGGAACGAGCCCAGCACCAGCCGCAGTGGCGCGGCCGGGTCGTGCAGGGCCAGCCATCGTCGGGCGATGTTCAGGTCGTGCAGCGCGGGCGCCCACTCCTGGTTGGCGCACTCCACGGGAGCGCCGCCATACACCGCACTCTCGTGCAGGGCGGTCGGCCGGGAGGCCGGCGCTGCCCCGGTGAGGTCCCGGACGGCGTCGTCGAGCGCGGCGTACGCCTGGCGCAGCGTGCGCTCTCGGGCGCGGTGCCCGTCGAGGTCGGCCGGTGGGATGGCGCGCCCCAATTCTTCACCGACGCGGCCGACCAACGTGCCGCAGGAGGTGAACTCGGTGGGGGCGTGCTCGGCGAGCCAGCCGGCCAGGTCCGCGAACGGGCGCTCCGCCTGGTCGGCCACGGGCAGTTGGGCCTCCAGGAGCCCGGCCGTGCGGAGCCTGTCGACGAATCGGCGGGCCGCCTGGGGATTCCCGTGGTCCCGCCCGAGCAGCGCGCCCAAGTCGGCAACGGTCAGTGGGCCGTGCTCGCGTACGGCGCGGAGCACTTCCAAGACGGCCGCCGACGCCGGGACCGTGATGACCGGCTCGTCGGAGTCGGGAGCCAAGAACCGCACGTCGTCACCGGTGACGGTGGCGCTCGGGTTGACGCGGACCGTCAGCTCGGGCAGCAACCGGGGGGCGTTCGCCAGCGCGTCGCGGACGCGTTCGAACGCCGGCCGATCGAGCTCGAGGACGCAGTGAGCGGCTCCGGGGGCCGGGTAGCACGTGGCCGCCGCACCGGGGTCCCACCGGCCGAGACCGCTGACCGTGAACGTGCTGTACGGGCTGGTCTTGGTTGTCGCACGGGCAAGGTACTTGACGAGCTGGCTGATGCTCTGCCGTTTCGGAAGGCGCCGCGGGTCCGCGTGCCACTTGCCCAGTACTTCGGACAGTGCGGGACTCGACAACGAGAGGGCGCGCAGGAAGTGCGGGTCGTCGGTGACGGCGCGTAGCCGCTCCCGCTTTTCGGCGATCTCGGACTCAAGCGTGGCGGGCAGCCCCGCCAGGCGGGAGTGGTGGTCGTGCAGCGCGCCGAGCCATGCCGTCACGCGGTTGCGGAGCGCAGCCGGCAACCGTGCCCTGATCTCGGGGTTCCACTCCCGTTCACCGGGCACCCGCAGTTGGTAGACGGCGCGGCGGAGCCCCACCAGCCCCGGCTTGCACGCGTGGTCCCCCAGCGCCCCGATCACCGGGTACAGCTCATCCGACAACCGGCGGCCCGCGACGGCCAGGTCGTCGCGCGCGTCGAGGCAGGCGAGCATCTCCGCGTGGGAGGTGTCGCAGCGCAGCCGGGTCAGCGCGGACAACGCCACCCCGGCGACCCGGACGGCCGGTGGGGTCTGTGCGTGAAAGGCCACGGTACCTGGCGCGGCCGCCCCAGAGGACGCGGGAGTGATCAGGCGCGGGCTCTCGGTGGGAATGGCGGCCGTCTCCCTCTTTGCCGGTGGGGCCCGCGTTGGTGGGCGTGGAGCCGCACCAACGCGGGCGGGTCATGGGGCTGCGTCAGTACAGGCGCAACCGGTCAGACCGCTATTCGAAGAACCCGATGGAGGAGGAGACGCACCCGCCGGGGCTGCACGAGCCACCGGTTTCGGGGCCCGAAGCGCCGTTGTCCGGGAGGCCGTGCGCCGACGTCAGGGACTCGACCGTGAGGCCCTTCGAGGTCAGTGAGAACACGTCCATCGGGAGGTCGTCGACCTCGAAGTCCACCTTCTGCGTGCTCTGGTTCTGTGACTGCATCAACACTCCTTCTCGTCGGCGGATTCGACTGCCTGGTGGGAACCGTGTCTGGTCAAGACATGACCTCCGGTCGCACCGGGCAGCCGTGGCCGGGTCGGCCACGGGGGCACGATGTCCCTTGCGCCACGCCCCCCGCTGCGCGCGTGGCGCTGTGCCACCTCAAGTCTCGTTGGCCCCGCTGATATGTCGTGATCGCAGCACTTCGTCCAGAATGTGGTGACATTGCAGGTCAAACCGCTCATGATGGCGCGGTCTACGGGAGTGGTACTGGCGCGCTACGGATCAGCCCACCTGGTGTGCGCGAACCGCAGGATCAACACATGGTGATAAATTCACCCTGGTGACGCGCCGCATATCCGAGAGAGTCGGCAGGGCGCACCCAACCGACGTAATCGGCTGCCCCGGAATCCGCGTCATCGATGCGCGGATCTTGAGATTCGCGAATTGAATGGATGAACGTGTCCGGCCTGGGAGCGCTGGTCCGAACGTCCCGCCGGCAGGCCGGGTTCACCCAGCAGGAACTGGCGCACCGGGCCGGCCTGAGCGTGGCGGCGCTGCGGGACATCGAGCAGGGGCGGGTGAAGCAGCCGCGCGCGAGCACGCTGCGGAGTCTGGTGGAGACGCTGGGACTGGAACGGGCCGACAGCGACGCCCTGGTGCGAGCGGGCACGCCCGCGGACGTGATTCAGTGCGGTCTCCGGGTGGACATCCTGGGGCCGCTCCGAGTCGCCGTCGACGGCGTTCCGGTCGACCCGGGGGGCGAGGCGCAGCGGACGCTGCTCGGGGTGCTGGCGCTTTCGGCCAACGAGGAGGTCGGTCACGCCGCGCTCGTCGAGGCGGCCCGGCGAGCCCGGCCTTCTTCGAGTGCGCACGGTTCCCTGTCGTCGCGGATCTCTCGCCTGCGCCGCCGATTGCAACCGGGGCGGGCGGGGCACGGCTCCGCCCGCATGCTGGCTGCGGGCCCGGCGGGGTACCGGCTGGCCGTGACGGAGGACCAGCTCGATCTGCTGGCGTTTCGCCGTGTCGTCGCCCGCGCCCGGCAGGAGCGCGACGTGGGCGCGCTCGCCAAGGCATGCGCCCTCTTCCGGTACGCGAGCGAGCTGTGGAGAGGTGAGCCGCTTGCCGACGTGGCGGTGCTCGGAAACCGACCGGCGGTGTCGGCGTTGTCCCGGGAACGGCGGGCCGTGGTGGTCGAGTACGCGGCCGTGGCCGCACGGCTGGGCCGGCACGCGGAGGTTCTGCCGCACCTGCGGCAGGTGACCGACTCCGACCCGCTGAACGAGGCGGCGCACACGGCGCTGATGATCGCGCTCTCCGGCTGCGGGCAACGCGACGCGGCGCTTGCGGAGTTCGACAGGCTGCGGCGGAGCCTGGTCGAGGAGCTGGGAACGGACCCCGGCCCCGAACTGGAGGCAGCGTACCGGCAGGTGCTTCGCCGGGACGCCGCGACCGAACCCGTTACGGTGAGTACGCGGCACCGGTTGCCGCCGGACACCCCTGGATTCATCGGCCGTTCAACCGAGCTGCATGTGTTGCGCGAGAACCTGGACCGCGAAACGCGCAGCGGCACCGCGCTGCCGATATGCATCATCCAGGGCATGCCCGGGGTGGGCAAGACCCGCCTCGCCGTTCGTTTCGCGCACCGGTTGCTGGCCGAGGGGAGGTACCCGGATCGGCAGCTGTACGCGGACCTGCGGGGACGTTCCCAGGAACCCCCGGCGGACCCGAGTTCGGTGCTCGCGTCGCTTCTCGGCATCGTGGGCGTGCCCACCGACCGTACTCCCGACAGTGTGGACGACCGGACGGCCATGTATCGCGACCGGTTGCACGGCACGAGGACGCTGGTACTGCTGGACGACGCCGAGAGCGAAGACCAGGTCGCCCCGTTGCTGCCTGCCAGCCCCGACGCCCTGGTGCTGGTCACCAGCAGGCGCGCGCTGGCCTTGGACGGCGCGTTCACACTGACCCTGGACGTGTTCTCGCCGGCTGAGGGCAAGGAGCTGCTCACCACCGTTGCCGGGCCGGGGCGGCTCGCAAGCGCCCCCGCGGTACCCGAGAGGTTGGTGGAGCTCTGTGGTCGGCTCCCGCTCGCCGTCGCTCTGGCCGCCAGCCGACTGCGGAACTCACCCGGTCACGGCATCGGCGAGGGACCCGGCCTCCTCGGCCGCGCGCGCGTCGGCCGGGAAGAGAACGAGCCGGCCACACGGGACGTGCACGCGGTCTTCGGCCGGTCCTACCGGGCCCTGGACGCCGACGGACGGCGAATGTTCCGGCTCCTCTCGCTGCATCCAGGGGCGGACTTCAGCGCTGAGAGCGCCGCGGCGCTCTGCGACGTCGACCCGGCTCGCGCCCAGCGCCTGCTCGACCAGCTCGCCGACGAGCACCTGGTCGTCGTGGCCGCCCGGAACCGTTACCAGATGCACGACCTTCTCGCCGAGTACGCACGGCGCCTCACGGAGCGCGTAGACCCCGAACCGGCCCGGCACGCTGCGACAGCGCGCGTGCTTTCGTGCCACCTGCCACGCTGAGCACCCCTTCAAAACAGGGCCTGGCCCTGCAGGCGGAACCCTGTCTCACACAGCAGGGGGCCGGAGCCGGGCAGGTGAAGGTGCCCGCCGGCGCGTCCGGTCCGAGCCGGGCGACGCGGACCACCTCGCGGGCGGCGTCCTCGACCGATTCCGTACCCTCGAAGTTGACCAGCGCCGTGTTCGCGAACCCCGGTGAAACGAGGTTCACCTTGATGTGGGTCGCTTCCAGCTCGGTCATCATGGACAGCGTCACGGCGTTGAGCGCCGTCGTCGACGCGGCATAGACCGGCTCGACGGCCGAGTGGTGTGCAGTGGCGGTGTCGGCCATGGTCGTCAGCGAGCCCAGCGCGCTCGCGACGTCGGCACGACGGGTCCGGCGGGCGGACCGGGGAACCCAAAGCGGGCAATCCCAGCAGGGCCCCCCGGCCCGACCCGACCACCGTGACCGGACCAGGCTCAAGAATGTGCGCAAGCGGGTCCCCGATCGAGACACGAGGCCCAACTGCCGCTCAGTCGGCGTCGTCGCGCTTGCGGTAGCGGATATGGGTGCTCAGCGGTGAGTGGAGCACCTCGACGGGCTCGAAACCGAAGGCCGCGACGCCATCGAACATGCGCTCACCGCTACGGAGTAGGACGGGCGCGACGTCGAGGGTGAGTTCATCGATCACGTCGGCGTTGAGGGCCTGTCGAACCGTCGAAGCGCCACCGGCGATATCCACCCCCTTGCCGTCCGCGATTTCGAGCGCCTGCGCATAGGCGGCGTCGAAGCCCTCCGTGACGAAGTGGAAGGTGGTTCCGCCCTCCATCCGGATCGGCTCGTGGGCGTAGTGCGTGAGCACGAACACCGGAGCGTGATAAGGGGGCTCGGGTCCCCACCATCCGTCCCACGCCTCGTTCCACTCACCGCGGATCGGCCCGAACATGTTTCGGCCCATGACGTAGGCGCCGCGCGGGCGCATCACCCAGCTCTTGGCGGTCTCGTCGGCTTGGGTCGCGCGCGGATCGCCGATATGCCAGCCGTGCAGTTCAAGGCCGCGCTTGCCCAGCGGATGGTCTCGGCTCTGCTCGGGTCCGGCGACGAAGCCGTCGAGGGAGATCGACATGTGGCAGGTGGTGTCGGACAACAGTTCTCTCCGAAAGTAGTGGTTGCGGGTCGCGCCGCGGTGATTCGGACCGCTGACGCACGTACAGACTGACGGAGGCGACCAAACTCATCGCGACATCGCGAAGCCGTTGAGGCTGCAACAGGTTCACCTCCACGTGCGTGGAGAGCAGATTCCTGACCTGCGGCGATGGGAGACTAGAATACCGTTCGGTCCCCAAGGCCAGGCACCCGCACGCCGCTCTCCGTCGCAAGCGAACTGCTTCCGTCTCCACCAGGACTTGCAAGCCGGCAATCGCCGCCTCCAAGTATGGACACGCCGATGCACCTCCCAGCGACAATGCCGCCCCAAGCTATACGCCGTCCCGTCCAAGGGCGGAGGCACTCGCATTCCAGATTCCATCTTGGCTCACGCGACAGCCACGCAGATCAGGATCGACGGGCACTGAACACCGCCTCTTCCTGAGCTGCCGCCGGTCGCCGCTTACTCCTGCTGGGCAGCCTGCTCGGCGGCACGGCTGATCCACCTCGACTCCCCCTGGAAGGCGTCCAAACGCCCGCGGGAGCCCCGCCCGAACGCCTCCTGGTGGTCCTGTGCCAGTCGGCGGTACAGCTGCGCAGCGCCATGGGCGTCTCCGGCCTGCCCGATCAGCTCGGCGTGCTCCATCCGGGCTTTCAGCGTCTCGGGGTGCCTCGGTCCGAGCCGGCGCGCGAGCTCGCGCGCGTCGTTCTCGATCCTGCGCGCGAAATCGCCAGGCGCACCGATAGGGCCCTCGTCGGAAGCGGGGAGCTCGCCCTTTCGCTGCTCGGCACCGCGCCGGGAGCGCTGTAGGTGGCCGCCCTCGCGCACTCGGCCACAACTCGTGCGTCCCCCGACCGGTCGCCGGGTTCCTTCTGCAATAGGTTCAGGGCTAGGGCCTGTTTTTTGGAATCGGGAGCGCACCGGCGGCTACACGGCGCCGGTCCTCAGCGGGTGTGCCGCCCCCCCATGTTCGACGGCCTCCTCGACAACAGGTCCTGAATCGGCCGCGGTGTGGCGGTCTCGCTTCCTTTCCACGGTGTCGCGCGCGAGGTGGGCCGGAAAGCTCCACCTTCGATTGCGAACCGGAAAGTCGGTTTAACGTTTACTTGGAACCGCGGTCGATTTCTGTGCCGCAGTCTTCGGCTTCTGCTCAGAGCCGATACGCGCAAGAGCCTGCCCGAGACGAAATCCGGAGCAATGATCGTTTCCCGGGCAAGAGGGGCGGACCGCAGGCGAAGCGCCGGCGGAGAAGCCGTGTCATGCGTCAAGGAGTCGGCAGGGATTGATCCTGGTATGGCCGGGATCAGTAATCGACTTCCCGTCAGAGAGAGTTTCCACCGCAGCGGTCATTTCCACCGCTGCAGGTCACGGCGATGGCGGCGGGCATCTCGACCCGCCGGTACGTTGGAGTCCTTTCCGTGCAGACAGACCATGCGCTTGGCGTGGTGGTCGACCGGCCCGCGGTGCGGCCTGACCGATGATTTCCGCGCGCCGTGCCGGTCTGTACGCCGAATACCGACTCACGGGAGGCTTGCGCCATGCGGAAACTGATCTACGGCATGAACCTGAGCCTGGACGGCTACATCGCTGCGCCCGGCGACGACCTCGACTGGAGCGTGCCGAGCGACGAGCTGTTCCAGTGGTGGTCCGACCGGGTGGGCGCGACGGCCCTGGCACTGTACGGGCGCAGGCTGTGGGAAACGATGAGCTCCCACTGGCCCACCGCCGACAAGCAGCCGGGCGCCACACCGGCGACGATCGAGTACGCCCGGCGCTGGCGGGACATGCCGAAGGTGGTGTTCTCCTCGACGACCAGCACGGTCGACTGGAACACCCGCCTGGTCACCGGCGACGCGGTCACCGAGATCACCCGGCTCAAGGCCGAGGACGGCGATCCCATGGACATCGCGGGTGCCACACTCGCCGCGGCGGCCATGCGGGCCGGGCTGATCGACGAGTACGTGCTCGTCACCCATCCGGCCCTGGTGGGCGGCGGCACGCCGTTCTTCACAGCCCTGGACAACCGCGCGAACCTGAGCCTGGTGGAGACTCGCACGTTTCCCAATGGCGTGGTGCTGACCAGGTACGAGACCAAGCGCTGAGTGCCCGAGTAACCGACGGCGATCGGCGCGGCTTGGGGCCGCCCGATGATCTCGTGGCGCTTTGTTCTCGGGCGATCGTGCCGTTGCCTTGGTGATCGACGTGACCATGGAAGAGCGACAGTGCACCACACGCCGACTTGATGGCGTCGCCAATAAGAGGAGAGCTCGTCGGCAGCGTGGTCGTGTACGGCTCGGTGTCGCTGGACGGCTTCGTCGCGGACCAGAATGACCAGCCCGGACCGCTGTTCGACTGGTTGTCCAACGGTGACGTCCCGTTGGACGAGAGCGGCGAGGTCAGGTGTCGCAGACGTCCTTCGATTGCACCGGGCCGTACTGGGACCGGATCGGGGCGACACTCGTCGGCCGCCACGTCCCCACCGACACCCCCGTTCACCGCCGTCACCATGGGTGACGTGCCGGCATCGACCCGGAGGTCACCGCGGGCGCACACGGCCGCAGGCACACACGGGCGGCGCTCCCCCGCGCCGCCCGGCGGTCGTCGAGCAGAGACGTGGCGGCGGTTCACACCCCCGGACGGGTGAAGGTCACATGGGTGACGCCGCTCGGGGTCGAGGTGGCCTCGACCTCGTACTGCGTGTCGATGCCCTCCAGCCCGTCCCAGAGGCGCACACCGCGGCCGAGGACGATCGGGACCACCACCGCGTGCAGGTGGTCGACGAGCCCGGCGGCGAGGAAGTCGCGGACGACGGTCGGGCCGCCGCCGATGCGCACGTCCTGCCCGCGTGCGGCCTCGCGGGCCGTTGCGAGCGCTTCGGCGGGCGAAGCGTCGATGAAGTGGAACGTCGTGCCGCCCTCCATCTCGATCGACGGGCGGGTGTGATGGGTGAGGACGAAGACCGGGGTATGGAACGGCGGGTTCGGCCCCCAGGGGCCCTTCCACGCCGGGTCCTCGTGCCACCCGGGGTAGCCGAACTTGTTGGCGCCCATGATCTCGGCGCCGATGCCCGGTTCGAACCGCTGGGCGAGGGCGTCGTCGACGCCGCCGCTGCCGCCCGGCCCGTGCCACCAATGGGTGGCGAACATCCATTGATGCAGCCTGTCCCCGGCATGCCCGAAAGGCGCCTCGGCGCTCTGCCCCTCCCCGGTACCGAAGCCGTCGAGCGAGATGGAGAAGTTGTTGACGCGTGTCCGTGACATGGCGACTCTCCTTCGGTTCGCGGGGATGCCGAGAACGGGGCCGCATGAGACGACTCCGGTCGGGCACACACCTCTGCTGGACGAACGGAATCCCTCGTGTCCTGAGCGGCGGGCCGCAGCGTATTCGGTGAACGCCGGAAAGCGGTGATGGACGCCCAATGATATCGGCGGAAGGTCCGTGACCGGGGATTTCGCGGCGGGAGAGTCCCCTTGGCATCGTGTCGGGACCGCAGGGCGAGGCTGCAGGTCCGGCAGGGCCCCGGCGGCGCAGGCGGCCGGCCAGCGCGGCGGCGTCGAGCCCGGCCGCGACGGGGGCGCGCGCACGCCCCCTGTTCGAGGGCGGGCCGGTCCAGCGGCTACATCTCCTCGTGGACGTCGGGGTCTCCGCCGAACAGGCGCCCGTCGTCCCTGGCCAGACCGCTGATCGCCGCGACTTCGGCATCGGTGAGCTCGAAACCGAAGACGTCGAGGTTCTCCCTCTGCCGCCGCGCGTCCGACGACTTCGGAATGGGCAGCGCGCCGAGCTGCAACTGCCATCGCAGGATCACCTGAGCCGGGGTGGCGCCGTGCGCAGCCGCAGCTTCGGACACCGGCCGCTCGCCGAAGGGGGCGCTGTTCTTGCCCAGCGGGCTCCACGACTGCGTTTGGATGCCCAGCCCGGCGTCGACCTCGCGCATCGCGGCCTGCGGGAAGTAGGGGTGCAGCTCGATCTGGTTCACCGCGGGTGTGACGCCGGTGTCGTCGATGACGGCGCGCAGGTGCTGCGCAGTGAAGTTGCTGACGCCGATGGAGCGTACGAGGCCCCGCTCGCGCAGATCCACCAAGGCGCGCCACGCTTCGAGATACCTGCCGACGCTCGGGTTGGGCCAGTGGATCAGGCACAGGTCGAGGTACTCGGAGCCGATCCTGCGCAGGGAGCCTTCGACCGATTCGACGGCCGAGGAGTACTCGTGGTGCCGCCCTGGGATCTTCGTGGTGATGAGCACGTCCTCCCGGGGCACGCCGGACGTGCGCACCGCCTGGCCGACTTCCTCCTCGTTCTCGTAGTTGACGGCGCTGTCGAGCAGCCGGTAGCCGGACTCCAGAGCGGTGCGCATCACCGCCACCCCGTCGTCACCGCGCAGCGAGACCGTGCCGAACCCCACCGCAGGCAGGGAGTTGCCGTCGTTCAGCTCATAAGAGTCAACCGCGATCATGCCCTCACCCTAGCCCGGCCCCGCGACGTGGCCGGTCTGCAGGGGACCGCCGGTCGGGGCGCCGGTGTCAGTCGTCGATCGCCTGGTAGAGGGTCGTCCAGAAGTCGTGGATGAGCCGCGCCGAGTCCGGGACGGACATCCCGACCTGGCTGAGCAGGATTCCGGTGACCTGGTTCTCGGGGTCGGCGTAGGTCGAGGTGCCACTGCCCCCGTCCCAGCCGAACTGGCCGATGGGCGCGTAGTCGCCGCGGTAGGTGCGCACCGCCATCCCGAAGCCCCAGCCGCCCTGCTGGCCTTGGCCGAACGACACGTGGACGTTGTCGGCGGCCATGGCGTTTCGGGCGGCCTGCTGCTCGGGCGTGAGGCGGTTGGTGGTCATGAGCCGGACGGCGGGCCTGGAAAGGATCCGTTTGTTCCGGTGCATCCCGCCGTTCAGCAGCATCCGGAAGTAGGCGCGGTAGTCGTCCGCGGTGGAGACCAGCCCGCCTCCGCCGCCCTGGAACGCCGGAGGCCGGCTGTGGCGTCCCCCCTCGGCTTCGTCCCACACGTGGAACTCTCCGGTCTGCGGGTCGGGAGCGTAGAGGAGCGGCAGGCGGCCGATCTCGTCGGAGGGCACGTGAAAACCGGTGTCCTTCATGCCCAGGGGTTCGAGGATGCGTTCGCGCAGGAACTCATCGAACGGCTGCCCCGTGACCCTGGCGACGAGCACGCCGAGCAGGTCGCTGCTGATGTGGTACTGCCAGCGCTCTCCAGGCTGGTGCATCAGCGGCAGCCCGCCGAGGCGGCGCATCCACTCGTCCGGCTCGGGCATCGGCTCGGGAAGATTGGGCGTGAGCCCCTGTTCGAAGATCGCGGTCATGATCGGGGAGCCCAGCGCCGTCATGTCCATGCCGAGCCCGAACGTGGAGGTCAGCAGGTCCCGTACGGTGATCGGCCGCCGCGCGGGAACGGTGTCGTCCAGCGGACCGTCGAGCCGCTTCAGTACCCGCCGGTCGGCGAGTTCGGGCAACCACCGCTCGACGGGGTCGTCCAGTCGGAGCCGGCACTCGTCGAGCAGGACCATGGCCGCCGAGATCGCAACCGGCTTCGAGGTCGAGGCCATCCGGAACACGGTATCCCGCCGCATCGGCCCGCCACCGTCGTGGCGCATCGTCCCGATCGCTTCGACGTGTGCCTCACCGCCCCGGTCGACCAACGCGACGAGGCCGGGGATCTTCCCGGACTCGACATGCCGTTCCAGCACGTCGCGCATCCTGCGCAGCCCTGACTCGCGGAAGCCGCCGCTGCCGTTGTCCATCGTGTGTCTCCTCTTCCTACTCGGGTTCGATCGGCGATGCTCGCCGCGCGTTGGCGCCCGCGGCCTCGGTGGGCCGGGCCGGAGGTCCTGCGGTCCGGCCGACGTGCCGACCGGGATGTCGTGCCGGATCCGCAGGGCGCCGTCGTCGCAGGCGGCGTCGACCCCTGCGTTTCCGACATCGCAAACGCTACGTTGCGTTTCACAATCGAGCAACGAGGTTGTTGCAATAATTTTTAGTAACTGCAGCTCAAATGCTCTAAATCGTTGCAATGACTTTCTACCTAATGCAACGACTGGCGATCGACTGTTGCATTCGATGCAAGTGAAAGCTATGTTCTGGGTCAAGGAAGCGCGGAGGGAGGTCCCGGTGCCGGGAGGCCGACTCACCCAGCAGGAACGCCAGCAGATCGCACTCGGTCTGGCCGACGGGCTCGCCTATGCGGAGGTCGCCAGAGGCCTCGGCCGCCCCACCTCGACGGTCACGCGCGAGGTGATGAGAAACGGCGGTCCCACCGCCTACCGCGCCGACCTGGCCCACCGCGCAACCGAGCACCGCAAGCGCAGGCAGGCCGCCCCCCCGGGGGTGCAGCCGCCCGAACAGGCCCGCGGACGCGACCCCGAGGCCGTGCGAGAGTACGAGGAGGTGTTGACCACCCGCCTGATGCGCCAGGGGGTACCCAAGATGATGGCCCGGGTGCTCACCTGCCTGTTCACCACCGACGCGGGGAGCCTGACCGCTTCCGAGCTCGTCCGGCGCCTCCAGGTCAGCCCGGCGTCCGTATCCAAGGCGGTCGCCTATCTCGAAGGCCAGGGCCTTGTCCGCCGGGAACGCGGCGAAAACCGCCGCGAGCGCTATCTCGTCGACGGCGACGTCTGGTACCAGTCGATGATCGCCGCTGCCCGGTCCAACGCCGAGTTCGCCCGGACCGCCCGCCAGGGCGTCGACGTCCTCGGGCCCGACACCCCGGCCGCCGCGCGGCTGGAGAACATCGCCCGCTTCGTCGACTTCGTCGGCGAGAGCATAACCTCCGCCGCGGAGCAGGCCCGCGAGATCCTCCACACGCAACCCGAGCCGACCTCGGACGGCGCGGGCGCGCCGTCCTCCAACGGCGTTTAGCCAGGGCCTGCTCCGGTCGTTTCGACCTCACCGATGCCGAGTGGGCCCTGCTCTCCCCGCTCATGCCCGCCGATCCGCCCAAGGGCGGCCGATGCGCCGACCACTGCAGGACCGTCAACGCGATCCTCCACCGCATCAGAACCGGTGTCCCCTGGCGCGATCTTGGGGAGGGCGTGGAACTCCCGGACAAGCACGCCTGCCCTGCCGGCGCTGCATCACTCGGCGCGACGGCGGAACCGGTACCGCTTCGGCGAAGTCCGGTTCATAGGCCACCACAGGCCGGCGGTGTCCGCGTCCTCGACCGCGAGCAGCTCCCATCCGGGGAAGGAGGCTTCGACCTCCTTCTGGGAGACGCCCTCGACAAGCCGCTCATAGCGCGACGGCCCGAAAACGAGCATGAGCAGCGTGGCTCCTCGCATGGCCAGCGCCGTCGCACCCCGCCCCTCGGCGGCCCGCTGATCCGCGTCGAGGCCCTGGAAGCAGCCGATGTCGAGGAAGAGCTCGAAGGTGCCGAGTCCGGCCGATTCGGGGCCTGCGGCGGTCACCGACGCCGTAGGTGACCGCCGCAGGCCCCGCGCGCCGGGCGGCCTCGATCGCCTTCGGCACGAGGTCGACCCCCACGGTCTCGCAGCCGCGCCGGGCCGACTCGGCACCCGGGTGCGCCGGAGTTCCACAGCGACGCCGGTTCCGGAGCGATCGCGGCCACGCGCGACGGGCCGGCTCGCCGTGTTGCAGCGGTCGGCAAGGTCCCGCAGCCCGCACCCGGGTAGCCGCTTGGCAGCACTTCGCAGACATCCTCCTGAACCCTGATCAGAGCCGACTGCGGCTCGCGGCCCGGACGCGCGCAGGCGAATGCGGTCGACGGGAACAATCGGCAGAACCGTTTTCCGCATCCGCTGATGAATCCGCAATAAGGCGCCATACTGCTGACTACCGATCGCCCGTGCGGGAGGGGACCCCATGGGGTGGCGTCGCAGTTGTGTCCAGCCGACCCGAAGCCGACCTCCTCTCCGCCTCCGCCGGGGGTCGACGTCCCGGGCCGGGGAAGGACCGGGACCTCGCCGCCCGTGCCTTGCGCTCCTGCTCGCGCGGGCCGCGCGTCGGTGGATCGCAGTGCTCGCGCTGCTCCTGGCGGGGCTGACCGCCGCGCCTGCCGCATGGGCCGCGCCCACATCCCCGGAACCCGGCGGGTCCGCGCCGCAACCCGCACCCGGTGGCGCGGCGGACCCGGCGACGAGCCCGGTGGAGGACGCGGCGATCGACGCCGCTCCCCCGGCAGCGGACCCCGACGAGAACGGCGTGGCCGTCTACCCCTTCCAGAGCGCCGAGGGAATCCGGTACCTGATCACCCTCCACGAGGCACCGGCGGCCTGCGCCCTGCCGGAGGGCGTCACCGGGACCGGGGGCGCCAACGGGCGCGGAGTGCGGCTGGAGGGCACCGGCCATCAGACACGCTCGGGCGGCAGCGGGAGCTTCCCGATGCGGCTAACCGACACCCGCGTTTACTACGCCGCCGCCGATGCCCTGGTCATCGAGGTCACCGACCAGGAGGCCGACCCCTACGACCGCGTCGTGCTCCAAGTCGAATGCCGGGGCACCGACGGCCGGTGGCGCCGGGTGGCCGAGCCGGTGCTGGACCTGCCCTGGCGCCGCCAGAGCATGGCCGGCAGCGGATGGTTCGTGCACCGGTTCGACCCGGTCGCCGTGGACGGGGCGATCCGGCTGCGGATGAACGAAGAGGGGCCCCTCGGCGAGGCACCGCCCACCCTTGAGCAGCTCAGTGCCCAGCTCGACGGCCGCGACGTCGAGATTGCGGGGACGGGAGCCGAGGGCCGCGTCGTGCTGCCCGCCGATGTCTCCCCCGGGCTGCACATGCTCCGGCTGTACCACGACGCCCCGGCCGAGTTCGGCTTCGACGCCTGGATCGACGTCCCGGTCATCACCGGTTTCGCCGGGGCCCCGGCGCCTGCCGCCACCGCGCCGCGCGGCGATGGGATCCCGCGACCGGACGGGCTCTCGCTCGACCCCGCCCTGCTTGCGGCCACTGCCGTCGTCGCCGCGGGCACCGCGGGAACGGCCTGGCTGCTCATCGGCTTCCCCTCCGAAATCTTCAACAAGACCCTGGAGGCCAACCCGCTGCGGACACCGTGGTGGCGCAGGTGGAGCCGGGTGCTTTCCGCGGCCCGCCCGGGCGGCGGGCGCATGCCCCCGCGCAGCTGGGCGGCCCTCCTCGTCTTCTGCGCGCTGGCGGCGGCGCTGCCCGTCCTGTTGAACCCGCCGACCGGACCCGACGCCCGGCCCGTGCTGGACTTCGTCGGCCTGTTCGTGGCCGCCTTCGCGGTCACCACCGCCTTCGCGTGGGTGGCCGAGCTGCGCGACACGGCGTGGTCGGGAATCCGGGGGCGCTTCGAGGTCCAGGTTCCCGCGCTCTTGATCGTCGCCGTCTGCTCCGCCGCCTCCCGGGCGGCCGACTTCGAGCCGGGCTACTTCTACGGCCTCGTCGGCGGGTTCGTCGCGGTCTCGGCCCGCTCGGGACCGCTCGCTCTGACACCGCGGGAGCGGGAGGCGCGGGTGCGGGCCGACGAAGCGCGTTCGACCCGGGCCGGTGCCTTCAGCGTGCTGCTGCTCAGCCTGGCAGCCTACGCCGCGTGGGGAGCGGTGGTCCCGGCTTCCCAGGCCGAGGGCGCCGGCATCGGAGCGCAACTGGCGGAGGTGTGCCTGCGCTCGGTGTTCGCGGTGGGGGTGCAGACGGCGGTGTTCGCCCTGCTGCCGATGCGCTTCCTGGACGGCTACCGGCTGTGGTCGTGGCGCAGGGGAATGTGGCTGTGGACGGTGCTGCCCGGGGCGGTGGCGTTCTGCTACCTGCTGCTGATGCACCCCGACGAGGTCGCCGGGAAGACGGTGCCGCAGTCCCTGCTGTCCACGCTCGGGCTGTTCGCCGGGTTCGCCGCGCTTTCGCTGGCGGTGTGGGGCTTCTTCGCCTGGCGCTCGCGCCGCGCGGTGCCTGCGGCCGTCCCTCCGACGGAGCCGACCGGTGCGGACATGGCGGCGTCGGGATGGGGGGAGAGTTCGCCGACCGCGCCGACCGGGCCCGGCACGACCGCGCCCGCCGAGCCGCAGGCGACGGGGGAGCCCGCATCCGGCGGCGCGCTCAACCCGGATCGAACCGCCGGCGCCGCGAAGACCGGCGAACCGCGTGCCGCCTCTCCGCCGGGTGCCGAGGCACTCGACGAGGCGAGCGCGTCCGCTCCGGAAGATCCCGAGGCGGCCGCGACGTCCGAGGCGGCCGCGACATCAGGCGCGACGGAGGCGGCGGTTCTCCCGGGGCAGCCCGCGTCGACGCCGGCACCGCCCCCTCCCCCTATGCCGGAGGAACGGCAGGCGCCCGAGGGGCACCAGGGGTCCCTCTCCCCCGCCCGGCCGGGGGCGCGCTCCTCGGCCGCCTTCTCGCCGTCGGACGGCGGCGGCACCCCTGAGACGGCCGGGGCCGGCGCAGCGGGGGATGCGCAACCGCGCTCGGAAGGAGGCTCCGCAGCCGCGCCCCCCGACCTGGCCGCCCCTCCACCCGCCGACGAGACCGCCGAGGCGCCGCCCCCGAGCGACCGTCCAGCGGCCCCTGGGCCTACCGGGACGTGACGCCGCTGCCCGGCCGGCGTGCGTGCGGGCGCCCCCGGGGGACGCGGCCGAGGGCGGCCCCGGCCGGAGCTCGGAGTCAGAAGTGCACCATGACGGTCTTGGTCTCGGTATAGGCGTCCAGAACCTCGATGCCGTGCTCGCGGCCGATGCCCGACTGCTTGAAACCGCCGAACGGCACGGTGCCGGCGCTCATGTCGCCGAAGGCGTTGATCCAGACGGTTCCGGCGCGCAGGCGTGCGGCGGTGCGGTGGGCCCGGGTGAGGTTCGAGGTCCACACGGAGGCGGACAGGCCGTAGACGGTGTCGTTGCCCTGGGCGATGGCGTCCTCGGCGTCGGTGAACGCCATCAGCGACGCGACGGGGCCGAAGACCTCCTCGCGCACGACCCGGGCGTCGCTGCCGACGCCTTCGACGAACGTGGGCGGCATGTACAGGCCATGTCCGGTTGGGCCGACCGTCTCCAGCGTGCCGCCGTCCTCGCGGGCCGACTCCAGGTAGGACGACACCCGTTCGAAGTGGCGGCGCGAGGCCAGCGGCCCCATCCGGGTGTCCGGGTGGAAGGGGTCCCCGAGCGTGTAGGCGTGCATCTCCTGGACGAGCAGCTCCCGGAACCGCTCGCGGACGGACTCCTGGACCAGGATCCGGCTCCCGGCCACGCATCCCTCGCCGCTGCCCTGGGCGAACCCGGCGACGGCGCCCTTGGCGGCGGCCTTCAGGTCGGCGTCGTCGAAGACGATCGTCGGCGACTTGCCCCCCAGTTCCAGCGTCACCCGCTTGAGGTCGTTGCCGGATGCCGCAAGAATGCGCTTGCCCACGGCCAGAGACCCCGTGAAGGAGATCTTGTCGACGCCGCCATGGCCGGTCAGCGCCTCTCCTGAGGCGGCACCGCCGCTGACGATGTTGACGACGCCGGGCGGCAGATCCGTGGCCGTCAGCAGTTCGCCGATCCGCAGTGCGGATAGCGGCGACCAGGCGGCGGGCTTGGCGACGACGGTGTTGCCCGTTGCGAGCGCCGGGCCCAGCTTCCAGGCCAGCTGCAGGATCGGGCCGTTCCAGGCGGTGATCGCGCCCACGACGCCCAGCGGCTGGCGCAGGGTGTAGTTGAACGCCGCCGGGTCGGACGGCGCCGTCTGCCCGTAGATCTTCGTCGGCCAGCCTGCGTAGTGCCGGAACACCTCCACCGAGTGCTCCACGAGCCAGCGGGTCATCCACAGCGGGCCGCCCATGTCGAGCGAGTCCAGCACGGCCAGCTCGTCGGTGTGCTCCTCCAGGACGTCGGCGATCTGCAGCAGCACCCTGCTGCGCTCGTAGGGGGTGATGTCCGCCCACGACGGCGCCTCGAAGGCGCGGCGGGCGGCGGCGACCGCCAGGTCCACGTCCTCCTGCCCGGCGGAGGAGACGCGGGCCAGCGCCCGTCCGGTGGTGGGGTCGACGGTGTCGAAGGTCTCGGCGGAGCGCGGCGCGGTCCACGCGCCGTCGATCAGCAGCTGCTTGGCCTTGCCGTCGAGGAAGGAGGGAGCCGGACGCTCGGCGTCGTCCAGCTTGAGTGGGGCGGTCACGGCGTCTCCTTTCTAGGAAACGAACTGGTTCGTTCGTCCTGGTCGACCCTAGATCCGCCCTTAACGGATTGCAAACGAACCAGTTCGTTTAAGCTGGAGCCATGGACAAGGGACAGGCCAGTCGGCGGCGCCTACTGGACGCGGCCACCGCCGAGTTCGCCGCTCACGGCATAGCCGGTGCGCGCGTCGACCGCATCTCGGGCGAGGCGCGGGTCAGCAAGGCGCAGATGTACGCCTACTACGGCAGCAAGGAGGAGCTGTTCGACGCCGTCCTCGCTGACCAGGTCGCAGGCGTACTCGACGCCGCGCCCCTGACAGCGGAGGACCTGCCCGGCTACGCCGTCCGCCTCTACGACGCCTACCTCGCCCATCCGCAGCTCGTGCGCCTGGCCACCTGGGCTCGCCTGGAGCGCACACCCGCCGGCCATCTGTTCTCCGCCGAAGCCGAGCACCCCAAGATCCAGGCCATCACCGAAGCCCAGCACAGCGGGCACATCGACCCTGCCCTGCCCGCAGCCGAGGTGCACTCCATGGTCATCTCGATGGCCATGACCTGGTCGCCGAGCAGCCTCACCTTCACCACCACAGCGGCCGACCCCGGCGCTGACCACGACCGCCGCCGGGCCAGCCTGGCCACCGCCGTAAGCCGCGCATTCTCCGCCACGGCCGCGCCGTCGGAAACGCCGCCGCGGAGCTCCGGGAACGCCCGCTAGGCGCGCGGCCGGCATCCGCGCAGCTGCGCACACCCGCCAAGCGAGGGAGGCGCGGCGACCGCTCCTGCCCGTCTCCCGCCGGCCCGCCCGCTCGGCGGGCGGGAAACCGGGAGGGACTCAGGCGTGCACGATGGGCCGGTAGACGAGCTCCTGGATGCGGCCGTCGAGCGTGCGGCTCTCGACCAGTTCGAGGTCGAAGTCGGCCGCACCCTCGAAGATCCGGTCCAATCCACTCCGACCGGTGATCACCGGGAAGAACGTCACCTGGACGCGGTCGACCAGCCCGGCCGCCATCAGGGCCCGGTTCATCGACAGGCTGCCGTGCGAGCGCAGCGGCACCTCGGACTCCTCCTTGAGTCGGGCCACGACCTCGACGGCGTCGCCGCTCGCTACGGTGGCGTCCGGCCAGTCGAGCCGCTCCTCCAGCGTGGTCGAGACCACCGTCGCCGGCAGGTTGACCATCCGCGTCACCCACGGGTCGCGCACGTCGGACTCCTCGGTGCTCGAGGCCAGCATCTGCGCGAACGCCCGGTAGGTGTTGGCGCCGAAGACCATCCGCTGCCGCCCGCCGTACAGGGCCAGGCGGTGGTCGAGCAGCTCGGGCCCCTGTTTGCCCCAGTACCCGGTCCAGTCGCCGCCCGCGGCGCCGAAGCCGTCGATGCTGGAGAAGACGTCGAAGGCGTAGGTAGCGGTCATGGTGCTCTCCTCGGGTGGAGTCGCTCTGGCTCTGGAGGGCAGACCGGGCTCCGCGGCGGGATTCATCGCCGTCGGGGCTCCGGGCACAGCACCGTTGACCCTTCTATGTCAAGCGGCGAGATGATGCTCGATCGCGGCATGGACCCACCCCGCCCGGTCCCGGACCATGGCCCGGTAGATCACATCGATCAGATGGCGTTTGAGTACCCGGTAGGCGC